>CAMAPT010000013.1 GCA_945860225.1 Chitinophaga pinensis | reverse complement strand
TGATGAATACTAATACCGTTCTTTATCCAAGTCCTACTACTATTTGCCAAAATTATACAGTTACTCCGTTTGGTACAACAACGTATACAGTTTGTGCTAAAAATGTTTGCGGCATGACAAATACACAAACAGTAACCGTTAATGTTGGCCGCATTGGTTGTGGGTTGTATGAAAAATCTGGCAATTCTCCGGATAAACCGTTGGATGTAATACCATCTCTAAATATCTATCCAAATCCGACTCATGGCTTATTTAATTTAGATTTATTAAATACAATTGAAAAGGAATTTGTTGTAGAGGTATATGATATGTACGGTAAATTAGTTTACCAATCTTCTAAATTAAATGCAGACAATGGTCAATTAACAACCAAATTAGATTTAGAGAAATTATACCTGGCCAAAGGTATTTACATGATTAATGTAAATTCACCAATGAATCTCTATTCGGCACGATTGATTGTTGATTAGAAAGGTTCAACGATTATTAAAGCCCCTTGCAATACATTGCAAGGGGCTTTTTAATTTATTATAACATTAGAATTTGCGCTGATTTCTAAAAAAATATTACATTGTTACTCATATTTTATGAATCGACACTATCTAAAAATATATGCTGGATTTATAATAAGCCTTGTGATGGGATTGTTAGGCTATTATGTCGTTTCAGCATCTATATCACATGTCCATATAATTCAAGATACAGAAGCTGCTCTTCATCAGAAGGAAACCACGGCAGAAAATTATGTGAATGAATTATCCACTGATTTAAAAAAGATGACTCCAAATGCGTTATTTGTAAAATATCAGCATGTATTTGTCAATTTGTATCGAAAAGAAGGAATCGCACTTTATGTGTATCGACGAGATACTTTATGTTTTTGGTCAGATAATCAACCAACTATTGATTTACAGATAAATAACCAAGAAAAACAGGTTGAATTAATTAAAATGAGAAATGGATGGTATGAAGCCATTCAACAAAAAATAACACGGCCTCATAATTACACCATAAAGGCATTAATAGCCATTAAAACCGAATATGATTTTGAAAATCGTTATTTAAAAAATCAGTTTAGTGAGTGGTTTCATTTACCTCTTTATGCCAAGTTAGTTGTTCCAATTCAAGATGCTGGTTATGCCATCAAATCTAAATTTGGACATACGTTGTTTGAAGTAGGTCATCTCAATGCATTATATGCTAATCATGGAATAAGCAGTTGGAGTAGCTTGTGGTATCTACTCGCTTATGTGATGTTTTTGATATCGAGTTATATGCTTTTACGACAAAAAATTAAACATAAATTCTATTTGATTTTAGTTTTTTCTTTGTTTTGTTTGGTTTCAAGAACGATCATGATATATATGAAAGTTCCTGTTAGTATTTATAATCATCTATTATATGACCCTAAATTATTTGCTGATGCATCTTCATTTTATTTTTCTTCTTTGGGAGATGTGCTTATAAATAGCATCATGCTATTTAGTTTAGCAATTCTATTTTCAAGAATAAATAAACTTAATGACTCCAATAAAACTCAGCGATTACCTTATCTGATAGTAGTGTATACTGTACTTTTTGTTGTTTTTTCAACTCAAATTCGCACTTTAATTTACAGTTTAGTTAACAACTCTACAATCTCATACAATATCAATGACTTATTCAATATTAGTATATATAGTTTTATCGGATTTTTTTCGGTAGGCTTATTGTTATTTGCTTTTTATAAATGTACGGAACAAGTCATTTTTCTATTTGAAGGTAAGTTAATTCATTATATAATTTTTTGTTTCATAGTAATGTTGGCTTTGGGTTTCGTCTATCGATACGATACATCGGTAGATAAAGACCTTTTCGATTATTTTTGGCCGCTTCCTTTATTATTGGTTTCATTTTTTTTACAAACTCGCCAAGTATCGCGTCATTTCTTGGGTGTTGGAAGTATTATTTTAATGAATGCATTCACGGTTTCTTTTTTGTTTCACAAATTTGAATCCATTAACAAAAAGCAAACTTTTGAGGCATTGGCTTTGAATTTATCCGACAGCCGTGACATCATTGCTGAGCATGAATTCAATAAAATCAGTAAATCGATCAGGGAAAATGAGTTATTGAAAACATTAATTTCATCGGGAACTCAAAACAGTAGTCAGATTGAGCAGGTTTTACGACAACAAAATTTCAGTGGTTATTTTGAAAGATATGACATCACTTTGTCTTTGTTTAAACACGACTGTACACCTGTTTTTATGCATTTAAATCCAATGTATTTAAACGAAGATTATTTTTTAAATCAAATCGAAGAATGCGGTAGTCCTTCACTTTGCAAGGATTTATATTTTGTTTATAAGGAAAAAAAAACGATGCGGTACGTTGCTAAAATAGACATCGAAGACACCTATCATCCTTATAAAACAGTGCATTTGTTTTTACAGATGGAACCTAAATTGGCCGTTAATTTAGGTGCTTTCCCTGATTTATTGCTCGATAAATCTTTGGAAAATAAAATTGAATCGAGACAAATTTCTTATGCTGTTTATGAGTCTAATAAACTATTGCAAAACTTTGGAGAATACCAATATCCTTTATTTATCAATAAAAGCCCATTAGATGTTTTGATGAATGACGCTTATCGACATTTTTTATATCATCCACAAAAAAACACGACAGTTATTATTACAGATAAAGCATACGGTATTTGGGAAAAATTCACTTCTAATTCATATTTATTTATTTTCTTTTCTTTACTCGTGTTATTGGCTGTTTGGTTTGATGCATTAGTTATTAAGAGAAACTATCAATTTTCGTCATTGAATCAACGTATCCAATTTATTTTGGTGTCCGTTGTTATCGCCTCATTAACCATTGCAGTTATAGGAACAATATGGGTGGTGAATAAGCAATTTGAGTTGAAAAATCAAAAAGAATTGATTTTAAAATCGAATTCCGTTTTAAAAGAATTGGAACAAACTATAGGTGAGCAAGATGTTTTAGATCCCTTTTATAAAGATCTGGCGACTTTTAAATTGAAAAAACTTTCACAACTTTTTGGCAGCGATATCTCATTATTTGATAAAAAAGGACTATTGTATGCAAGTTCTCAACCGGCTATTTATACACAGGGCTTGGTATCTAACCTTATGAATCCGGGTGCTTATATGAATTTTATAAATGGGATGAATGTTAATTATACGCAAAAAGAACAAATCGGCGAGTTAGCTTATTTGTCAGCTTATGTTCCATTTTATAGCAAACAAAACAAATTATTAGGGTATCTTAATCTACCTTATTTTTCGCGACAAAAAGATTTGGAAAAAGAATTGACGGCCTATTTAACCACGCTGATAAATATTTATGCAATTTTATTTTCTGTTACAACGATTATCGCATTATTAGTATCTGATTTGTTGACTAAGCCTTTAAGAATGATTAAACAACAAATATCTAATATCCAATTTGGTAAATTGAACAAATCGTTGCACTGGGAATCTAATGATGAAATTGGAAAATTAGTGGCAGAATACAATAATATGCTTATTAAGTTGGATAAAAGTTCTCAGCTATTAGCGCAATCGGAGCGGGAAAGTGCCTGGCGTGAAATGGCCAAGCAGGTGGCTCATGAAATAAAGAATCCTTTAACACCGATGAAATTAAACATACAGCATTTGCAGAGAGTTGTAGAATCACATCCGGATGATATTAATGAAAAGGTTAAAAGAGTATCGCTCATGTTGATTGAGCAAATAGATACTTTGTCGCATATAGCCACAGAGTTTTCCAATTTTGCTAAATTGCCTAATCCGGTTTTAGAGGTTGTGAATTTGACAGATGTATTGCAAAATGTAACTCGATTATTTCAGCAAGGAACTCATTGTGAGTTGGCATTACAAGCATCAAAAGACTTATTTATTTTGGCAGATAAGGAACAGTGTTTGAGAATTTTCACTAATCTTTTAAAAAATGCAGAGCAATCGATTCCTGAAGATAGAAAAGGACAGATTATTATAAATGCTTATTCATTGGGTAATACAGTTACAATTACTATTCAAGATAACGGAAACGGTATTCCTGATGAAGTGAAACAAAAGTTATTTACGCCTAATTTTACAACCAAATCTACAGGTACTGGATTAGGTCTTGCCATTGTTAAAAATGCTGTTGTTTCGTTTCAAGGGACCATTTCATTTGATACAGAAATTAATAAAGGAACCATATTTACATTGGTATTTCCTCAGCATATATCTCATTCAGAGATAAACAATTAATCATTTTTTCCGGCCAACACAACTACAATTTCTCCTTTAACAGTTTTTGATTTAAAATGGGTAATAAGTTCATCTACCGTTCCGCGAGCATTTTCTTCATGAATTTTTGACAATTCTCTCGACACAGATACTTGTCTGTCACCACTCAAATATTCTTTAAATTCTTCTAATAATTTAACTAATCGAAATGGGGATTCGTAAAACAACATCGTACGAGTTTCTTCTTTTAGAGATAAAAGTTTAGTATGTCTTCCTTTCTTTTGAGGCAAAAAACCATAAAATACAAAATTGTCGCATGGTAAGCCACTATTTACCAACGCAGGAACAAAAGCTGTTGCGCCAGGCAGTGTTTCAATCATTATGCCTTCCTTAATACATTCTCTCACTAATAAAAAACCAGGATCTGAAATAGCGGGAGTTCCAGCATCAGATACTAGCGCTACCGATTTTTCATTGGTAATCATACTTACAATATGCTGAACAGTCTGATGTTCATTGTGTGCATGGTAGGAACGTAAAGGTTTTTCAATATTGAAATGACGCAATAAATGAATTGTATTTCGAGTGTCTTCTGCCAATATCAAATCAACTGATTTTAAAGTAGAAATCGCTCGAAAGGTCATGTCTTCCAGATTACCGATGGGTGTAGGAACAATATATAATTTTGGTGTCATGTATTTTTTATTTCAAATAAACCAACAAGAAATTGTAAATAATCCTTGCAACGCCCCAAAGTAACATAACCCAATCGAATAAAAAAAGAGATGTAAAAAGAAAAGCAGATTTTTGTTTAATGAATGGAGTCACCTTATAACTTGATATTTATCACCTGTTATAGCTCTAAATTAGTCTAAAAAATGATTAACTTTACGAAACAAAAATAAAATAGATATGCTTCATCTTAAAACAAATAAAATTATCATTACCACAGATTTTTCTGAAACATCTTATTTAGCCATTAAACATGGAGCGTTTTTAGCTAAATATACGAAAGGAGAGGTGTTTTTAGTTCATGTGATTACTAAACATTGGGAAAAGTTTAATGTATTTACACCAAGTATTACATTAGACAATATCGAAAAGGCATCAGATGCTGTTCAGAAAAAATTAGAAGAATTAGCTGCAGATATAAGAGAAGAATACGCTGTAAATGTGACAACGGTGGTTAATTCAGGA
Organism: Chitinophaga pinensis; assembly: GCA_945860225.1. Lineage (GTDB taxonomy): Bacteria > Bacteroidota > Bacteroidia > B-17B0 > Aurantibacillaceae > UBA4416. Next base: position 93,614 of record CAMAPT010000013.1, on the reverse strand, counting down.
AATCCGACAACTGAAATTGTGAACATTGCTGAAGAATTGGAAGCTGATTTAATAGTAATGGGTACTCATGGTTATACTGCATGGGAGGATTTAACGATTGGAAGTAATGCTTTAAAGGTTATTACCAAAAGTCCTTGTCCGGTTATGACAATGAGTGAACGAGCAGAAAAATTTGGATACAAGAAAATTGTTTTACCTATAGACACATCAGAACATTCGAGACAAAAAGTGAATTATACGCTTGAATTAGCCAAGCAATTTAATGCGCATGTTTATGTTTTAGGCTTATTGTCAGAAGTAGAAGAACCGAAATCAGAGCAAGTTAATTTGATACTTCATCAAATTTCTGAATTGGCAAGTGATATGGGGGTTATTTGCGATATCGAATTGGAAATGAATGTTAAAAATAGGGCAGTATCTACTGTTAAGTATTGCGAAAAAATCAATGGTGATTTAATTAGTATTATGACAGATCAGGATGCTGAATTAAGTGGATTCTTTATTGGACCCTATTCATTACAAGTTATTCATCATGCGAAAGTTCCGGTATTGAGCATAAAGCCTGAAGAACATCCTGAAAATATTGATTGGTCAATTTTAGCAGGAACATAGATAAAGGCGAAAAAAGAATGAATTTAAAAACGCACATTGGTTTCATGTGCGTTTTTTGTTTTTTATGAGTAAATTTGTTTTGCAATTTGGTTTTAAGATATAGTTTTTTTATCTGAAATTAAAAGGGAACCATGTGAAATTCATGGACAGTGCCCGCTGCTGTAAGTCCTAAAAAAGTGTTTTTAAGATATGCCACTATCTGTTTTGAGATGGGAAGGTTTAAAAACAAGGACGAGTCAGAAGACCTGCCAAATAGCGTTTTGAAGCTTTCGGGGAAACAAAAGCGAATCAAAAAACAGCAAGTATCTATGATGCTGTTTTTTCGTTTTTCTCTGATTTTACATAATGGTTGAAAAGAGATTTGAGTCATAATTATATATACGTTAATACCTGCATCAGGCGAGTGATCGGTCTGATTATAAGTATTTTGTCATTGTTTAATTCTATGCAATCCCAAAATCGAGATACAGGCTTATATCGATTAAAGGAAATTACGATTACAGGAACCAGATATGAAAAACTCATGTCTTCTAAAAAAAATATTCATATAGATTCGGTTATTTTAGGAAGTTACTCTACCTCTTCATTATCAGATTTATTAGCCAATCAATCAACTATACATGTAAAATCATACGGACAGGGTAATATAGCCACTACAAGTATGAGAGGAGGAAATGCAAGTCATACAGCAATTCTATGGAATGGTCTAAATATTCAGAATGCTTTGTTGGGTCAAATGGATTTGAGTATACTTCCATCGATGTTTTTTAATGATATTTCTTTGGAATATGGTGGAGGGAGCGCTGCATGGGGCAGCGGAGCAATGGGTGGTAGTATTCATTTAACCAATAAACCTTTATTTAATCAGGGCATAAAAACAAATTTACAGACAAGCATTGGTAGTTATGGAACAAAAAAAATGGCTTCAAATATTATATTGGGTTACGGAAAAATAACATCTAATACGCATTTGTTTTTTACGCAATCAGAAAATAATTATGCGTATAAAGATGTAAACGATAAGATGTACTCGCTAAAAAAAATGTCTCATGCAAATTATCAAGTTAAAGGATTATTACAAGAGTTGGCATTTAAGTTAAATCAATATCAAATAATGAACGTGCGATTATGGTATAACGAATCGAATAGGTATTTACCTTCATTCACTTTGTTACCCGCTAAACAATATCAGGATGATAAAAATTTGAAATTGAATGCTGATTGGAATTATCACCGAAGAAAAATAAAAACAAGCATTCGTTTAGGATATTTTGATGATCAACTAAATTATACCGATAGTTTGCAAGGCATATATAGTAAAAGTCCTATAAAGACTTTAATTGCTGAAGGAGATTTAGAATACACTAATCGTCATCAACTATTTAGTTTTAGTATAAATGGAACTTCATTTGAAACAGGCGCATATAAAAAAGATTTGACGCAGGAACAAAAAGACGCCACATTTGCTCATCAATTAAATAAATTGGCATTTTTTGCTGGTTATCGTTTAAGTATGTTTCAGTCACGAGTAACTTTTAATATGGGAGTTCGCAAAGAACTCGCAAATCAAATAGCGATTCCGTTGACAGGAAATACCGGTATACTTTGTCAGTGGACTAAACATGTTGCTACTAAGGTTAACGCTAATAAATCATATAGGCAACCAACTTTAAATGATTTATATTGGAATCCCGGGGGCAATCCCAATCTTAAATCGGAATATGGCTATGAAGTTGATGGTGGTATTGAATTAGCGTATCAGTTTAAAAAAATTAAATTACTAACCGAAGCCAATTATTTTAATCGTCGAACAACCAATTGGATTATATGGCTTCCTGGGGAATATTCATACTGGAGCCCAAGAAATGTAGCTGAAGTTTATAGCAGAGGTACGGATACAAAAATGGAATTATCTTATTCCTACAAACACTGGCTGCTGCAGTCTACACTCCATACCTCGTATGTCTTATCAACCAATCAAAAAACTTTAGGTGAAAATGACCAGTCCTTAGGACGCCAATTGATTTTTACTCCCCGATACAATGGCCAATACACTTTTTTGATTCGGTATAAAACGTCTATGATTTTATTTAATCAAACCTACACAGGATATCGTTTCACTACAACGGATAATACAGAATGGCTTAATCCATATTATTTGATAAACGTTAGATGCTCATATCAATATGCATTTAAAACTTTTTTTGGTGAATTATTTTGTAACATCAATAATTTATTGAATAGTAATTACACAGTGATGCCAAATAGACCGATGCCTTTAAGAAATTATGAAGTGGGTATTACTTTGAAGTATAATAAATTATTTAAAAAACAGGTGGCATTTTAATTTTCTATTTTGATTTATCTATCGCTGAAAAACAATAACTTGAAATGCAACAACAACATGTGAAATATTGTTTGGTGATCTTGGTAATGAGTTTATTGGCTTCATGCGTGAGAGATAAACCTCAAACTCCATTAAAAACTTCAGTTACCATTAATACAGATCATAAGGTATTAATTACGAATGAAGGAAATTTTGGTTGGGGGGAAGGTACAATTTCCCTATATGATCCAATTTCAAAAACAGTTGTTGAAAATTATTACAGTCAGCAAAATAATTCTGCTGCTTTGGGTAATATTTGTCAAAGCATCACGAAGTATAATAATAGCTATTATATTGTGATGAATAATTCGAATAAAATTGTGGTGGTTAATACCGGTAATTTTATTAAAACTAACGTTATTAGTGGATTCAATTCGCCACGTTATCTATTACCTATATCTTATCATAAGGCTTATGTTAGTGATTTATACGCTAATTCGATTCAAGTTGTTGATTTAAATACGGCTACTATCACAGGTTCTGTTGCATGTTTTAACGGAACGGAGGAGATGGCATTAGTATACGATAAAGCTTTTATTACAAATCCGAATTCTGGATATTGTTACGTCATGAATACCTCTACAGATATCATAGTAGATAGTTTATACATTGGCGAAGGAGTGTCTAGTATAGTGGTTGACCGTTATTCAAAATTATGGGTATTGGCTAATGGCAGTTCAACCGGTAATCAGTCAGGTCGACTGATTCGTTTTAATCCAATTACTTTGAATATAGAACAACAATTTATGTTCACGTCACATCAGTCACGAAATAAATTATGTATTAATAAAACTAGAGATACTCTTTATTATTTAAACAATGGGGTTTATCAACAGCCTATTAAATCAACGTCTTTGCCAGTTTCTCCATTGATTCCTCAGGGTAATAAACGTTATTATGGACTTGGTTTGAATCCTATTGATTATTCAATTTATGTTGCCGATGCGATTGATTTTGTGCAAAAATCAAAAATTGAAATTTATAACCCCAATGGAAATTTTATAACAGGTTTTAATGCAGGCATTATTTCAAATGGATTTATGTTTGAGTGACAAAGTAATAATTTGGCTATGTTATTGTGAACAGAAATTAGTCAAAATTTGATATTCATTTGTGCCAGTTAGAGAAATATAGTTGCCGTTAAAAAACGTTAACTGTTCTAAAAATCAATCATTTACTTTATTACATTTGTTAATAATGAGTAAGTATAATTTAGGTATTATATCCGTGTTGGTTGGAGTTGCGCTTGTAGCGCTCATTGCTGTTCAAATTTATTGGATTAAAAGTTCAATAACGTTAAAGGAAGAAGAATTTGAGAGATCAGTAAAAGATGCTTTAAAATCAACTTCAAATAAGCTCGAAAAAATTGCTACGGCCAATAAAATTGCTAAAAAAATTAAATTACGAAAGCAGGGAGTACGCATTACTAAACCAGGTTTAGTAACAATGAGTAATCCGAGTGGAAATGATGTTCAAGTTCGAATTTTCGAAGAATTAAGTACTGATTCATCAGGAGTTATTACTAGTAAGATGTCCCAAAAAGAATTTGCCGGAGATTCCCTCAATAGTCAAAATTATTTTTTGCCATATGAATTATTAAATTCCTCTCAATCCACGTCAAAGAGTATGGCGAGTTTAAGGGACGAGTTATTTCAAACTAAAAAAGAAATTGTAAATGATTTATTTGATGAATTGATTAGTATAAATGTATATCGTGATTATAAACCCAAGGTAGATTCTTTAGTTTTGGATAGTATTTTGCGTCAGGAATTATCGAATGAAGGTATTGAGGCTAAATTTGTTTATTCTGTATCGAGTCAATTATCAGCTAATAAGGGCAATATTAATTATAAAGAAGCACAGAAAGATTGTGATTCAGGCTGTTGTTCTATCAAAATAAATTTATCGCCAAACAATGTGTTTGTGACTCCGCAATATTTGACAGTTTCGTTTCCCAATCAAAAAAATTATTTATTGAAAACCATGTGGATTATGTTGGGTTTGTCAGCAATGGTTATTTTTATTTTAATTATTGCTTTCTACTATACAATTGCTACCATTTCCAGACAAAAAAAACTATCAGATATTAAAAATGATTTTATAAGTAATATGACCCATGAATTTAAGACGCCTATAAGTACAATTTCTTTAGCCTCCGAAATGCTTAACGATCAAACTATCATTCAAACTCCAGAAAAACAACAACGTTTTTTGAAGATGATTAGGGATGAAAATAAGCGATTAAGTGTTTTGGTAGAGAGTATTTTACAAACATCGATTTTGGATAAAGGTGAATTCAAATTAAAACTTAGCCAAGTAAATATTCATGAGATAATTGAACAAGCAATTCAAAATACCCAATTACTTATTGATCAACGTCATGGTAATATCACAAAAGAATTAGACGCATCACATTGTATCATGCAGGCTGATAAAGTACATTTAACGAATATTATCTTTAACCTGATTGACAATGCTATAAAGTATTCAAGCGAAAATCCGAAAATTACAGTCAGTACCGAAGATACATCAACAGGCATTGAAATTAGTATTAAAGACAATGGAATTGGAATAAGTAAAGAAAATCAACGCAAAATATTTGATAAATTTTATAGAGTACCAACGGGAAATGTTCATAATGTAAAGGGATTTGGATTGGGATTAAGTTACGTAAGAGCAGTAGTTGAGAAACATGGAGGCTTAATCAGTGTTGAAAGTGAATTAGGAAAGGGTAGTACTTTTAAAATTAAATTGATAAATTAAAATAGTTGTATAATAATAAAAAAACGAATCATGGAAAATGTAAAAACTCAAATTTTATTGGTTGAAGATGATCCTAATTTAGGAACTTTGTTGCAGGAATATTTGGAAGCCAAGGGATTTGAAACAAAATTGGCTGAAGATGGAAAAAAAGGTTTTGATGCTTTTTGCAAACAGGAATTTGATTTGTTGTTGTTGGATGTGATGATGCCTATAAAAGATGGCTTAACATTAGCAAAAGAAATAAGAGTCACTGATAAGCAGGTGCCAATTATATTTTTGACAGCAAAAAGTATGAAAGAAGACGCCATTGAAGGTTTTAATGCCGGGGCTGATGATTATATTACTAAACCTTTTAGTATGGAAGAATTGTTGGCTAGGGTAAATGCCGTTTTGAGAAGAAGTAATAAACAACGAGTACATAATGTAGCAGATATCAATTTTTCTATTGGAAAATATACATTTAATTCTGAAACTCAAGTGTTGCTTCACAATGGTACCGAACAAAAATTAACTACAAAAGAAAGTCAATTAATGCGCTTGTTATGTGTACATAAAAATGATGTATTAGATAGAAATTTTGCTCTTAAAACTATTTGGCATGATGATAACTACTTTAACGGACGGAGTATGGACGTGTATATTGCCAAGCTTAGAAAGTATTTGAAAGATGACGCTAAAGTTGAAATTGTAAATATTCACGGTAAAGGATTTAAACTATTAGTAAACTCTTAGAGGGAATTAATTAATACAAAACCATTCTTATTTGTGTTGTTAAATATAAATAGGAATGGTTTTTTTGTTTTCAATAGTTTTGAAACGAATTCATTTTTATGAAATAGTATTTACTGAGAATAAAATTGGGAAATACCTTAAAAGTCACTTATTTTGTCGTAATTAAGTTTTTTATAATTTGTATAATCCAACTATCATATCTCATATTTTAAATGCTAGGTTAGTAGGATTTCACAATCATTGCGTGCAACATTTATTGATTGATAGCCGGCAGTTGACCGAGCCAATCAATAGTGTTTTTATTGCATTGGAAACTGAACGTAACGATGCTCATCAATATATTTATGGATTGTGTCAAAAAGGAGTAAGAACATTTATTGTTAGATATATTCCTGAAAACTGTATTGGTTTGGATGAGACAATATCTTTTTTGATTGTTCCTGATACTTTGCAAGCTCTTCAAAAACTAGCATGTGCTCATCGTTCTCAAGTCCATATTCCTGTTTTAGGAATTACAGGTAGTAATGGTAAAACTATTGTTAAAGAATGGTTGTACCAGCTATTGAGAGATGATTACATGATCGCAAGAAGCCCTAAAAGTTATAATTCTCAAGTGGGTGTTCCCCTATCCGTTTGGCAATTAAACCAACAGCATACATTGGCTATATTTGAGGCAGGAATATCGAAGGTTGGCGAAATGCGTCTTTTGACTAATATTATTCGCCCAACTATTGGCGTATTTACCACTTTAGGTTCTGCGCATGATGAAGGTTTTGAAACCATAGAACATAAATTAATTGAAAAATGGAAGTTGTTTACTGATTGCGAAACGATTATTGTAAATGGGTTATCATTAACATCAAAACATTTGTCGTTGCTTCCTGAAAATGTTTTTTTAATTTCTAAAAATATCGGGGCCTCACTTCAAATTACAGCTATTGATCATTCAACCGCACATACTTTAATTTCCGCTAAGTATAAGTGTGAAAATATATCTATACAGATTCCATTTACTGACACGGCAAGTATTGATAATGCCATTACCTGTTGGGCCGTTTTATTACATTTAAATGTCTCTTTGTCTGAAATTCAAAAACGGATGCTTTTGTTGCAATCTGTTGCCATGCGATTAGAGTTGAAGTTAGGGAATAACAATTGTGTATTAATTAATGATTTTTATAATTCAGATATTCATGCTTTGCGAATCGCTTTGCATCATCAAAAACAACAGCATCGCGGGGGAAAAAAAGTTGTTATTTTATCTGATATCGAACAAAGTGGTAAGTTAAGTTGGGAATTATATACAGATATCGCCAAATTAATCAATCAATTTGAAATAGATATCTTAGTAGGCATTGGAAAAGAGATTTCTTCTCAAAAAAAATTATTTCATTCCGAATCGTATTTTTTTGATGATACCCAATCGTTTATTACTCACAGTAAAACGCTCCCAAATTTACACTTTCAAAATGCCATTATTTTATTAAAAGGAGCGCGGAGTTTTGGATTTGAGCGCATCAGTAAGTGTCTTCAACAAAAAAGTCACGATACGGTTTTAGAAATAAACTTAAATTGCTTAATGCATAATGTGAATTTTTATCGATCTCTAATTGATAAAAAAACTAAAATAATGTGCATGGTTAAAGCAACTGGTTACGGAAGCGGAAGTGCGGAAATAGCATTTACTTTGCAGCATCATAGGGTGGATTATTTAGCAGTAGCTTACGCTGATGAAGGAGTAGAGTTAAGAAAAGCAGGTATTCATTTACCAATTATGGTTATGAATCCCGAAGAATCATCCTATGACGATTTGATTGATTATTATTTGGAACCCGAATTATATTCATTCAAGGTAGCTGATGAATTTTGTAAGGCGCTTCAAACTAAGGCAATTTCTGAACCATATCCTGTGCATATTAAATTAGATACTGGAATGAAGCGATTAGGATTTGAGGAAGAGCAATTGCCTGACTTGTGTTCATTTTTACAAAAAGAATCGTTATTGAAAGTTAAAAGTGTGTTTTCTCATTTAGTGGCAAGTGATGATAAAGCTTTTGATGAATTTACGAATCATCAAATTTCAATTTTTGAATTATTAGTTGAAAAAATAGAAAAGAGTGTCGGATATTCGATTTTGAAACATATATGTAATTCAGGTGCTATTACCCGTTTTAATCATGCGCATTATGACATGGTAAGATTGGGAATTGGTATGTATGGTATAGGTTTTAATCAAAAAGAAAAACAACATTTGGAAAATATCAGTTCTCTTAAAACCAAAATTTCTCAAATCAAAAATGTGAAAAAGGGAGAGACTATTGGATATAATCGCCGTGGCATCGCACTTAAAGACATGAAGATAGCTACTATACCTATTGGCTATGCCGATGGATTTAGCAGGAAATTGAGTAATGGTAATTTTGCGGTTTTTGTTCATGAAAACGCTTGTAAAACTATTGGTAATGTTTGTATGGATATGTGTATGATAGATATTTCAGACGTAGAGTGTGAAGAGGGAGATGAGGTTGTGATTTTTGATTCGAATTTGCAGTTGATGGAATTATCAAAAGCAATGGAAACAATACCTTATGAAGTATTAACGGGAATTTCTTCGAGAGTTAAAAGGATATATGTTCAAGATTAACTTAATAAATCTGTTTGAGTTATTGCCAATTAAAAACAATATTCCAAATCTAGTATCGTTAAATAAAATCTATTTTAGTAATCAATGAATATTTATTCTAGAAAACAACAGTGGAAATGGATTCTTTTTATGGTAGCCATTTTTATTGTCTTTACATCACTTTGGTACACCAATAAATTGGTTAATGATATTAAGAGCGATGAAGAAAAAAAAGTAAGACTTTGGGTAGAAGCTATCCAAAAAAAAGCAGGTTTGGTTAAATTTACCAATGACCTGTTTCAAAAATTGCAGACCGAGGAACGAAAGAAGGCGGAATTGTATGCTCTTGCTACCAAGGAATTGAGTGGAGATGGAGCTGGGGTTTCAGAATTTGTTTTAAAAGTATTGCAAGATAATACAACTGTTCCTGTTATTTTAACCGACGAAGAGGACCGGATTAATGCGAGTCGAAACCTTGATTCAGCAATTATACATGATAGCGCTGCCATCAAAAATGAATTGAAAGTAATGAAAGCTTTGTATTCACCTGTTGTTATTGATGTGTATCAAGGAAAGAAAAATTATTTATACCATAAGGATAGTAGATTATTTTCTGACATTAAAGTTGTATTTGATAGTTTAATAAAATCATTCATTTCAGATGTTGCGGTTAATAGTGCAGCAGTTCCTGTAATTTATACAGATTCAACTAAGACCAATGTATTGGCAATTGGGAACATTGATTCGTTAACTATTAGTACCCCTGTTAAATTAAAGGCGATGATTAAAACTATGGAGCAACAAAATGCTCCAATAGAGGTTGATTTTGGGAAAGGATATAAGAATTATGTTTTTTATGAACAATCAATATTGCTTACACAACTGACCTATTACCCGTATGTTCAATTTTCAGTCATAGGAATATTTCTTTTGATTGCATATATTTTATTTAGTATTTCGAGAAAGGCCGAACAAGATCAGGTATGGGTTGGAATGAGTAAAGAAACAGCTCATCAATTGGGAACACCCTTATCATCTTTAATGGCCTGGATGGATTATTTAAAATCGAGTGGTGTTGATGAAATGGTTATTCATGAAATGAATCGGGATGTGTTGCGTTTAAATATGATTACTGAGCGTTTTTCTAAAATCGGATCACAGCCTACTTTAGAATATGTAGATGTGAGCGAAATTGTTAAAACTGCTATTGATTATTTAAAAAAACGTTCCTCTAAAAATGTCAATTTTATCTTAGAGATGCCTCAAACTGAAATTCAGGCAATGTTGTCAGTTCCTCTTTTTGAATGGGTGATTGAAAATGTTTGCAAAAATGCTATTGATGCTATGGATGGCAAGGGAGATTTTAAAGTTACAATTATTGATATTCCAGAAGGTGTGGCGATTGATTTATCAGATACAGGAAAAGGGATTTCTAAATCACGTTATAAATCTGTTTTTAAACCAGGTTACACGACAAAAAAACGAGGATGGGGGTTAGGCTTGTCTCTAAGTAAACGGATTATAGAAAATTATCACCATGGAAAAATATTTGTTCTTAACAGCGAAGAGAATAAAGGAACTACGTTCAGAATTGTGTTAAACAGATTTCAGAGTTAAACAAATAATTAGAATTTATTAGAAATTAAATCTGAAACGCGTTAAAAAATACTGAATATTCCTTTCGTCCTATTCAAAAAAAATCACTTACCTTTACATACAGTTTATAAAAAACTGTATGTCAATCAACACTAAATACATCTTTGTTACCGGTGGCGTAACATCTTCTCTCGGAAAAGGAATTATTGCAGCATCCCTTGCTAAATTATTACAAGCTAGGGGCTATACTGTTACTATTCAAAAATTAGATCCATACATTAACATTGACCCGGGAACATTAAATCCTTATGAACATGGTGAATGTTATGTGACCGATGATGGCGCAGAAACAGATCTGGATTTAGGACATTATGAACGTTTTTTAAATGTGGCAACATCTCAAGCTAATAATGTGACCACAGGTAGAATATATCAATCTGTAATTGACAAAGAACGTAAAGGCGAATTTTTAGGAAAAACAGTTCAGGTTATTCCTCATATCACAGACGAAATTAAAAATCGTATTAAAATATTGGGAAAAACAGGCCAATATCAATTCGTTATAACAGAAATTGGAGGAACAGTAGGTGATATTGAATCGTTACCATATATTGAGGCAGTTCGTCAGTTAAAATGGGAATTAGGGGATGATTGCACAGTTATCCATTTAACATTACTACCATATTTAGCAACATCAGGAGAGTTAAAAACAAAACCTACTCAACATTCTGTGAAATTGTTGCTTGAATATGGTGTGCAGCCGGATATATTGGTTTGCCGTTCAGAATATGCCATAAGTAATGATATTAGAAGAAAAATAGCATTGTTCTGTAATGTATCTCCAGATGCAGTTATCGAGGCATTAGACGCTTCAACTATTTATGAGGTGCCTTTGTTGATGGAAAAGGAAAGATTGGATGAAATTGTTTTAAAAAAATTAAATGTTCCTTCTCCAAAAGATGTTGAGCTGGATAAATGGAAATTATTTTTGGATAAATTTCATAATCCTCAAAAAGAAGTGAAGATTGGACTTGTTGGCAAATACGTTGAATTAAAGGATTCTTATAAGTCGATTGCTGAAGCATTTATTCATGCTGGAGCTGTTAATGATTGTAAAGTTAATTTGGAGTGGATTCACAGTGAAAGTTTGACCGAAGAAACGATATCTGAAAAATTAGTTGGTTTAAAGGGTATTTTAGTTGCTCCAGGTTTCGGAAATAGAGGTATAGAAGGAAAAATATTAGCTATAAAATATGCACGTGAAAATAATATACCTTTTTTCGGTATTTGTTTAGGAATGCAATGTGCTGTTATTGAATTTGCTAGAAATGTATTGGGTTTAAAAGATGCTCACAGTCGTGAAATGAATCCGGCCACCAGCGCGCCGGTTATTGATTTATTGGAAGCTCAAAAAACCATTTCTCACATGGGAGGCACCATGCGTTTGGGTGCGTATCCGTGCAGAATTATTGAAGGTACACTGGCTCATAAAATATATAATCAAACAGATATTAACGAGCGTCACCGCCATCGTTATGAGTTTAACAATGAATATATCAAATTATATAAAGATGCAGGAATGGTCTTGTCTGGACTAAATCCGAATGCCGATTTAGCTGAAATTGTTGAAATTCCGACTCATCCTTTTTTCATTGGTGTTCAGTTTCATCCTGAATATAAGAGTACAGTAGAGAATCCACATCCTCTATTTGTAAATTTTATTAAAGCTGCTTTAATTTAGTTTTTTGATTTTATCCAGCCCATCCTTCTCTGTCTAAGCTACGATATTGTATTGCTTCAGCAAGATGGGTGGGTTGTATATTTATAGAATTTTCCAAATCCGCAATTGTACGGGCTACTTTTAAGATGCGGTCGTAAGCTCTAGCCGATAATCCTAAGCGTTCCATGGCGTTTTTTAATAAATTATTCCCCGCTTCGTCCAAATGACAGTAAGTCCTTAAATCTTTGGTTCGCATTTGAGCATTACAATAAATCCCATCTGCTGTTTTGTAGCGTTCTGTTTGCAATTCTCTTGCTTTTATAACTCGTTGTCTGATTTCTCTGCTAGTTTCTGAGTGTTGTGTTTTACTGAGTTCACTGAATGGTACAGGCGTAACTTCTACATGTAAGTCGATTCTGTCTAATAATGGGCCTGAAATTTTGTTAAGATATTTTTGTACTATTCCAGGTGCGCATACACAGTCTTTCTCAGGGTGGTTATAATAGCCACACGGACACGGGTTCATACTCGCCATTAACATAAAACTAGCAGGGTATTCGACGCTAAAACGGGCTCTTGAGATTGTTACAATACGGTCTTCTAACGGCTGCCGCATGACTTCTAATACAGTTCTTTTGAATTCCGGTAATTCATCCAAAAATAAAACACCATGATGTGCTAAAGATATTTCTCCCGGTTGAGCATTCATACCGCCGCCTACGAGTGCCACATCAGAAATAGTGTGATGTGGACTACGAAATGGGCGTTTTGTAATTAAACCATTTTGCTTGGTTGTTTTGCCTGCCACGCTATGAATTTTAGTAGTTTCAAGTGACTCATCTAATGTCAAAGGTGGTAATATAGAAGACATACGTTTGCTTAACATCGTTTTTCCGGCTCCCGGAGGACCAATTAATATCACATTATGTCCACCGGCAGCCGCAATTTCAAGAGCACGTTTGATATTTTCTTGCCCTTTAACGTCAGCAAAATCAAATTCAACATCTTCTAATCGCGTTAAAAATTCATCTTCAATATTGATAGTGGTTTTTTCTAACGCGATGTTACCATTAAAAAAATCAATTACTTCTTTGATCGATTTAACTCCGTGCACATCTAACCCTTCTACAACAGCAGCTTCTTTGGCATTTGATTCAGGTATAATTAATCCCTTAAATCCTTCTTGTTTGGCTTTAATTGCAATAGGAAGAGTTCCTTTAATTGGTCTTAATTCACCATCTAGTGCCAATTCTCCCATAATAATGTAATTGCCAACATCTTCGTTTTTTATTTGTTCCGAGGCAGCCAATATGCCCACAGCAATAGTTAAATCGTAAGCAGAACCTTCTTTACGGATATCTGCCGGTGCCATGTTAATGGTAATTTGTTTTCCGGGAATTTTTAATTGATTATTTTTTAATGCAGCATCAATTCTTTGATGGCTTTCTTTAACAGCATTATCTGGTAATCCTACCAGAAAGAAATTTATTCCTTGAGATATATTTACTTCAACAGTTATGGTGGTTGCATTAACCCCATGAACAGCACTTCCAAAAGTTTTCACTAACATGTTGCTATTTTTTTTACAAAACAACAACAAAAACAAGCAAGTACTAGCTATGTTTTATAGCAAATTATATTGGGGAATAAAAATAATTAAAATTCGGCTAAAATAGTTTGAGAGCCTTTTACAACATCTCCTATTTTTACGTTCAGTTTAGCATTCAGAGGTAAGTATAAATCAACGCGAGACCCAAATTTAATAAATCCCATTTCTCCGCACTGTGAAGCTTTATCCCCTTCTTTGCTGTACATAACAATACGACGCGCTAACGCTCCGGCAACTTGTCTGAATAAGATTGATTGCCCATTTGTTTCATGTTTAACGACTACAGAGGTGCGTTCATTTTCGGTACTGGCTTTTGGTAATGATGCTACTAAAAATTTTCCGGGATGGTATTTGGCATAGGTTACTTCTCCAGCAATAGGATATCGATTGACGTGTACATTGATTGGAGACATAAATATGGATACTTGAATACGTTTGTCTTTAAAATATTCATTTTCTTCTGTTTCTTCAATAACAACCACTTTCCCATCGGCTGGAGCAACAATGGCATTGGAACTAATGGTGTGTTGACGCGATGGATGTCTGAAAAATTGTAAAACCACTACTAATAAAAATCCTGATAGGATATAGGCAAACCAATGAGCAATAGAATAATCTGGGAACGCAATTTTTGAAATACTAATAATGATTGTACTAAATAAAACAGCGACTAATAGAGTAGGGTAGCCTTCTTTATGAAATTTCATGTTTAATTTTTTGGCAAAAATAACATTAATTGACAAAATCAAGACTTTTTGCGAATTTCTTTATAGGTAAACTATTTGTTCAAATAGTTGGTTAATACAATTAAGGAAATGCTAATTTATTTTCTAAATTTGACTCGATTTTGCAAACAGATACTCATAATCCCTCAACAGAAGCTGTCATTTATGGTAAAATGACCTCTTTACTGAAATTAACCAAGTTTACGCTTTCTGCTTTGGTCGTCTTTTCTGCTATTATCACGTTTTTTACTGTTGCCGAAGATTTTACTTGGAAACAAGTAGTGGCAATTTGTTTAGGAGGCTTTTTTGTAACTGCGGCAGCTAATGGATTTAATCAAATTATCGAAAAAGATCTGGATAAATTGATGAATAGAACTAAATTAAGACCAATTCCAACTGGTAATTTATCGGTGTATGAGGCTTGGTTTTTCTGCACTATTTTTGGTATTTTAGGAACTATCCTATTATGGGTATACACTAATCCATTAAGCGCTATTATTGGTTTTATTTCGATTATTCTATATGCTTTAATATATACTCCTTTAAAGAGAGTTACTCCTTTTTCAGTATTTATTGGAGCTATTCCTGGAGCTTTGCCAACTTTAATAGGCGCCATAGCGGCTAGTGAAAATTTTGGTCAGATAACGTTTTTTTCTGTTTTGTTATTTTGTATTCAATTTTTTTGGCAGTTTCCTCACTTTTGGGCCATTGCTTGGGTTAGCCATGAAGATTATCAAAAAGCTGGATTTTTCATGCTACCATCAAAGGGCGGAAGAGATAAAAGCTCACGTTCTCAAATTTTAGTGTACACCTTGTCCTTATTACCTATTGCTTTAACTCCTTTTGTATTTAATTTTACAG
Source organism: Chitinophaga pinensis (assembly GCA_945860225.1). Taxonomy (GTDB): domain Bacteria; phylum Bacteroidota; class Bacteroidia; order B-17B0; family Aurantibacillaceae; genus UBA4416. Next base: position 77,987 of record CAMAPT010000013.1, on the reverse strand, counting down.
GATGGATTTCTGCAACAGTTGTGAGTTGTATGGGGTTGATTTTTGTGATGCAAGCATATAGCTTATATAAGTCAGGTTCTATTGAAGATGCACGAAAATTGATGTTTGGTTCATTTATTTATTTACCATTAGTTCAGGTGGCTCTCATGATAGGGCATAAATTTTTAATCTAATTAAAATTATGGAAGAAAAAATCAAACCAAGTCCAACTTACAAAGCAGACTTAATAGCAGCTCAAAAAAAAGCATCGAAACCACTGCTTTGGGTTGGTATTATAAGCATAGTTATGTTATTTGCAGGTTTAACAAGTGCTTATGTTGTTAGGGCAGATAATGGAAATTGGTTAATATTTAATCTCCCGAATGCTTTTTATTTAAGCACTGCGGTTATAGTAACTAGTAGTATTACATTGATTTTTGCTTTGCAAATGGCAAAAAAAAACCATAAAATAGGTCTTATATTAGGATTGTTAATCACGTTTGTTTTAGGAATATTATTTTCTTACTTCCAATATTCAGGTTGGAGCGAATTATTCAGTAAGAATATTGTTTTTGGTGGAAAATCGTCTAATGCTTCAGGTTCATTTTTATATTTAATTACTTTTTTGCATTTAATACATCTATTTGTTGGTTTAATTTCTCTGTTAGTTACATTAAAAAATAGTATTAAAGGTAAATATAGTGCCGAAAATACGCATGGAATAGAGTTATGCTCGATTTATTGGCATTTTCTTGACATTTTGTGGGTGTATTTGTTTTTATTTTTGTATTATATTCGTTAAACTTGTACCCTAAAATTATAAATATCGTTAAAACGTAAATTTAAGTTATGTCTCACAGTACTGAAATCGATTCAAAACAAGCTTGGGATGGTGGCCAGTCCCCTTTTCGTATAAGTTATGGAAAAATGATGATGTGGTTTTTCCTTATCTCCGATGCTTTAACTTTCGGAGGCTTATTGGTATCTTATGGTTTTATACGTCATAAATATGCTGATGTATGGCCTAAAGCTGAAAATGTATTTACTCATTTTCCATTTGTTGAACAGCATTTGCCTCTGGCTTATGTAGGTTTAATGACGTTTATATTGATTATGTCTTCTGTAACGATGGTTTTAGCTGTAGAGGCAGGACATAGAAATGATAAACAAAAAGTAATTCTTTGGATGTTTTGGACTATTGTTGGCGGCGCAACTTTCGTTGGTTCTCAAGCTTGGGAATGGTATCATTTTATTGTGGGTACAGAAACAGGAGCTTTGAGACATGTTTGGAGTCAAGAATTAGGTACTTATGTAGAGCAAACTGTTTATGGGGCTAATATGACTGTTAATGAATATGGAGTACCTCAATTTGCGAATTATTTCTTTTTTATTACTGGGTTCCATGGTTTTCACGTTTTTTCAGGTGTAGTCATTAATTTTATTATTTTTCTAAATGTTTTAAAAGGCACTTACGAAAAACGTGGTCATTATGAAATGGTTGAAAAAGTAGGTTTATATTGGCATTTCGTAGATTTAGTTTGGGTATTTGTATTTACATTTTTCTATTTACTTTAATTTTCAAAAAATAAACGAGTTATTAATTATTAAATTTTTATTGTTATGTCTGAATTTCACGATGATTATCCATCATACGAGCACATGGCTCACCACAGCGAAGAAGAAGGGAAAAAAGCACGCCGTACATTATGGAATGTGTTTTGGATTATGTTAGCCATTACGGTGTTTGAGTTAATTATTGGATCTATGGCTCCGAGTCATGGTTGGTCAGGTACCCTTTGGTTAAAGGTATTATTTATCGGTTTAACTATTGCTAAAGCAGCTGCTATTGTAATGTGGTTTATGCATTTAGGACATGAGGTTAAGTTTTTTAAATATATTGTATTGGTTCCTTATGTTCTTTTTATGTCATACACTATATTTATCATATTAGATGAAGGTGTTTATAGTTCTGATCAAGAAAATAGAACAAAAGTAGATCCTATATTGATTAAGCAACAGCGAGATTTAAAGGCTGGTCATGGTCATCATGAACAATCAGGTTCTGAACATCATGAAAAACCAACTGAAACTAGTCATCATTAATTGAAAGTATTAAATTAATAGAAAACCTCATTCAAGTATTTGAATGAGGTTTTTTATTTAACATATATTTTTTTAGGATAAATGGATGATTTTAGGATATTTTTCAACTATCAATTAGTTATTTAATTGATACATTTTACCAGGTAGTGATTTGATAAGATTAGAAAATTCTAATTGTAAAATATATGTAGAGGCTTTGCTAATTGATAAATTAGTAATTTGACATATTTGATCTATATGTAATTTAGGCGTATTATCGAAAGCGTTAATAATCATTTGTTCTTCAGACGATAAATCAAGTAAAAGAGGAATTTGAATTGTTTTTTGTTTTTTTACTTGTGTAGTTTCTTGCCAATTCATAGCATACAATAAATCAGCTGCATTTTCAATGAGTTGAGCTCGGTTAGATTTTATCAAGCCATTGCAACCTTCGCTCAATGAATCACTTGCTTTACCTGGATAAGCAAAAATATCCTTGTTATAGGAATTGGCAATAGTCGCTGTAATTAAGCTTCCTCCTTCTCTTTTTGATTCAACAACCACTAATGCATCGCACATACCAGCAACTATTCTGTTTCTTTTAGGGAAATTTTCCTTGTCAGGCTTGGTTTCAGTAATGAATTCAGTTAATAAACCACCATGAGTTATCATTCGTTCAGCATATTGGGTATGCACTGAAGGATAAACACGGTCTAATCCATGAGCTAAAACACCAATAGTATTTAATCCATTGTCTAATGCCGCTTTATGTGCAGAAATATCGATACCATAGGCTAACCCGCTCACAACAAGACATCCGCTTATCGTTAAATCTTGAATGAGCTGTTCAGTCATTTGTTTCCCATATAAGGATGGGGTTCGAGTTCCTACAACTGAAATAATTTTTTCAAGATTTAAATCAGCAGTTCCTTTATAATACAGCATAACTGGACTATCAGCGCAGTTTTTCAATCTTTGCGGATAGTCTTTATCAGTAAAGAAAAGGGCTTTTATCGATTTGTTTTCAAGAAAATTGACTTCTTTTTCAGCTCGTTCTAAAACCGATTTGCTATTTACGATAGCATTTGCAGTAAAATGACCAATGCCAGGTATTTTTTCAAGTTGAGATTTGTTCATTTTGAAAACTTGTTGCGCACTCCCACAGTATGCAATTAAGTTTTTGGCAAGTACATCACCCACACCATGCAATAGGGTTAAACCTATTTGATAAGTTAAATCAGTAGAATTCATAAAAATCTAATGTTAAGACTTATGTAATGTAAAATTTGTTTTTGGAATTATGGTGCAAGTAAAACGCGATACACAACTGAGTTCATTTAATTCATTGTATATTTTTATATCCCATATGTGATTTTTACCTAAAATATTTAGGGGAGAACATACACCTTTAACTTTTCCTTTTAGCACAGCTTTAATATGGTTAGCGTTAATTTCAATACCAACTCCTATAAACAAATTTCTATTAATAACTAGTAACGAAGCAACACTGCCTAATGTTTCTGCTAAAGCAACATTGGCTCCTCCGTGCAATAGCCCAAATGGTTGTTTTGTCCGATTATCTACGGGCATAGTTGCCTCTAAATAGTCAAGGCCAATTTCTGTAAATTCAATACCCAAATTGGCACCTAATGTCTGCTCGTTTAAAGAATTTATTTCGGATAAAACAGGTGGCGCATACCATATAGAAGAAGTCGTTTGCATATATTTATAAAGTTGCGAAGATAGTTTTTATAGATATTCTAAAAAGAAATTCGTTGATATCTTAGTTTAAACATTTAAACTACATATAAATTTTAAATTTATGTATTCCCTCTTTATATGTGTAGGTGATTTGCCAATTATAAAAATCAACAATTTTTTTTATTAAGGATAAACCTAATCCTAATGAACCTGAAATTGAATTTTTATTAAATCGATTAAAGAGCATTTGTTTATCTATCTTATCTTGAAAACTGGTGTTTTCTATAGAAAAGAAATCCTCATCTAAAGTGATTTTTATGAGCCCTTCTTTTTCTAAATTATATTTAATTGCATTGATTAATAAATTATTTAATAAAATGGTTAGCAAAACTGAATTGACTTCTTTTACAGTTTGAGTATTAAGTATTTTTTCAATCTTAATTGTTTTTGCTTCAATAAAATCTTCTAGGACTTCAATTTTTTCTTCAATGGCTAATGCTAAATTGATAGAATGAATTTCTGCAAATTGTTTGTTTTCGATTCGAGTGAGTAAAATGAGACCTTCATTTAACTTATATAATCGCTTGGTAGCATGATAAGTTTGTCCTAAGAGTTTATGTTGTTTTTCGTTGTAGTTAGTTTCTTGCATCAGCAATTCTAGTTTTGAACTGATGATTGATAATGGAGTTTGTGCTTCATGCGATACATTTTCTGTAAATTCTTTGAGATTATGATAATCGGCCTGAATTTGCTGAGTAAGGTCTTTGACGGTATCATTTAGTAAATGGAATTCATCAATATTTGTTGGTTTAAATACAAGGTGTTCATTTTTTTTGATGTTCCAAGTTTTAATTTTTGACAAAGTATCGTAAAAAGGCGACCAAATAAAGGTAGAAATTAAACGGTTGACTATAAATAATACGAATATGGATATTAATAAAAAAACAATGACAACAAGCGCTATATAATCTCCAATTCTATTCCTTTCAGTTAAGGAAACAGATATTGTTACATCATAACTTTGTTTTTTTGGAGTTGTTTGAAATCGCAATGATCGCTTGATGGTTTCATGATTAATATCTCGAGTATTTGGATTTTTTTCTGAATATTCAATAAATTGATTATCAAAAATAGTTTGGGTTGGAATTTTTTTTATGTAGAAACTATAACCTTGATTTGAAAAAAGTTTGTTTGGTGCAGCCACTTCATCTAATTCTTTTATGACATTTGACTTGACAATTAATAGCTGCTTGTCTACTTCTCTATCAAGTCTTGATAAAATAAGTTGATAAACTATAAAAATACCGAAGGAAAACAACAGTAATGTTGCAATAATGGTATATATATTAGTTTTCGTATGAAGTTTCATCGAGTATTCAACTTTGTTTGAAATGGTTACTCCATAAATTTATATCCTAATCCATAAACGACTTTGATATATTTTTTTAAATTAGCTTCATTTAATTTTTTCTTTAGATTTTTTATTTGACTATATACAAAATCAAAAGATGTAGCCATATCTGCTTTGTCTCCCCAAATATTTTCAGCTAATGCTTCTTTGGTAATGAGATGTGTGGGATTACTGGCTAGATATACCAAAATATCGTATTCTTTTTTTGTTAGTTGCAACCCAAAACCATTAGCAATAACTTTTTTTTCGCTAGTATCTATTTCAAGCCCATCAAACGATAAGGCATTTTTACCGCCAAAATTTCTTCTTCGCATTAATGAGTATATTCTTGCATTTAGCTCCGATAGATGAAATGGTTTTGTTAAATAATCATCGGCTCCAATTTTTAAACTTTCGAGTTTATCCTCCAAGGCATTTTTTGCAGTAATCATAATAACTCCCATTCCTGGGTTATGATTTTTTATATATTCAATAATTTCAATTCCTGAGCCATCAGGAAGTCCTATGTCAATTAATGCGCAATCATAGGTGTTATCTTTGAGCTTTTGTAAGGCAATCTGTATGTTAGCGGCCACATCACATTTATAATAATTCTCCGATAAATATTCTACAATATCTTCGCGTAGTGATTTTTCGTCCTCAATTACAAATATTTTCATGGTTTTTAGATTGCTGCCAAATTTTACTAGAATTACAAAAAATATGGTAGCAAAAATAGAGCTATTTTTATAAATAGATTATCTAAGCGCAGCTTGCTTATCAATCTTAGGGATAGTAAGTTGGCGGGGTGCTAATCCAAATTTTTCGTTAATTTCTAACATTGCTGCTAAAACTAATTGAGAATAATTTTGAGAGGCAGATTTAAATTGTTTTGTTTCTGTCCTCCAAAGCGTGTAAATTAACGGCATGCCTCCTTCCTGAGGCTTAAATGAAAATAAAGCTTTTTTTACATTTCCGGCACCTGCATGGTAAGAATGCATCACCAATAATCTAAACCACAATTCGTTTTCTTTATAATTTTTGACACCTAAAGAATCAAGAATTTGTTTTGTTTTAGGTATACATATTTTTTTGATTAAGCTAGATGCTGCGTAAGCTGATCTATCAAAATCAGCACGTTCATCAATATGTTTATTCACTTTTAAACCAAACAAACGTGCTACATCTTTCATTAATTGAAAAGGGCCATAAGCACCAACATTTGATTTTTGTAATTTATTAGGGCTTTCAATCATGAGTATGGCTTGAGCGTACCAAGGATCGACATCATTAGCAATGAAATCATTTATCCCTCTATCAAAATTAGAGGCCGCTTTTTCAAAATCGTAGAAAAAACTTTTTCCATTAGTTAAGAGTATTCTATCCGAATCTGATAAACAATACCAATTGCGAAGACTGTCTTTGAAACATGATTTTTGAGTTAAATCTAACTTTTCCCAATTTTTCACATGGGTTTTACTTAAAATATTACGATTGAGGGGTGTATTGAACAAACCTGAATCTTTATGAAGTTTCATGATATTTCTCCAAAATTTCACATTAGGCATTGTGTCGCATCCTAATTGATAAATTTCTTTATTGAAAACAAAATTTATTTTTTCATGAGATTTAAAATTTTGAACACTAATAACTTCATCTCGTAAGTTAAAGCTAGAGCTAACTAAGCCACTACTATCGGGAGGCAAAGCGAAAAAATTTAAGGCGGATATAATTAAAATGAGAAACTGCATGGCTTTATAACACCAAAAAGATACAGCTATAATTCCTATCCAAGTGATTAATATCAGGTATTTTTTCAACAGATGATTTTTACTAAATAGTTTTAATTTGATTTAGTCTGAAACGATGAGTTTTTAATTTATTAAAAATAACTATACCAAAAAATATTTCAGTCTCGTTTAGTTTGTATTTGAAAATAAAAGTAGGCAATGTTTGAGGTATAATAACACCTGAAATAATTTGTTTTTAGAGGATTAAAACATGAATTTGACAACTTTTTCTATTAATTTTTATTAAACTAAAATAAATTAAACTATATTTGCCGTTCTAATTTAAAATAAATAATAATGGAAAAACGTTATGAGTCGGTCTTCATTTTAACTCCCGTTTTGTCTGAAGATCAGGCAAAGGAGGCCGCAAAAAAGTTTGAAAAAATCTTAACAGATTTGGGGGCAAAAATTAACCACAGAGAAAATTGGGGTTTAAAAAAATTAGCTTATCCTATTCAAAAGAAAACAACTGGATTTTACCATTTAGTTGATTTTTCAGGAAAAGGTACAGAGATTGCTGAATTAGAATTGCAATTTAAACGTGATGAACGTGTATTGCGTTTTCTTACAGTAGCTTTAGAAAAACATTCTGCAACTTGGGCAGATAAGAGACGTGGAAAGCAATCTGAAACTAAAGTTGCTAAAACTAAAAAAGCTGAAGCATAATTGATTAACCTTTAAAAGAAATTAAGAAAATGGCAAAAAATGAAGTACGCTTTTTAAATCCTCCTAGTGCTGAGGTTAAAAAGAAAAAATATTGTCGCTTTAAAAAGCTAGGAATTAAATATATTGATTATAAAGATGCAGATTTTTTATTAAAGTTCGTTAATGAGCAAGGTAAATTGTTACCTCGTCGTTTAACAGGAACTTCATTGAAATTTCAACGTAAGGTATCTCAAGCAGTTAAACGTGCTCGTCACATTGCTTTAATGCCTTACTTAGCAGATGGTTTAAAATAATTAAAGGAGGAAATAAACATGGAAGTTATATTAAAACAAGACGTTAAAGGGTTAGGATATAAAAATGACATTGTAAAAGTTAAAAATGGTTACGGCCGTAACTTTTTAATTCCTCAACGTATTGCCGTTCTTGCAACTGACGGTAATAAAAAAATGCAAGCTGAGGAAATTAAACAAAGCTCATTTAAAGAACAAAAATTACGTAATGAAGCAACAGCATTAGCTGCTAAATTTGCGGATGTAACCGTTAAAGTTGGTGCAAAAGCTGGTGAATCTGGTAAAATATTTGGTTCTGTAACGAACATTCAGTTAGCAGAAGCTTTAAAGAAAGCTGGATATGATGTAGAACGTAAAAATATTGAAATGAATGAAGAAGCTATTAAGGCTTTAGGTAGTTATTCTGCTAAAATTCGTTTATTCAAAGAAATTTCAGCTACAGTTAATTTTGAAGTTATTGCTGAATAATTTTTAAATAATAAATATCAAAAAAACCCTTAGTATTAAACTAAGGGTTTTTTTATTGCTTTTAAACAATATTACCTTTAAAAAATTAGACGTAATATTTGATGATTTCCTTAAAAATAGTTAATCTTACAACCAATATTCAATTTGTTATTATGAATCAAATTTCATCTCCTTTAGATTATTTACCAATATTATTGATGTTTGTTGTTGCACTTGGGTTTGTTGTAACTACGATGCTTGCATCGCATTGGTTAGGACCAAAACGTAAAACAAAAATTAAATTAGATTCATTTGAGTGTGGTATTGAATCATTAGGAAATGCGCGTTTACCATTTGCCATTAAGTATTTCTTAGTGGCTATTTTATTTGTGCTTTTCGATATAGAGGTGATTTTTATGTATCCTTGGGCAGTAAACTTTAAAGAGCTAGGTATGTTAGGTGTGATAGAAGTATTCTCGTTTATTATATTATTGTTAGTTGGATTTTATTATATGTTGTCTAAAAAGGCATTAAATTGGGAAGAATAAATAGAAGTTAGAAATCAGATATGTGATTTAAGAGGCTAAAATCTTAAATATTAAATCTTTAATTTAAAATGGCAAAAGAGATTATAAAACGCACAAAACTTGAAATAGCTAAAAGTCCAGAAGGGCTTGAGGGACCTGGTTTTTTTGCAACAAAATTAGAAGATGTAGTTGGCCTAGCTCGTAAAAATTCTTTATGGCCTTTACCTTTTGCAACATCGTGTTGTGGTATTGAATTCATGGCTACTATGGCATCTCATTATGATTTAGGACGTTTTGGATCTGAACGCTTGAGCTTTTCTCCTCGTCAGGCAGATATGCTGATGGTTATGGGAACTATAGCTAAGAAAATGGGACCAACTTTGCGTCAGGTATATGAGCAAATGGCTGAACCAAAATGGGTATTGTCGGTGGGAGCTTGCGCTAGCACTGGTGGTATTTTTGACACTTACTCAGTATTACAAGGTATTGATAAAATTATTCCGGTAGATGTTTACGTGCCAGGTTGCCCTCCACGTCCAGAACAAATTTTGGAAGGTGTTTTGAAAATTCAGGAATTGGCTCAAAACGAATCTTTTAGAAGAAGAGAATCAGATGAGTATAAGAAAATGTTAAACTCATACGGAATAGAATAAAAACTTTATGCTTTTTACTTCGATCTATCAACTTGAGCGGAGTCGAAGGGAAAGAAGCAAAAAATCTCAAATCAGATAATGGAATTATTAAATAAAGTAAACGAAAAATTAAAGGAGCGCTTTTATGATGATATAGAATCAGCTGAGCTTCTTTACGATTATCCGGTTTTTACTGTAAATAAAGATAAAGTGCATGATATACTTAAATTTCTGAAAGAAGATGAAGAATTGAATTTTCATTTCTTAACGGATTTATGTGGAATGCAAACAGCCGATGAAAAGCAGTTAGGAGTTATTTATCATTTGCATAATATGCCGAAAAACTACCGAATTCGTTTAAAAACATTTTTTGACATCAATAAACCAGAGGTTGCCACAGCTACTGATTTATGGCCAGCTGCTAATTGGATGGAGCGTGAGACCTATGATTTTTTTGGTGTAAAGTTTAAAGGTCATCCAAACCTTAAACGGATCTTAAATGTAGATGAAATGGATATTTTTCCTCTTAGAAAAGAGTATCCTCTAGAGGATCAAACAAGGACAGACAAAAACGATAGCATGTTTGGTAGATAAGAAATTAGACATCAGGTTTGAGAAGTGAGAAATAAAAAATCTTAAATCTTAAATCTTAATCTTAAATCAAAAATGAGTAAAAAAGAAACAACATATTCGGTTAATCAGGAAGTAATTGAAGAGAAAGAATACTCTACGCTTAACCTTGGCCCTACGCATCCAGCAACGCATGGTATTTTTCAAAACGTATTGAAAATGGATGGTGAAATTATTCATGATGCTGTTCCTACGATTGGTTATATTCATCGTGCTTTTGAAAAATTAGCAGAGAGACGCCCTTACGCGCAGATTACACCAATTACCGATCGTTTAAACTATTGCTCATCTCCAATCAACAACATGGGTTGGTATATGACCGTAGAAAAATTATTAAAAGCAGAAATTCCAAAACGTGCACAATATCACCGTGTCATTATTATGGAATTATCTCGTATTGCTGATCATATTATTTGTAACTCCGTCATCGGTGTGGATACAGGAGCTATGACAGGTTTCTTATATATCTTTCAATGGAGAGAAAAAATTTACGAAATTTTCGAAGAAATTTGTGGGGCTCGTTTAACGACTAATATTGGTCGCATTGGCGGTTTTGATAAAGAATGGAGTAAAACCGCTTGGGATAAAATCAACGATTTTTTAAAAGAATTTCCTAAAGGATTAAAGGAGTTTTCTAATTTATTAGAGCGTAATAAAATTTTCATGGATCGTACTATTAATTGCGGCCCTATTAGTGCAGAAATGGCGTTAAGTTACAGTTTTGTTGGTCCTAATTTACGTGCAGCGGGGATTGATTATGATGTACGTGTGATGAATCCGTATTCTTCTTATGAAGATTTTACATTTACTGTACCTGTAGGAACGCAAGGCGATACGTATGATCGTTTTATGGTTCGTCAGCACGAAATGTGGCAATCATTAAGTATCATAGAGCAAGCTATCAAAAAAATGCCTGAAGGGCCTATGCATGCTGATTTACCTGATTTTTTCTTGCCTCCAAAAGAGCAAGTGTACAATAGTATGGAAGCTTTAATCTATCATTTTAAAATTGTGATGGGTGAAACAGACATTCCTAAAGGAGAGGTATATCATTGTGTTGAAGGTGGAAATGGAGAATTAGGTTTTTATTTAATTAGCGATGGAGGCAGAACGCCATTCCGTTTACATTTCCGCAGACCATGTTTTATTTATTACCAAGCATATCCAGAAATGATTAAAGGAATTATGTTATCTGATGCCATTCTAACAATGAGTAGCATGAATGTAATTGCAGGAGAGTTAGACGCTTAATAAATTAAGAATTTAGAAGTCAGAATTAAGAATTAAAAAGTCTTTTCGAGCTTAGTCGAGAACAAAAAATAAATAACTGAAAATGGGAAGTCAGGTTCACGGAGCACAAAAATTTGATAACGCTAAACGCGCTGAAATTAAATTTAGTGATGAAGCAATGAAAATAGTGGAAACGATTATTAGTCGTTACCCAGAAGGAAAACAAAAATCAGCTTTATTGCCTGTATTGCATGTAGCACAAGCTGAGTTTGGAGGATGGTTAAGTCCTGAAACAATGGATTATGTGGCTTCTATATTAAATATTAAGCCGGTAGAGGTTTTTGAAGTAGCATCGTTTTACACCATGTATAATTTAAAACCTGTTGGTAAATGTGTACTAGAAGTTTGTCAAACAAGTTCTTGTTGGTTGAATGGTGCTGAAGACATTGTAAAGTATATTGAGAAAAAATTAAACATTAAGGTTGGAGAAACAACAAAGGATGGTATGTTTACTTTAAAAGTAGCCGAGTGTCTTGGCTCTTGTGGAACAGCCCCAATGTTGCAATGTGGAGCTAGCTACCACGAAAATTTAACTTACGAAAAAGTAGATACTATTTTAGAGAACTACAGAGCAGAAGGTAAATTAAGAAGTTATACAGATTTAGATTATAAAAACACACTTTAATATTTTGTCACTTCGAGCTTGTCATCCTGAGCGGAGTCGAAGGAGAGAAGTAAAAAATAAGAATTGAAATGGGAAGAAAATTATTAATACATAACGATCACATACCTAACATTCATACGTTAGACGTATATCGTGCACACGGTGGTTATGCTTCTGTAGAGAAAGCATTAAAAATAATGCAACCAGATCAAGTAACCGAGGAAGTTAAAAAATCAGGTCTACGTGGTCGTGGTGGCGCAGGGTTTCCTACAGGCATGAAATGGAGTTTCTTAGCGAAACCAGAAGGAGTTCCTCGTTACTTAGTTTGTAATGCGGATGAGTCTGAGCCAGGAACATTCAAAGACCGTTACTTAATGGAAAAAATTCCTCATGCATTAATTGAAGGGATGATTACTTCTTCATTTGCATTAGGTGCTAAACAATCTTATATCTATATCCGAGGCGAATATTTTTATGTGGCCCGTATTTTAGAAGCGGCTATTGCTGAGGCTTACGCTGCAGGCTGGTTAGGAAAAAATATTTTAGGTACTGATTTCTCTCACGATTGTTCAGTACAAGTTGGAGGTGGAGCTTATATCTGCGGAGAAGAAACAGCTTTATTAGAATCATTAGAAGGCAAACGTGGTAATCCACGTATTAAACCTCCATTTCCAGCTGTTGCTGGCTTATGGGGTTGTCCAACGGTAGTTAATAATGTTGAGACGATTGCCGCTGTAGTTCCAATTGTAAATATGGGTGGAGAAGAATACGCTAAAATTGGTGTAGGAAAATCTACTGGTACCAAATTAATCTCTGCTTCTGGACACATTAATAAGCCAGGTGTTTATGAAATTGAATTAGGAATTACGGTTGAAGAATTTATTTACGGTGAAGAATATTGTGGAGGTATCCGCAATGGAAAAAAATTAAAAGCAGTAGTAGCTGGCGGTTCATCAGTTCCAATTTTACCAACTGAATTAATTTTAAAAACAGCCAAAGGCGAACCTCGTTTAATGACTTATGAAAGCTTATCTGACGGTGGTTTTCAAACAGGTACCATGTTAGGTTCCGGTGGATTTATTGCCATGGACGAAGATACTAGTATCGTGAAAAATTTATTTACTTTTTCTCGTTTCTATCACCATGAGTCATGTGGTCAATGTTCGCCTTGCCGTGAAGGGACTGGTTGGATCGAAAAAATATTGAAAAAGTTTTTGGATGGTACAGCAAATGAAAGTGATGTGGATTTATTATGGGATATTCAAAGTAAAATAGAAGGAAAAACAATTTGTCCATTAGGAGAAGCTGCCGCATGGCCAGTAGCAGCAGCAATTCGTCATTTTAAACATGAATTTTTAGAAATTGCACGTAACAAAAAATTCACAGATATTTCTCATTACGATAGACTGAATAAATTGGCTAGAGTGTAATTAAAACTTTTAACTTCAAATGAAAGTAACTATAGATGGAATAACAATTGATGTGCCAAAAGGTACTACAATTCTTCAAGCAGCACGAATGATTGGTCCGGAGGTTGCTCCTCCCACCATGTGTTATTATTCTAAATTAAAAACTAGTGGTGGATACTGCCGAACGTGTATTGTAAAAGTAACACAAGGTAGTGCTGCTAATCCCACCCCAATGCCGAAACCAGTGGCAAGTTGTCGCACGGAGGTTATGGATGGAATGGTAGTAGAAAACACGATAAATAAAGATGTTTTAGAAGCGCGTAAAGGGGTAGTAGAATTTTTATTAGTAAACCATCCTTTAGATTGCCCAGTTTGCGATCAAGCAGGAGAATGTTCATTACAAGATTTGGGTTACGAACACGGTGCCGCAACATCTCGTTACGAGTTTCCTCGTAGAGAATTTGAACGCATTGACATTGGTAAATATGTTCAATTACACATGAACCGTTGTATCATGTGTTTTCGTTGTGTAAAAGTAGCTGATCAATTAACCGAGAAACGGGTTCATGGTGTGATGCACCGTGGAGATGCGGCAGAGATATCCACATATATTGAGAACGTGATTGAAAACGATTTTTCAGGAAATGTCATTGATGTTTGTCCTGTTGGCGCTTTGACTGATAAAACATTCCGTTTCAAATCTCGTGTTTGGTTTACCAAGCCTGTTGATGCAAGTTGTGATTGTAAAAAATGTTCAGGAAAAGTTCGTCTATGGATGAAAGGAGAAGATGTTTTGCGTGTTACAGCTCGTAAAGATCAATGGGGAGAAGCTGAGGAATTTATTTGCAACGAATGCCGTTTTGATAAAAAGAAAACGTCTGATTGGAAAATCGAAGGACCTACAAAAGTAGACCGTCATTCAGTTATTTCTCAAAACCATTACAATCATTTAAATGAACTAAAAGTACAAGTGTTGAAACAACAAAAAGCACTTGGATTTATGGATATTAATAAAAGACCTTAGATAAGTAAGATTTTATAAGTTAGAATTAAAAAATCAAAAACAATAAGAAAAAATATGAAATACGATTTAAAGTTTAAGTTTATAAAATCTTAAATCTTAAATCTTAAATCTTAAATCTAATATGACAGCATTTATAATATACAAAGCAATAATGTGTGCGGCAGTTTTCTTGTTATCCTTAGGGGTTGCAGCTTACGCCACGTTATGGGAAAGAAAATTTGCAGCTTTTTTGCAAGACAGGAAAGGCCCTAGTAGAGCTGGACCAGGAGGTATTTTTCAGCCATTAGCAGATGGTGTTAAAATGTTTATGAAAGAAGAGATTATTCCAAATGTATCTAATCGTTCATTATTCATCATAGGGCCATGTTTATTTATGGTTACAGCTGTTATGACAAGTGTCGTTATTCCTTGGGCTAAACCAATGATGGTTGGCGGACACATGTATGATTTACAAATTACTGACATCAATATTGGTACTATTTATTTGTTAGGCGTTGTATCAATTGGTGTTTACGGAATTATGATTGGTGGTTGGGCATCAAATAATAAATTCGCCTTACTAGGAGCAGTTCGTGCCTCTTCTCAAATGATTAGTTATGAAATTGCCATGGGTATTGCCTTAATAGCTTTAATCATTTCTTCTGGAGGTTCATTAAGTTTAAAAGATATTATTGAAGGACAAGATAAAGGCTTTGCAAACATTGTTTGGCAACCTTTAGGTTTTTTAATTTTCTTTATATGTGCATTAGCAGAAACGAATCGTGCGCCATTCGATTTACCTGAATGTGAAACAGAATTAGTTGGGGGGTATCATACGGAGTATTCATCCATGAAATTAGGATTATTCTTATTTGCGGAGTATATCAACATGTTTATTTCTTCGGCTATTATGGCAGGTTTCTATTTCGGTGGGTACAATTTCCCGTTTTCTAGTGAGTTATATGCATCGTTAGGTTTACAAGAAGGAGACTGGTTAATTTCATTAATTGGATTTGGAGCTTATTTTACAAAAATTGTTTTGTTTATTTGTTTATTCATGTGGGTTCGTTGGACATTACCTCGTTTCCGTTATGATCAATTAATGAATTTAGGTTGGAAAACATTATTACCATTATCGTTATTCAATTTAGCGTTAACCGTAGTTGTAGAATATTTTAGAGGAAACATTCATTTTTAAAAATATTGAAAATGCAATTAACAAATAGAAAAGTAGTCGTATCAAATAAAGAGCAAAGCTTTGCTGAAAGAATCTATTTACCTGCTATTGCAAAGGGTATGATGATTACAGTGAGTCATTTGTTTAAAAAATCACCAACTATTAATTACCCCGAACAGAAACGTCCGATTGCTCCTGTTTATAGAGGGCAACATGTTTTGAAACGTGATGAAAATGGCGCAGAAAGATGCACGTCATGTGGTATGTGTGCAGTGGCTTGTCCTGCAGAGGCAATTACTATGACAAGTGGTGAGCGTAAAAAAGGCGAAGAACATTTATATCGTGAAGAAAAATATGCAGCAACCTATGAAATAGATATGTTACGCTGTATTTTTTGTGGGTTGTGCGAGGAAGCATGTCCTAAGGAAGCCATCTTTTTGACTGATAGAATCGTAGATGCAGGATTTGAACGCAAAGATTTTGTTTTTGGGAAGGATAAACTAGTAGAAAAAATAGATCAACGTATTGATGTGACTAAACGTCAAACTGCTGAGGTATTAGCATTCAAAAAAATTCAAGGATTAAAACACAACGAATTATTTGATGCAAAAAAATTAAATAAAGGACATCACTAGAAGTTAGAACTTAGAAACAAGATTTTTGAATTAATTAAAAATAATAATAAATCAGATTTTTGACTTAGGTTAAATCTTAAATCAAAAAATCTTAAATCTTAAATAAAAATATGTTAGGATACACAATTACACAATGGCTTTTCGGGATTCTATCATTCCTTGCTATTATGTTCGCGCTTATGGTTGTTTTTACTCGCAACCCGGTTAATTCAGTTTTATATTTAGTATTAACATTCTTCTGCATTGCAGGACACTACTTATTATTAAATGCTCAATTTTTAGCAGTGGTTCATATTGTTGTGTATGCTGGAGCTATCATGGTATTATTCTTATTCATCATTATGTTAATGAATTTGAATGCCGATACTGAACCTCGTAAACACATTGTTACAAGAGTTATAGCAGGTGTTGTTGGTGGTGTTTTGTTATTTGTAGTAGTTGGTGCTTTAAAAGGAGCGGAACAATTACAAATAGTTCAGGGAGGTGCTTCACAAATAGGATTAGTTAAGAATTTGGGTAAAGTATTATTTAGCGAATTCTTGTTCCCATTCGAAATTGCTTCTATCTTGTTATTAGCCGCATTAGTTGGTGCCATTATGATTGGTAAACGCGACACAAATATAAATTTGAAATAAGATTTTCGATTTAAGAAATAGCATAGGTGGATAAAGTAGATTTAAAAATAAGAACGAAACAATTTGCAGTTGATACAATTCGATTTATAAACGAATTACCGAAATCAAAAGCCAATGATGTGATTTCGTATCAAATAATTAAATCTTCTACCTCTGTTGCGGCTAACTATCGTGCTGCATTGCGAGGTCGTTCAAGTGCAGAATTCATCTCTAAATTAAATATCGTATTAGAAGAATCGGATGAAACACAATTCTGGTTTGAAGTTATAGAAGAAACAATTGAAACTAAAAATCCAAAAATTCTTAAACAACTTTTAAATGAAAGTAATGAACTAACCGCTATTTTCGCATCATCATTAAAAACTGCACGAAACAATATAAAAAACACTAACTCTTAAATTAAATCAAAACATCTTAAATCTACATTCATAAATCTTAAACACTATGTTAAACGGAATTCCTATTAATTTTTATATCATGCTTAGCGCCGTGCTTTTTATCATTGGCGTAGTTGGTGTAATGGCTCGCAGAAATGCCATTATTATTTTTATGTGTATTGAGCTAATGCTTAATGCGGTAAATTTATTGTTGGTTGCTTTTTCAACCTTACATAATGATGCATCGGGACAAGTATTTGTGTTTTTTATTATGGCGGTTGCTGCGGCTGAGGTTGCAGTTGGTTTAGCTATTTTATCGATGGTGTATCGTAACTTCAAAACAATTGATATTGATTTATTAAGCAGATTAAAGAACTAAGTATATGATTAAATTAGTAGCCCTTATCCCATTATTCCCTTTATTAGGTTTTATAATAAATGGTTTCTTTGGTAAAAAAATTAGCAAGAGCTTATCTGGCTGGATAGCTAGTTTAGCTGTATTAGCATCTTTCATTGTGTCGTTATTAATCTTTTTAGAGTTAGAGCATTCTGCGGTTAAATCTCACATTTTGCCTTTATTCTCTTGGATTAATTCTGATACATTAAAAATTCCGTTTGAGTTTTTAGTAGATCCATTATCATCTTGGTTTTTATTAATCATTACAGGTATAGGCTTTTTAATCCATATTTACTCGATGGGTTATATGCACGATGACGAAGGATTTGCACGTTTCTTCACGTATTTAAATCTATTCGTATTCTTCATGCTGTTATTAGTATTGGGTAATAACTACCTAATTATGTTTGTTGGTTGGGAAGGTGTAGGTTTATGTTCTTACTTATTAATTGGTTTCTGGTTCAAAAACACAGCTTATAACAATGCTGCTAAAAAAGCATTCATTATGAACCGTGTTGGAGATTTAGGCTTTTTAATGGGAATTATTTTGATTTTCATCACATTTGGAAGTATCTCTTACGATCAAGTATTTTCAATTGCATCAACCGGTAACGCATCAACTGTAACAGCAATTGCATTATTATTATTTATTGGTGCTATGGGTAAATCTGCACAGTTACCTTTATATACTTGGCTACCGGATGCAATGGCTGGACCAACTCCTGTATCGGCTTTAATCCATGCTGCTACAATGGTTACAGCAGGTATTTATATGATTGTTCGTTCAAACATTTTTTATTCGATGTCTGTTGAAGCATCTCATATAGTTGCCGTAGTAGGTGTAACAACAGCATTATTTGCAGCCACTATCGGGTTATTTCAAAATGATATTAAAAAAGTATTAGCCTACTCAACGGTATCTCAATTAGGATTAATGTTTTTAGGTTTAGGAGTTGGCGCTTACAGTTCATCTGTATTTCACGTAACCACTCACGCTTTTTTTAAAGCTTTATTATTCTTAGGTGCTGGTTCTGTTATTCACGCAATGGGTGGAGAACAAGACATGCGAAAAATGGGTGGTTTATGGAAACATTTACCTATAACAGGAAAAGTAATGGCAATTGGGACTTTAGCAATTAGTGGTTTCCCTTTACTATCTGGTTTCTTCTCAAAAGATGAAATATTAGCTCATACTTATGAGCATAGTCCAATGTTATGGTTCTTTGGAATGGTAACATCCATCCTAACAGCGTTTTATATGTTCCGTTTATTCTTCTTAACTTTCTTTGGAAGCTTCAGAGGAACTCACGAACAAGAGCATCATTTACACGAGTCTCCAAAGACTATGACAATTCCTTTAATTGTTTTAGCAGTATTATCTGTATTTGGTGGTGTACTAGGTTTGCCAGAATTTTGGGGAACAACCAATTGGTTCCACCATCACTTAGATCCAATCATTGCGCATAAAAATCCAAGTATTTTAAATCATACAAAAGAATGGATATTAATGGGCTTGGCAACATTAGCTGCTTTAGCAACAATCTTTTTTGCTTACATGGTTTATATTAAAAACAATATTTTGCCTGAAGCAAAGGATGAAAAATTATCAGGTATAAAAAAATTAATCTATAACAAATACTATGTAGATGAAATTTATGATGCTATTATTCGTAAACCGTTAGATTTACTTTCGGAAGTATTCTATAAGTTTTTGGATTTGCAAGTAGTGGATGGAATTGTAAATGGTGTTGGTAGTGCAGTTACAGGTGTGAGTTCTTTGGTTCGTAAAGTGCAAACAGGACACATCGGTTTTTATATTTTCGGAATGGTATTAGGAATTATCGCCATTTTATTTTTCACATTTATAAAATAGGCTAATTTTTAAAATTGTAAATAATTAAATTGTAAATAAAGATATGTTAGTTGGATTATTAATCATTGTACCTCTTTTAGCAAGTTTATTGGTTTTTTTTACAAAAGGAAACACAAGTAGAACCGTTGCTTTAGGCTTGTCAGTTATAGAATTTATTTTATCGTTAGTAGTTTTGTTTCAATACAAACACAACCCTACAAGCGCTGATTTAGTTTTAAACTGCACTTGGATAGAATCTTTAGGAATTCACTTTGCGATAAGTATTGATGCTTTATCTATGTTAATGGTATTACTAACAACATTCTTAGTGCCATTAATTATCTTATCATCATTCAATTCTACTTACGAAAAACCAAATTCTTTCTATGGACTAATCTTATTAATGCAAATGGCATTAGTAGGTGTATTTACAGCTAACGATGGTTTCTTGTTTTATGTATTTTGGGAATTAGCATTAATTCCAATTTATTTTATCTGTTTATTATGGGGTGGAGAAAATCGTGGACGGATCACTTTCAAATTTTTCGTTTACACGTTATTCGGTTCATTATTTATGTTGGTAGGATTAATCTATTTATATAGTCATACCGGAATTGAAACAGGCATTAAATCTTGGGCTGTAACAGATTTATACCAAGCGGGTAAATCATTAAACTTACATCAACAAACTTTTGTGTTTTGGTTTATATTTTTAGCTTTTGGTATCAAAATGCCAATTTTTCCTCTTCATACATGGCAGCCAGACACATACGTAAACGCCCCTACGCAAGGCACCATGTTGTTATCAGGCATCATGTTAAAAATGGGAACATTTGGATTAATTAAATGGTTAATGCCAGTTACTCCTTTAGCATTAGCTGAGTGGGCTTGGTTAGCAATTGGTTTATCAGTTTTTGGTATTTTCTACGCATCATGTATCGCTATTGTTCAAAAAGATTACAAACGTTTAATTGCCTATTCATCAATTGCGCACGTTGGATTAATTGCAGCAGGTATTTTATCTGCTAATCAACAAGGTATTCAGGGAGCAGTGATGCAAATGTTAGCTCATGGTGTTAATGTTGTTGGGTTATTTTTAATTGCTGATATATTAATGCGTCACACAGGAACTCGTGAGTTGGAAAAATTAGGTGGCATAAGAAATATGAATGGAAATTTCGCCGTTTTATTTTTAATTGTGATGTTAGGTTCTGTAGCATTGCCATTAACCAATGGTTTTGTGGGCGAATTTTTGTTAATTAATGGTGTTTATCAATACGGGGAGTGGGTTGCTGCCTTTGCTGGTTTAACTGTTATTTTAGGTGCAGTATATATGTTACGCAGCTATCAAGCAATAATGTTAGGCGAGAAAAAAGATTCGGCCATTACGTTTGGTTCATTAGAAGGTTCAGATAAATGGGTATTATATATCATTTGCTTTGTTATAGTTGCATTTGGTGTATATCCTAAACCATTAAACGACCTAGCAGAAGAAGGAACAAAAGCAATTTTAACTTATATTAAATAAAAACATAATTGACAATTTAATTGATTTATAATTGACAATTTTTCAATCGTAAATCTTAAATAATAAAATCTTAAATAATAATATGAAAGGTCTTTTTATAATTAGCGGATTAGGGGTTTTAGCCATGTTGGCCGAAATTTTTAAATTCAAAAAACTATTGTATCCATTAGTACTAATTGGAATTTTAGCAGCGTATGTTACTAATTTCATGGAATGGAATAATAACTACAACATCGAAATGTTTAGTAATATGATGCGTTTTGATAACGTAGCATTAGCATTTAGCGGCGTCATTTTAGTAACGGCTTTCTTTTGGTTTATTTTAGCCAATGATTATTTTGAACAAGATCACGTAACTGACCACTTTGCATTGGTTTTGTTTGCATTAGTTGGAGCAGTGATGTTAACTGGTTTCAGTAACATGACTACATTATTCTTAGGAATTGAGATTCTTTCTATCCCAATGTATGTATTGGCCGCTAGTCGTAAAAGAGACTTAGCATCCAATGAGGCAGGATTCAAATATTTAATTATGGGATCATTTGCTTCCGGTTTCTTATTATTTGGTATTGCCTTAATTTATGGAGCAACTGGAAGTTTTGATTTAATGGCGATTCGTTCATTTATTTCTCATGCTCAAGGAGATTTACCCGCATTCTTTTATGCAGGTGTGTTAATGATTTTAATTGCCATGTTATTTAAAGTAGGCGCAGCTCCTTTCCATTTTTGGGCACCAGATGTTTATGAAGGAGCCCCAACTGTAATTACAGCTTTAATGAGTACGATAGTCAAAACTGCCGCATTTGCTGCCTTTATGCGATTATTTTTAGTGGTATTTGGTGGTGTTAACGAAACTTGGAGTATGATATTAGCTGTAGTGATTGCTTTATCGTTAGTAGTTTCAAATATTACAGCAGCTACACAACAAAGTGTAAAACGGATGTTAGCATATTCAAGCATTAGTCATGCAGGCTTTATGTTAATGGCAATTTTAGCTAATCAAAGAGGAATGACGAGCGTGAGCGCTATTTTATACTATTCCTTGGCATACTCTGTAGGTTCAATTTCAGCTTTCACTGTTTTGTATAATGTGTCTAAATCCAAACATAGTTTGAATATAGATGCGTTTAATGGATTAGCAAAGCGTCATCCGTTGATGGCAGCTTGTATGGTGATTGCAATGTTGTCTTTAGCGGGAATTCCTGTGACTGCAGGCTTTTTTGCTAAATATTTTGTTTTTTCAGTTTTGATAGGCACCTCTTTTAAATGGTTGATTGTCATAGCGATTTTAACTTCAGCGATTGGAGTATACTATTATTTTAAGGTTATTATAGCCATGTACTTTAAACAAGAAGAATCAGAACAAGAGGTAACGATGGAAACATCTCATGTGTTTTTATTAGCTTTAACTACACTCTTTACTTTAGCTTTGGGAATTGTCCCAGGTTATGTGATTGAAATATTTAGTTGATTTGAATCATAACCCATTGGGTTAATAACTTTTTGTTGAAATAATACTTATCACATTATATTTGTTTCATTGTAAATAACTAGAAATGACCGCTGAAATGACTATCGAAATGACCGTAGAAAATATCAAAACAGAACTTCAAAATGACGTTTTAATAGTCACTATTAATCGTCCTGATAAATTAAACGCCCTTAATCGTCAAACAATTGAAGAATTACATGAGATTTTGGTTGACGCAGAAAATAATAAAGCGATACATGCTTTAATTATTACTGGTTCAGGTAATAAAGCATTTGTTGCTGGTGCTGATATCTCTGAATTTGCTAATTTTTCGGTTGAAGAAGGAAAGCAACTAAGTTCAATAGGTCATTTTAAGATTTTTAATTTTATTGAAAATTATTCAAAGCCGGTTATTGCTGCCGTTAATGGTTTTGCATTAGGAGGAGGTTTAGAATTAGCGATGGCTTGTCACATTAGAGTAGCTAGTAATAATGCCAAAATGGGATTACCAGAGGTAAGTTTAGGTGTTATTCCGGGTTATGGTGGTACACAAAGACTAGCGCAATTGGTAGGAAAAGGTAAAGCGTTTGAAATGATTGTTACTGCAGATATGATAACGGCAGATGACGCCTATAAATGGGGATTAGTAAATTATATTACTACTCAAGAAGAATTATTGAATAAATGTCTTGAAATTACGACAAAAATTAGCACAAAATCACCTGTTGCTATAAGAGCAGCTATCAAAGTAATAAACTCCGGATATAATACTAAGCAAAATGGTTACGAAGTTGAGATAGAGGAATTTGGAAAAAGTTTTGCAAGTAAAGACTTTAAAGAAGGAGTGGCCGCATTTTTAGAAAAACGTAAAGCCAATTTCCCGGGTAACTAAATACTGTTTGTCTAATTAACTGATTCCTATATTATGAGTATAACAAGGCCCTTTAATTTCAAAAAATGGATTGATGATAACCGTCATCTGTTAAAACCTCCCGTAAATAACAAGGTAATTTACAAGGATGCTGAGTTTATTGTGATGGTAGTGGGTGGCCCAAATTCAAGAAAAGATTTTCATTATAATGAAAGCGAAGAGTTTTTTTATCAATTGGAAGGTGATATTATTGTAACTATTCAGGAAGACGGAAAAGCTGTTCAAGTCCCTATCAAAGAAGGAGAGATTTTTTTATTGCCGCCTAAAGTACCTCATAATCCCATTCGATTTAAAAATACGATTGGATTGGTGATGGAGCGTCGTCGCAGATCAGGTGAAATGGATGGATTAATGTGGTTTTGTGAAAAATGTAACCATAAATTATTCGAAGAAAAATTTGTGTTGAACGATATTGCCTCTCAATTTCAGGGTATTTTTGAAAAATTTTATAATTCTATAGAATTAAAAACCTGTAAATCGTGCGGTACTGTTATGGAACCGCCACCAATTATTTCTTAACCAAAAAACACTAATATATTAAAGCTGTCTCATCAGGGCAGCTTTTTAATTTTGTCACAAATTTGGCATAATACTGAAAAATGGTTGGTAAAAACCTTTGTAATCCTTATATATAAAAGGATTGAAGAAAGTTTAGTGAAAGTTGTTTTACTAAATTTTTTTTGTAAGTGAAAAAGTAAAAAAACCGCTGTTGGGCTACCGGACGTTATTGGTATACTCATAAACTAGTAAGACGATCTTATTATACGATGAAAAGAGCTTTACTTAATATGTTTAATTATTTATCAAGCCCTAAAATACCTTCAACTACAAATGGAATAGAAGGTTTTTTTAGTCATTTGAAAAATCATCTTGATATAGATAGAGGATTGACTTTAAAACATCGCATTGATTTTATAAAATGGTATATTTTTTCTCGAATGAAAGGTGACTTTTTTAGTCATAATGTATAAAACAGCAAGAATAATAAAAGGTAGTTATAAACTAGCTTTTATTGCTTTATCGACGCCATTCTTATTACTATTAGCTTGTTCTCCAACAGTGCTTAATTCCTCTTCAGATTGATGCACCATTTTGTATAAAAAATTTGAAATTATCACCAACGATTTTTCAGTATATTACCGTTTTTTAAAATTCAAATTTATATCCTATTCCTTTAATAGTTTTGATATAATCTTCTCCGAGTTTTTCTCTTAATTTACGAATATGAACATCAATTGTACGATCGCCTACAATCACCTCATCGCCCCAAACTTGTTCTAAAATAAACTCACGAGTAAAAACTTTGCCGGGTTTACTAGCTAATAATGACAATAACTTAAATTCTTTTTTAGGAAAAGCAATTTCCTGGTCATCCTTATAAACACAGTATTTCTCATTATCGATTTTAATATTTCCTAAATCAATTTGAGAAAGTTTTTGTTGCTCTGGTGCGTATCTTCTTAATAGGGCTTTAATACGGCTAATAAATACTCTCGGCTTAATCGGTTTTGTAATATAATCATCTGCTCCAACTTCAAAACCTGCTATTTGAGAATAGTCTTCGTTACGTGCACTCAAAAAAGCAATCATAACGTCTTTTAAGTTTGCAATTTCTCGAATCTCTCGGCAAGTATCAATACCATCCATTTCAGGCATCATGACATCTAATACAATCAAATGCGGATTTTCTTTTTTTGCAATACTGATGGCATCTTTTCCGTTGAGTGCGGCATATACTTGGAATCCTTCTTTTTTTAAATTGTAACTTAAAAAATCTAATATATCTTGTTCATCATCAACAAGTAATATTTTGTATAAACTATTTTCTGTACTCATATCTGTCTTTCAATCACAAAGATAACCTTAAAGCTTGAGTTTAAGGTTAAATAAATATTAAGAAATAAGGTTATTTTTATTTTCGCACGATTTTGAAATTAGAATAAGATAGTTTGACGTAATTATAAAATAAACAATAGTATAAACGAAATGCATCATTAAATTAATAATTAGTTTACAGGTAGTTGCATAAATTAGCAAAAAATGAATTATGGCTGTTACTATAAAGCAATTAATTGATAAAAACAAACAAGCATTTGATCAGCTTTTTTATATTGAATCAATTAACCTATCTTATATTCTTATTAATAAAGCACTGAAACAAATTATAAAAGACGAGTTTAATCAAGAAGTTATTGAACAAAAAATAAAAACGTCTAATTTAATTTCTCATATTAAAAAAGTCTTTGATATTAATCCGGGATTGAAAAACAAACTATCCAAAAAAGCCTTAAAAGATATTATATTATTTGTCGAATTGTACAAAACAATAGCTAAAGAATTAAAATATCAATATCCTGAAAAGAAAATTTCAGATACGGCTCAATTAGGCGTTAATTGCATTGTGATGCTTAATACGAGCTTGTTAAAAATAAAGAATAATAAAATGGATTAAGGTCTATTTTGAATTGTTTTTAAAAATTTCGTGTTAATTAAATATTAATTTTTTTAAGTCATTTTCCATTTGATTTAATATTAAGGTAATATAGCCTTGACGTTTACATTAAGTCCTTATTGTTTTTTTGTGGTGATATTTATCACAAAGT
Source organism: Chitinophaga pinensis (assembly GCA_945860225.1). Lineage (GTDB taxonomy): Bacteria > Bacteroidota > Bacteroidia > B-17B0 > Aurantibacillaceae > UBA4416. The sequence continues at coordinate 51,941 of CAMAPT010000013.1, read as the reverse complement.
TATGTTCAAAAAAATTACGATTACAGCGACACTTTCCTTATTGTCTTTTTTAGCCTTTTCTCAAACTGGTAAGATAGCCGGAAAAATAATTGATGCCAAAACCGGTGAAACACTTCCAGGTGCTACCGTTTTGATAGAAGGTACAACTAGAGGCGCATCGTCTGATTTTGATGGAAATTTTTCTTTAGGTGGGTTGCAACCCGGTAAATACAATGTAATAGCCAGTTACATTACTTATGATAATAAAAAATTTGTAGATGTTATTGTTAAGGCAAATGATGTTACCGAATTTAATATAGGATTGGACCAAGCAAGTTCTCAAACCCTTGGAGAAGTTGTGGTGCAGGCCGAGATGAATAAAGAGAACACAAACACTTTATTGGTGATGCAAAAAAACAATGCGAGTGTAAGCGACGGGATTTCTTCTGAAAGTATCAAAAAAACACCCGATAGAAGCACAAGTGATGTTTTGAAAAGGGTAAGTGGCGCTAGTATACAAGACAATAAATTTGCCATTATACGTGGTATGAGCGATCGATATAATACCGCCTATTTAAATGGCTCTCCGTTACCTAGTTCAGAAAGTGATAAAAGAGCCTTTGCTTTTGATATTTTTCCGTCTGGTATTTTAGATAATTTGGTGATTTTAAAAACAGCCACTCCTGATTTGCCGGGAGATTTTGCAGGTGGAGTTATTTTAATCAACACGAAAAACATTCCAGATAAAAACAGCACGAGTTTATCAGTATCAAGTGGATACAATTCACTTACTACATTTCAAAACTTTAAAACATACAAAGGAGGTAAAACAGATTGGCTAGGTATAGATGATGGATCACGTCAATTACCTTCAGGAATTCCAACAACCGAAGAGTATGCAAATATTACTTCAAACACTGATAAAATAGATCAAGCAAAAAAGCTTAATTACGATTGGACTTTGCAGAATAAAACGGCGCTTCCTAATTTAAACACGCAGTTTACGCAAGCCAATATTTTTAAGTTATTTAAGAAAGATTTCGGAAGCGTAGTAGCGCTTACATATAATAACACCAACAATACTTCCATTTCAGAAAGAAGAGAATTTGAAGAGCAGGGAGATGCCGTTCAAAAGACTAGAGAATTTACGGATACCAATTTTGTCAATAATATATTAGCGAGTGCTTTATGGAATCTTTCTTACAAGATAAATGATAATCATCAAATTGGGGTGAAAAATCTATATTCGGTTAACACGGATGATAGAACAATCACTAGAAAAGGTGTTTTTGATGCTTCTGATGTTAATAATCCGCTTTGGCAAAAATCAAATGTGAGATTTTTCACACAAAATAATATCTATACCGGTCAGGTAAATGGAGATCATTTTTTGCCAAAAGAAAAAGTTAAAATAAAATGGATAGGAGGATTAAGTGATATTCAGCGTGATATCCCTAATTTAAGAAGGATGGTGTATCAAAAAGCAAGTGGTTCCGAATCAGATTCTGTAAATTATGCAGCTCAAATTCTTGGAGATGCCGTTGGACCTACCAGCGCTGGATCTATGTTTTTTGCTAAAACACAAGAGCGTATTTATAGTTTTAAATTAGATATTTCTAGACCATTTGAAATTTATGCTTCAAAACATGAATTAAAAATAGGAGCATTTAATCAGTATAGAAATCGTTCATTTGCGGCTCGTTTATTAGGATATACTTGGTATTCAAAAGGAAGTGCCATAAAGCCTAATGCTGATTTAGCGTTTTTGCCGGAAGGCGAAATTTTTAATCAAGCAAATATTGGAGTAACAGATGGTCCAGGAAAATATGATGGAGGATTTAAACTTACCGAGTCTACCACTTTTATCGATTCATATAAAGCATCATCTGTTTTAAATGCAGCTTACGTGATGAGTGACTCTCGTTTCACCGATAAATTGCGCTTTATTTATGGTGTACGATTTGAATCTTATATGCAATCGTTAAATACACTCAATAGTGATTTTACAGATAAAACGAAAGATACGACCATTGTTGATTTCCTGCCATCTATCAATGGGGTATGGTCTATTAATGAAAGAATTAATTTAAGAGCTGCTTATTACAGAACAGTGAATCGCCCTGAGTTTCGAGAATTAGCGCCATTTAATTTTTACGACTTTGTGACTGATTATCAAATTTCGGGTAATGATACTTTGCAACGAGCTAAAATTAATAATTATGATTTAAGGTTTGAGTATTATCCTCAAAAACCCGGACAGATTATTTCAGTATCTGCATTTTACAAAGATTTAACCAATGCTATAGAACAAATTGCCGGTAATGGCCAAATACGTTCAATTAATTTTGCAAACGTACCAAAAGCAACAAACCTAGGTATGGAATTTGAATATAGAGTTTTATTATCAACTATTATCAAAAATGATTCTTCAAAAATTTTGAATGGAACGACTTTGTTTACTAATTTTTCTTATGTGCAATCAAGTGTAGATGTGTCAAAATTAAATAGCGTAAAACCAAGACCATTGCAAGGACAAAGCCCAGTTATAATTAATGCCGGAGCTCAATATTTAGATAAAGATTATGATTTCGGTATTAGTTTATCATATAACTATGTAGGTAAACGTATTGTGATTGTAGGTAATGTGGACGAACCAAGTATTTGGGAAAATCCTCGTCATGTATTAGACTTACAGCTCACTAAAACTTTTAAAAAGAATTTGGAAGTTAAATTTAATGTGCGTGATGCGATCGCACAAAATCTAATTTACTATCAAGATATTAATGAAAATGGAAAATTAGACAAACAATCTGTAAACGATAACAAAAAATTTCAACATACTATGGATGCTGATAATATTATGCTTAATACAAAATTTGCACCTACCATCAGCTTATCGTTAAGCTATAAAATCAAATAATAAATAGATAGCATTTAAATCAAGAACAAGAGACTGTCTTATAAGGGGCAGTCTCTTCTTATTTATGTCAGTTTGAGAGATAATTCTTCGTCAATGGCAGTTGAATCGAGATGCTTGATAATTGGGTGTTATATTGAACCAAGTCGTTGACTAACCTTCAAAAATTATTTTTAGACGGCTTTTTAGATAGGAGGTGTTTTTATAAAGCGCGCACAAACACAAATAAAGATACATGGCGTATAACATATGACAATTAAAAAAACAATAAAAATTCACATATGAAATAGCCATGTTTTCCGAAACACAAGCATAAATGAAGATAAACTGGCTAAACCATATGACAATTAAAAAACAATAAAAACCCACATATGAATTAAATGTTACCAAAAAACCAAAAGTGTTAACGCTAATTTAAAATACATATAAGCAAATGGTAAACTATTCGTAATCTAAAAACAAAGTTAGTCGTGTAATCTTGTAAAAAATTAAATACCATTTAATCAAAAAAATTAACATGAAAAAAATTTACAAATTAGCGGCATTAGCATTATTAAGCGTGCCGAGTTTTGCTCAAAATGCGTTTTGGACGCCTACAGCTTACAAAGGAGCTTTCCCTGTTACAGATAATGTGAGCGGTGTTGCATCTAATAATTGGGCTGAAGGTTGGACAAACTGGGATCCTGAAAATAAAGTTTATCCAGTGGCTACAGTTACTGTATCTGGTAATATTACAGCTAACACAACTTGGACATCTGATAAAACTTACTTATTGGTTGGTAATGTTGCTGTAACTAATAATGCAAACTTAACTATTCAGCCCGGAACGGTTATTCGTGGTGACAAAGCATCTAAAGCTTGTTTAATTATTTCAAGAGGTTCTAAAATTAATGCTGTAGGTACGGCTAGTAATCCGATTGTATTTACCTCTAGTGAAGAACCAACCGGAAACGGAAGAGGTCCTGCAGATTGGGGTGGAGTAGTATTGTTAGGTAATGGAATTATTAATACAGCTTGTTCTACATGTCCTTCAACCGGACCTAAAACAAATTATGTAGAAGGGTTCTCTACTACATTTAACGAAATTTTATTTGGCGGGAACAATAATACTGAAAGCTCAGGAACTATGTCGTATTGCCGAATAGAATTTGCAGGTGTTGCCTTGTCTTCTACACCAAATTCAGAGTTAAACAGTTTAACTATGGCAGGTGTTGGTTCAGGAACACAAATTGATCATATTCAATGTTCATTTGGTGGTGATGATGCTTTCGAATGGTTTGGAGGTTCTGTAGATGCTAAATATTTAATTGCTTTCAGAGGATTAGATGATGATTTCGATACAGATTTTGGGTATAATGGACGTGTTCAATTTGGTTTAGTGGTTAGAGATAAAGATATTTCTGATGCGGCTGGCGATTCAAACGGATTTGAATCAGATAATTTTAATCCTGGAATAGGTCGTTTACCGATTACTAGAGCAATATTCTCTAATATGACCGTAATTGGTCCTAAAAGGGATGGTTCGGTAGCTTTGCCTACGGGTGAAAAATTTGAAAGAGCAATTTTTACAAGAAGAAATACAGCGATTTCAATTCATAATTCAATTTTTGTTGGATGGGAAAAAGGATGGCATGTGTCGGGTGCAACTACGTTTGATAACTATAACGCAACCTCTAGTTTAGATTCGATGGGAGTTTTGAAAAATTGTATTATTGCAAAAAACATGTTCCCGAAATTTGTACATGATGCAGGTGGCGCAAACGCAACTTGGTATAATAATTACTCAAATACAAATTCAATTGATACTACTAAAACCGTTGCTGAAATTGGATTACAAAACGCATTCCCAACTAACTTAGAAGATAACGTTGATTTTCGTTTAAATGTAAATTCAGTCGCTGCTACAGGAGCTGATTTCTCAGGACCTCAATTTGCTAATCAAGTTACGGGAATTCAAGAACAATCTAAAGCAACACTTAATTCATTGGTATTATATCCAAATCCAGCTTCTCAAAACACTAAATTATCATTCAATTTAATTGAAAGAAATAAAGTGTCTGTTTTGGTTTATGATATCTTAGGTAACTTGGTTTCAACTTTAAGTCATGACAATGAGTTTGAAAAAGGGAATCATACCGTGAATTTAAATACATCTGATTTATCTAGTGGTATTTATTACGTTTCTTTAGAAATTAACGGAGCTAAAGAGACTAAAAAATTAGTTATCAATAAATAATTTTAAAATGAATGAAGGCACGAACATTGTTCGTGCCTTTTTTATAACCATGGCTAGATATTTTAATATTGTTATTTGTTCTAATACCGAATCGTTAATGAAGAAAACGATAGAGTATTTGTTAGAAAAAAAATACAATGTTACACTTGCCAAATCAGAAGATGATTTAATTGAGCTAATCAAGAAAGACGATGTACACTTGGTAATTGTAGAATTAGACTATAAGTATAAAGATGGTATTTCGCTCACTTCCGACATTAGAAATCTTAAACAGATTGAACAACCGTATATTATTTTGTTTTCGCATAAGCAAGACGATTATATACAAATTACAGCATTCAATTCAGGGGTTGATGATTTCATTACAACGCCCATTAAGCCTATTTTATTAGAAGCGCGTATTTCAACATTAAGAAAACGTTTTGAAAATAGAATGGCACATTTAGTGCCACAAGAAGTTGAACACACAAATTTTTTTGTAGACAGAGAACAGTATTTGATTATAGCGAATAATCAAAAAATAAGTTTGCCTCGCAAAGAATTTGAAATGGTTAATCTGATGTATCAAAATGTTCACAAAACATTTACGCGTCATGATTTTGCTAAACTGATATGGAATTCTCCAGAAGTGGCCAATACGCGAACCATTGATATTCATATCAGAAATATTCGCCGTATCCTTGGAAATGATATTATTAAAACTACCAAAGGAATAGGTTATACGATCAATAGAGATTTGCTCTAGCCGCTTTAATTATCCAAGTTTATAAGTTGAATCGTGAAATCTTCATCTACAGATAGTCAAAATTCTGTATTTAAGTATTTTCTTTTTCAACTATTGCCGGTCTTAATATTCGCTGAATGGTTTCGGTTTTCAATTGAAGTCCAATAAAAATTAATTCAGATTTCATGTTTCTTTCTTTGTTTTCTACTGGTGTTATGCTTATATGTTTCCCTGTTGATTGAATTAGATACCTTTGCTTATTTATATTGGTATTGACGAATCCTTTTAATCGAAATAGTTGATGGGGATAGAGCAGAAAGTTTACATGTAAGGCGTAGGTTAATTCACCAAAATCAAATGAATTGTGTGTTTCAAAATAAACCGAATTTATTTTATGAGCATTTTGTTGTCGTGTGGTTTTTAAATGTGAAGGAATTTTAAATTCATTATCATTTAAATAATTTTCCATTAAGGTAAATTTTATTGAACCATCAAACGAATCAAATTGATTAGCAAAAGGATTTATATCTTTTATCTGTTCTTTAATTTTTTCGAGGTTGGTGATAGTAATACTGTTTAGTTTGTTTATAATAATAACATCTGACACGGCTATTTGTCGACCTGTTTCAAATGTTTCCTTTAAACGTTCAATTATATTTTCAGCATCTATTAAACAAATACTTCCTTTATAGTCAAAATATGGCTTTAAATCTTCTGATTTTAATAAGCTAATTATATTTCCCGTATCTGCAATTCCAGTTGTTTCAATAAAAATATGATTTGGTTTATTGTCTTTTTTGATAACTTTAGCTAAAACGTCAATTAGCTCATTATCAAGAGAGCAACAAATACATCCATTAGTTAATTCTACAATTTCATCGATTTTTTCTGTTATGAGTCTAGTATCAATATTAGCTTTGCCAAATTCATTTTCTATAACTAAATTTTTAGAAGCCGCATGATGTTTTAAAAAGTGATTTAAAAAAGTTGTTTTGCCGGCCCCTAAAAAGCCTGTAATTATATATATATTTATCATATTAGTATTTATAATGACTATTTTTTGAGAATCAATTCAAATTATTCAATTTTTTTTTACAATTATTTTCTTTACAAAGTTGCCAATTTCGATAATGAGCATAAGCCATTATAATTCCTCCAATAGGCATAAAAATTTGTTCAAATAGGGTTGATATATTTCCATGTATAGTATTGGTATGACTTATTAAAATGAAAATAAAGGCAATTAACATGATGCTAAGCGCTTCGTCATCCTTATGATGTTTACAATAGCCAATTAAAAAAGATATGAAAGCGAGTGTGATACTAAAAAAAAGTATTGTAAGTTCTAAAGTTGGACTACCCAAGAATTTTAGTCCTAATAATGGCAACGAACTCAAAATAAACGGAAGTATCATACAATAAATAGCGCATACAGCAGATACTACAAATCCAAGTATGTCAAGTAAATTGAATATTATTATTATTTTAATAGTATATTTCATATAATCTGTTTTAATAAATCATTTAATATATGTTTAGTAATTAATCTTACTACGAACTATAATCACTTTCTTATCAATCTTTTATTATACCATCTAAAAAACCAACCAGCTGTAAGTTTTAAACCAGTAAAACTAAGTAGTGTACAGCCTAATAATAAAACTATAACAATAATATCCCATAGGGGACGTTTATAAAATAATTGAGGGAAATCTAAACTATGCAACCCATTATACAACCACCTTTCTATTTTATTATCTGTTTGCATTTTTTTTACAACAGTTAAGGTTTTTGGGTTTACATAGTACCATGTACTATTTTTGTCATCAAACTTAAATCGGTAAATTGGCAATGGTAATGTTCTGTGTTTATTGTAATAATAGTTATCATAATCAGTTAATATCTCAGACGCAATAATTTTATTGTTTGGTAATAATTTTAATACTTGAGACTTTATACTTAAAATATCTATTGCATTATTAAAAACGTTTTTATCTTGTATTTTTACATGTTGTACTTCATTATTTTGATTAGTTGCTATTAGATAATTGTCCGAGTTAAACAATGAAAATTTAATCTCCTTAATGGATTTGTGCTTAGTTATATTATCAAATGCTGATTGAAAATTATTTACTGTTGTTAATATTGAATAATTTGTTCCTTGCCAAATTTTAGTTTCCTTTTCGCTTAAACTATCTTCTGACGCCCATTTTAATGGGTTCATAGATAATAAGCCGCTTAATATCCAAGTAAAAATAAATAGACCAAATATAAATCCAACATAGTGATGCCAACGAAACCACTTTTTTTTATATGGTGAGAATTTTTGAGATTTATTTTTTGAATTTACTGTTCGGCTAACGCCAAGTATAATACCAAGCAAAGCTAACACCACTCCTAAAGATGAAAGTGTTATTACAACATACCTCCATGCATCAGTATTTATTCGTAAATTTTTAAAATATATCCAATGTGGTATAGGTCCAAGCCAAGCCCAAATCTTATCTTCAAAATTTAGTTTTTGAATTATTTCTCCTGATTGAGAAGAAATATAGCACGTTGTATTTTCTTTATCATCTAACAAAACTTTATAAATAGGCATGTGTGGCAAAAACTTGGTACGTGGTATCCATTGATCTAATTCTGTTATTACATCAATTGTTTTTACTTTTTTTGTATTGCCAAAATAACTATTTACAAGGTCTTTTAATTCATGTTCTTTTATTGGATTAACGTACTTTCCTGTGTAAGCATCTAAACAAATAATTTTCCCTTCTGTGTTTACAATATTGATAATTTTTTTTTTAAGTAACTGATACATGCGAATTTCGGAGCACGAATCTAAATTTGTATATTCCCATTCGTTTATAGCTGATAATTTTATTGTGCTATCATAACTAATGTTTGTGCGCATTTTTAAATACTCTGTTTTTGAAACCGAGGGAAACTCCTTGTACATCATAACAAATCCAGTTGTACACCATACAAAAAAAAGTAGAGATAGAAAAAATCCGAACAAGCGGTGCATATTACGCACCGCTTGAATTAATTTTTGTTTTTTTATTTTAACAAATTCCACTATTAAAATGCGGCTTTAAACGTTAACATAAAGTTTCTGTTCATACCAACAAAAAATTGATTGGCAAAAATCGCATCTCTGTAATAAAACTGATCAGTAATGTTATTTACATTAAAACGTAATTCATACGTACTAAACTTATACCAAATAGCAGCATCAATCAACGGATATGCCTGTAATTTATACGTATTGCTAGCATCCGTGTAATTTTCGGAAGTATAACTTGCACCAGCGCCTATACCCAATCCTTTTACAATACTTTTATCTAGTTCATAGGTTAACCATGAATGAACTAAATGTTCGGGTGCAAATGCTAGTTTTTTTCCTACGTTCGGATTTTCAAAATTATCATCTTTATTTTTTTCAACACGTGTATTAGCGTTTGAATAACCTGCTGTTATGCAAAATTGGCTTGTAATATTAGCTTGTAAGTCAACTTCAAATCCTTTAGATGTTCCTGTTCCAATATTTTTAAATACTCCACCTGCAAAACTTTGTAATATATTGGTTCTTGCTAGTGTAAAGGCAGATACGTTTATAGATATAAATTCTTTGTAAGCATATCTTACTCCTAGCTCACCTTGATAGCCAGTTTCAGGGTCAAACATAGTGCCATCTGCGGCTACGGTTCGGGTAGGTTTAAAATAGGTATTGTACGATGAGTAAATAGATAAATTTTTAATAGGCTCGTAAACTAAACCTGCTCTGTAAGTAGGGTTAGTTATATTTAATTTACTTACTGTACCTTTTACGGTAACATTTCTATCTTTATCTACAGTATTTGTATAATAATCTCCATTAAAAATATCTACTCTAACTGCAACCAAGGCTTTTAATTTTTCAGAAATATTAATCCAATTTTGAGCAAATATTCCATGCGAAGTTTCCATTCTTGCTTGGTAACGATTATCCTCAATACTCATTGCTCCTTGATTTAATACAGGATTTGCAACAGAAATTTTAGCATTTTTACCTGCGCCAGATATTATGCCTCTGTATGTTTTTCTATCTAACATATTAAAAGAGTAGCCTAACACAAATTTATTTTCAATTTTTCCGATTTTATAAGTTCCATTTAAATCAAGTTGATTTTGAAATGGTTTTGTTTGATGATTAAAGTAAAAAGGGAATGAGCGAGTTAATGAATCTTTTGTGGCATTAAGAGTTAACTCTTCAGTAGAAAAATAATTTATATCATCAACAAAATACGAAGCCGTATTACTTATGCCCCAGTTTTCAGAAATGCGATATTGATATTTTAATTGCATATCAACACGCTTATTTTTTAAATAATCTTGAGGGTCATTGTAGCGTGTTAATGGGTTCATTCCTTTAACAAGCGAACCATCTTGTTCTACTGGCAATCCAGTATCGGTAGCGTAAAAATCATCATTTGCTTGAACGGATATTTGGATTGTATGTTTTTTATTTGGAACATATTTTAAAGCGAAATATCCATTTGTATAGGAATTTCCAAAATTTCTAAATCCTTGAGATTGCCCTACACCAAAATCTGTTCTAAACGAAAGCTTGCTATTAATTGCACCGCCAGCACCGGCTGATATATTTCGTGTATTATACGAGCTATATGATGCCATAAAATCTGCCTTAAAAATACTTGTAGGTTGTTTCCTTCTAATGTTGATGATGCCTCCTAGTGCCGAGTGTCCAAATAAAACGGAAGATGGCCCTTTTAAAACATCTATACCTTCTACTGCGGCTAGGTTAGTTGAAGGAGCACTTTGCGAAATATTATGGCGTTCATCTCTTACACCATCTACTAAGAGTACAAATTGCTCCATCCCTCTAATATGGAAGTGTTGAAACCCACCGTAAGTGTTGCGAGATCTAACTCCAGTTACATTTTTCATGGCATCTTCTAAAGCAATACCTCCTCTTTGATCTATTAATTTTTTATCAATACTGTGAATTGTAACGGGTAAGTCTTTTAAATCAACATCAATTTTATTTAATGATTTCATTTCTTCAACTTTTTTATTTGTAGAAATTGTAACCTCATCTAAATTTATTGAATCTTTTGTTTGACTAAAGCTATTGGAAGAAAGTCCACCAATTAAAATAAGAAGTGATATTTTTTTTAATGTATTATGTTGTTTCATTTTAAATAATATTATAGTAGCCATATCAAATGAATGATACAGCAATGTTTTTTTTAATAAGTGAATTTTAGAAAAAAGAAAAAATTAATTTCTATGAGTTAATTTAGAAATAAGAAAGGTGGCCCTCTTAGTTTATAATTAAAATGACTAGATAATTTAATTAGATTATCAAACCATAAAAAATTAAAATCAATATATTGAAGTAAAGTATTATTTAATCTAAAAACTTCGTTAACTAAAGCGGGTAAATAGTGGTCATGATCACAAATAAAACAATCTGAATGTTCGTGAGATACTTTAACGGTTAAAGAGTTTTTTGTATAATTTTCAATTACATCATTTTTATGTGCAAATACTTTGTGGAGAGGTATTACAACTAATTGAAATAGCAGGGTGGCTATTAAAAATAAAGAAAAGTATGTTGTTTTTTTAGTCAATGTTTGTTAAGTCTTAAATCTATCTATTGTTAGAGTTTTAATTTACTCTGCTTTAAGTGCTTTTAAAAGTATAGTTGCCGCAATGCCAAATCCTGCGCCCGAAACAAATAAATTCCATTTAAAATGTTCGCCTTTAATTATATTTGTATAAAGCCATAAAGCAAGTGTAAAAATTAGTACAATAAATAATTGCCCAACTTCAATGCCAATGTTAAATGTAAATAATGGCATAATAATACTCCCGCCAAACATCATAAATTTAAAATTACTGGCAAACGCTAATCCATGTATCAACCCAAAAACAAGGGCAATGCCGTATTTTATTTTAGCATCAGAAAATTTACTTTGCTTATCATAATTAATAATATTTGCTATAGCTGTTATCATAATAGTGATAGGAATTAGCATATCTATTAATTTAGAATTTGCAGGAATAATATCTAATGCACTTAAAATAAGCGTTCCGCTATGCCCAATGGTAAAGGCTGTAATAATTACTAATATTTGTTTCCATTGATTTAGCTTAAACGCAGCACATAGTGTCATTACAAACAATAAATGGTCATAAGCATTAATATCAACTATATGATTCCAACCATTAACAAAAAAAGAACTTAAATTATTCATAATGTTTTATGTTAAAAATTGTAAGGAATAGCATAATTATTTACAACGGCTTCATGATTATCTTCTGCAATAAAAGGAGGTATGCGCACAGTTATTCTGTTTGATTGCAAGTATCCAAACTCTTCAAAAAAAAGCGTGTTCTCAATAAGTAATTTATCCCCTTTTTTAATCTTTAACTTATTGTCTACAAACTTTATAGTAATAACATTGTACTCTTTTAAAACCTCAGATGCTTTAAATTTTAAGGGTAAAATTTTTCCGTTAACAGTAATGTTAAAATGTTTTTCAAAGTAATTTTCAATACCTGTTTTATTTTCTTTTGTTAAATCAGATAGGTTGATATTTTTAGTCAAGGTTTTATTAATGCTTTTTTCAAAGTCATCTATAAAAATTTTACATTCTGTTTTTAAACTTGTAGAATTAAGATCGTACTCTATTAGCGAGGCAGTAAGTTTAATAGGATGCTTAAAAGAGGTAGCAAATATTACAACACCTAACAGTAAAAGAGTTTTATAAAATTTAGTTTTCATTTTTATTGGGTTTAATTATTTACAAGGCATTTGGGTCGCTAGTTTATTTACAGTAGCTTCGATTATAAAGGGATTGGTAATACTTGGAGCATAAACTATAGATACTTGTTTTGTATTCAAATTAAGTATACTTTGTTTTACACCTTTTTCTTTATACAAACCATCTTCAATAACTTTTTGACAATTTTCACAAGATGCCGCAGGGATATTTATTACAAGCAAAGAATCATTACTACCTTTTACTAAAACTCTTTCTTCTTTTGCTATTTGATTACAAGAGCTAACTGCAAAAATTATAGCGCCTATTATTACTATTTTTTTCATTTTTTTATTATTATGCTGGCGATTCCATAATAACAAACTCTCCGTGCGATGTGCCTATCGCTAATTGTTTATCATCGTTTGACCAACATAGTTTACTTATTGTGTTTTTCAATTTAACACCTGTTATTAAATTTTCGCTAATTGCAACATCATAAAAATGTACAAAGCCCATGTCGTCGCCCGATGCTAGAAAGCTACTTTTATTTTGAAATTTAGCTTGTGTTATTTTTCCTAAATGCCCACCGAGCGTTTGTGGCATCTGACCTTGCGGCGCAACACCTGCAAATTTCCACACGATTAATTCATCCCAACAGTTTGTTAAGAAAAAGATAGAGTCAAATGTCCAATCTAATAGTTTAACTTTTCCTTTATAACCATTCATTTCAAAATCAGAACCAATATTATAAGGTAACGGAAAAAAATGCACTCTCGAATCCTGAGTACCGCAACCTATAAATTTACCATCGGGACTCCACGATAAAGAGTGCATAGAATTTTTCCACTCCAAAAACTCTATTGGTTCATCTAGCTCAATTTCAAATAAACGCACACCACCATAGCAGGCTGTGGCAAATGCCTTGCTACTACTGTTCCACTCAATGCCCGAAACAGTACTTTCATGCCCATCAAATTCTTGAATATTCTTTCCATCATTATTAAAAACAGTTAATGTGTTTCCAGAACTTACAGCAAAATAATTTCCATCAGGCGACCAAACCACTTGCTCTACCCATAGGCTATCTGATTTAATTTCTTTAATAAGAGACGCTGATTTTATGTCCCAAAGCTTGATAAGCCCATCTTGCCCTGTTGTTACTGCTTTATTTTCGGTAGGTGATACAGCTAAACACATTAAACCATTTTGATGCGCTTTTGCTTCAAATATTTTTAAATGATATGATGAGTTATAACACGTTAATATACCACACGAAGATGCCACAAGAATATACTCATTTGTATAACTCCACCCAATACCAATTACATAATCATTAAGTTGGGTTCGCCATAATTCATATTCGTTTTTTGACTCTGCTATTTTATTTATTTGTAAATGATTTACCATTTAAGCAGTATTTAATTGTTTTTTTGAGATACAACTTTTATATCCACTCAATAATTCTTCTCGGTTCAAATTTTTGCCTATAAAAATAAGTTGATTTCTTCTTTTTTCCCCTGCTTTCCATAATCTGTCGGCTTTGGCATCAAACAACATGTGTACTCCTTGAAATACAAATCGTTCATCATTGCCAGCAATGTTCAAAATCCCTTTCATACGGTAAATATCAGTTCCTTTAAACTGAAGTAAATAAGAAAGCCATTCGTTTACTTTTTGAATACTCAATTCGTTTTCATCTTCAATACCAACAGAAGATACCAAATCATCATGCTCATGGCTGTGTTCAAACTCCTCAAATAATATGGGAGAAATTAGAGATAGTCTTTCGTATTTCAAGTTTTGCAAATCTTCTTTTGAAACAACTTTATGTGTATTTGCATTTGATAGTTCTTTATTATTTCCTTTATACTCCGATTTAATTTTAAGATTAAACTCATCAGGGCCATGTTGCGTAAATAGAGCATAAATGCCTGGTTTATTTGGTCTAAAGTAAAAGTTTTGTAAATCATTATCAATTAACAATCTGTTTAGGGTTTGGTTAGCATTTAAAAACTTATCTGCCTTAACCTCTTTTGGTTGATCCGAAAATAACTTAATAGCTTGCTTTTTAGCCATAGCTATTTCAGTAACACTTGCATCATTTAATTTTATAAAACCTATGTCAAAAGAAGGATCGGGGCCTTCAGTCATTTCAATTTGATACTCGTTATCTACTAAGTTATATAAGCCCATCCATTCGTATGGATACTCTTCTGTTGAAAAAGCAGGATTTATTTCAATTTTCGCATCTAAATCAAAGGCTTTAATGTCAAGTATGTTTTCAAGATTAATTTCAGCATCTTTTGTTTTATGTATTTTAGCGTTGACATTCATTGAGCGTATCCGTTTCTCAAGTATTACTAACTCCTCAGCAGTTACTAAATCTGTTTTATTTAAAAGAATAACATCGGCAAAAGCAATTTGCTCCTTACATTCCTCACTATCATCAATATGCAACCAAACGTGTTTGGCATCTACAATTGTAACAATGGCATCAAGCCTGTATGTTTCTTTTATATCATCATCTACCCAAAATGTTTGCGCTACAGGTGCAGGATTTGCCATGCCTGTAGTTTCTACTATAATATAATCGAGTTTATCTTTTCGTTTCATTAATTGGTCAAGTATTCGAATTAAATCTCCACGAACCGTGCAACAAATGCAACCATTATTCATTTCAAAAATTTCTTCATCGGCTCCAATAACCAATTCGTTATCCACACCAACTTCGCCAAATTCGTTTTCGATTACAGCTATTTTTTTACCGTGATTTTCACTTAGTATTTTATTTAATAAGGTTGTTTTTCCTGAGCCAAGGAAACCGGTTAAAACGGTTACAGGGATTGTTTTTTTATTTTCCATTTTAATAATTTTTATGATTATTTAATATTTGTAAACATTAGATTTAGATATTGCAATTTTTGTGATTGTAAATCCGGAATGTTGTTTATTCACTCAAAGGATTTAACCGTGGTTTTTAGTTTCTTGTTTAAATAGTAAATTCTCCTTTACTATTTGGCCGTTCATTAAATGTTTTTTTACTATTTTATCGGCTGCTGTTTCATCTACATTTTTATACCATACTGCATCTGGGTATATAATTACTATTGAACCATCTTCACATCTACCGTTGCATAATGAACGGGTAGTATGTATATGGTCATGAAGTCCACAGCGCTTTATAGTTCGTCTGATTGATTCAATTATTTTATTTGCGCCTTTTATGGTACACTGTTCGCCATTACATAGTATTAGGTGTTTTTTTATTGTTGCTAAATTTCTCATAAATACATTAATATTTATTTTTAATTGAATTTTCACTCAATGCAAATCCATAAAATAGTGCAATTATTCCTACAAAAAGTAATCCAATCATCAAACTCATAAACGGGGGTAATTGATACAATGGATTGAAAGCACAAATTGTTTTATAAAAGGCAATGGTAAATGACATAATAACAATAGCCCATCCGATATTTTTTCGGTAATTATACATTATCGTTTTTTTGGATGATTTAGTTAAAATTTTAAATAATATGTGACCATCAATTGTGTCGGTTGTAATCATTCCAATTGAAAATATTATACCAGTTAGTGCTGCTGCAAGGGCACCTCCTTCTCTAGATGCCGCGTAACCCCAAGCGGCTGCTTGCGTTGCTGTATCAAACACAGTTGCGAATAAAATTCCTATTAAAATTATAGCTATGGGGTTCGAACTGTTTTTTATTTTTTTTGGGATTAAATGATTCCGCCAACCATTAACGACATAATTATTTTTTTTAATTAAATCTTTCAAATTTATTAATCCAATAAATATTAATAGAAAAATAGGAATCCATTCAGCTATCTTGTTTAACCATATGGGTATCGATAGAGTGTGATTTATTAGGCTCACACTTATTGCTATGAGTGTAACTACAGCTCCGTGGCCAATTGCAAAAAAAGTACCAACCCACTTTGCGTAAGGAGTATTAAGTTCACTGTGTTTCATTGTCATTCCATCAATAATGGCAATGTGATCAGGATCAAGCCCATGTTTTAGTCCAAGTGAAAGAATTAATAAATATTCTGAAATACTAAATGATATAAAACCTAAACCCTCCATAGATTATACTTTAGCGCAAGGTAATTAATTTTATTTAAACGCAACACTGTTGCGTTTAAATATTTTTGAGAAATACATATTTATTTATTGCGATTTAAATTATATAATTGGCATGTGCTCACCAAGAAGATGCCTATCGTGGAGAAGTAAAATAGTATTAATAATATATATTTTAGCCCTATAAAATGCACGCAAATACTCCACTGACCCCAGAAATAAATCAGTAAATATTTATAAATTTCATTCGATTTATTTGATAATAAGGTTGTGATTATTGCTAATGGGCATATCGTCGTAAAATAGTTAAACCATTTTGGAAATTCTTTTGCGAATATATAATATATAAAGGTTAACAAACAGTATATTATACATGACCAATAAAGTGCATATTTAAATGTCATTTTATACCTATTCATTATTTTAAATGAATGTTATAAGGAAATGCAATGATTTTATATTTATTTTAAATTTAATAAGATGAATTACCGATAGCTTTCAATAGTATAGTTGCCGCAATTCCAAAACCTGCGCCTGAAACAAATAAATTCCATTTCAAATGTTCACCCTTAATGGCTTTAGTGTATAACCACAAGGCAACCATAAATAATACTACTATAAATAATTGTCCTACTTCTATTCCAATATTAAAGGCAAATAATGGCATTATAATACTACCTCCAAACATCATAAATTTAAAGTTACTAGCAAATGCTAAACCATGGATTAGACCAAACACTAGTGCAATGCCATATTTTATTTTAGCATCAGAAAAATTGGTTTCCTTGTTATAATTAACAATGTTTGCCATAGCAGTAATCATAATTGTTATTGGAATGAGCGTGTCTATAATTTTAGAATTTGTAGGAATTATGTCAAGTGCACTTAGTATAAGTGTACCGCTATGTCCAATAGTAAATGCTGTAATAATGACTAAGATGTGTTTCCACTGCGATAATTTAAAGGCTGCACATAATGTCATTACGAATAATAAATGGTCGTAGGCATTTATATCTACAATATGGTTCCAACCATTAATGAAAAAAGTGTGTAAATAATTCATTTTGTAAAATATTTAATTATAAACTATAAGGGATGTAATAATCATCAATTCTCGATTCGAGATGATCTTCAGTAATAAATGGAGGAAGTCTAACAGTCATTCTATTAGATTGCAAGTAGTTGTATTCTTCAAAAAATAATGTGTTTGAAATTTCAAATTTGTCACCTTTTTTTAAATTCACTTTTATATTTTCAAATTTTATTAAGAAAACGTTATATGTATTAACTACTTCAGAGCTTTTGTATTTTAGTTCTAATTTCTTTTTATTTACACACAGTTTAACGTAGTTGTTGAAATAGTCATTTATCCCCTCTATGTCTGATGCAGAGGGATTTGATGTGTTAATGTTTTTTGTTAAAGTTTTGTTTATACTTTTTTCAAAGTCATCAATAAAAACTTTACACTCCAAATACAACCCATTGGTTTTTGGATCATATTCTATTAACATAGCAGTGAGTTTAATCGGGTGTTTTTGGAATGCCGATAATACAATT
Organism: Chitinophaga pinensis; assembly: GCA_945860225.1. Lineage (GTDB taxonomy): Bacteria > Bacteroidota > Bacteroidia > B-17B0 > Aurantibacillaceae > UBA4416. Next base: position 33,653 of record CAMAPT010000013.1, on the reverse strand, counting down.
ATAATATTCAATAACACAATAATTTTGATTGCTGAATACTTCGCTTTTGAAAAATCGAATCGTTTAATTTTATTCATATAATGAAGAGTTTAAATATTTTAAACATAATGAGTTTATGTTTTTTCAAATTTATCTGCATGGTATTTGGTAAGTTAGAAGTGTTATGAGATGTTTTATATGATCTACTGAAATCAAGGAAGAATCATATATCAAGGTTAATTTTTTTGAACTTATTGAGTATTCGCAAAATTTTATTCCTTCCTTTTTTACTAATCCTTTCTCAATTGTTTTTTTGCAATTATTGCAAGACGCTTTGGGTATTTCGATTATTAGTTCAATTTCATTTTTCGAATAATTTATAGTTTCCTTTTCATAGCTTGAAGGTTGGCAAGCGTTGCTGCATATTATTACAAAAAAGAAGGCAATATATTTATAAATTTTGTCCATACACGTTATTTATAAATGGTAACAAAATTATAAAAAAATATTAAATGCAACTGTGTTGCATAAAAATATTATAGTTTTAATAAACACTGAGTTTTTATAAATCATGTTTGTTAAACTTTATCATAACATTAACATACTTTTATTACATTTGTGCCATAATCTTAAACTATAATAAAAATGACCATCTTAAAATCAATTTCAGCTGTAGCAATCACATTTGCGTTAGTTTCATGTGGTGGAGCTAATAAAGAATTAGAAAACAAATTAGCCGTTGAGCATCGTAACATGGAAGTAGAAGATTCATTGATGGAAATCAGCCATGCAGAATTAGAAACTGCTCATAACACAATGAAAGACGAGCATGGAACGGTTGCTAACGGACAAGATAGCGCCTGCATCGCTATGGAAGCTAATCATGATAAATTAATTGCAGAACATGATGCTATTTTAGAAAAGCATAAAGCTTTAGTAGCTTCTCATACTGAACTTGAGAAAAAACACATGAATGGTGAGGCTGATGCTAAAACAGTTGAAGCAGATCATTCAAAAATGGTAGAAGAACATAATGCGATGAAAGCGGAACATGAAAAAATATTAGCTGACCATGAGCAAATGAAGAAAGACCATGAAGAAATGATGGCAAAGCATAAAGAAACGACTACCAAATAATCATACACTATATAAAATTAAAAGCCAGTAATAACATACTGGCTTTTTTATTTAATTTACTTCGCAGGTTATTGGGCCAAGAGGCCAAGCATCTTCTGTATATTTCTTCTCATGCATCCATTTAACTTCTTCGGGTGTGCATAAACAAGCCTCTAAGTCTTCTCTGATTTCTTTTTCATTCATATCTTGGCCTATAATCACTAATTCATTAAGTCTATCTCCAAATTCTTTATCCCATTTTTCTTCAATTAATTTTTGGTTATCTAAAAATGAGGCTCTTTTTATTCGTTCGCTAAATGGCAAACTAGCCCACCAAACTCCTGCGCTATCAGCTCTTAATGAACCGCCAGCTTGACTCCAACTTAATGCTTGATCAGGGCGAGAAGCTATCCAAAACAGCCCTTTGCTTCTTACAATGTTTGAAGAAAATTTTTCATTAACATAATTCCAAAAACGATCGTGATGAAAAGGTCTTTTATCTCTAAATACAAAAGATGAAATTCCGTAGGCTTCGGTTTCGGGTGTATGTTCTCCATTTAATTCCTTAATCCATCCAGCAGAGCCTTCTGCTTCTTCTAAATTAAATAAGCCTGTATTTAAAATAAGGGACGGGTCAACTTTACCAAAAGTACTTTTTATCACTTTAGCGGATGGGTTTAATTTTTTAATGATTGCCTCAATAATAGCAGCTTGATCAGCAGAAACTAAATCAATTTTATTAAGGATAATGATATTAGCAAATTCTATTTGATCGGTTAAAAGATTGACAATAGTACGATAATCGTTTTCCATATTCGTCAACTCCCTATCCATTAACGTTTCATTAGTTCCAAAATCAGCAGGAAAATTAAATACATCAACAACTGTCACCATGCAATCTATATAACTGAACTTAGAAAGATCAATTTCTTTTTCATCATCTACAAAAGAAAAAGTTTGTGCAACTGGCACAGGTTCAGAAATTCCTGTACTCTCAATGAGTAAATAATCAAATTTATTTTGTTTAGCTAGTTTCTCAACTTCAACCATTAAATCTTCTCTGAGCGTGCAACAAATACAGCCATTACTCATTTCTACGAGCTTTTCTTCGGTCCGTGATAGATTTCCTTCGCGCTCTACAGATTTAGCATCCACATTAATTTCACTCATGTCGTTTACAATAACAGCCACTTTTAAGCCCTGTTTATTATTTAATACATGATTTAGCAAAGTAGTTTTACCTGCTCCTAAAAAACCGCTTAATACGGTGACTGGTAATTTTTTCATATTCATATTAACGCAACTATATTGCAATAATATGAATAAATGTTTAGATGTGCAACTTGATTACTTTTAAAATTATTTTTGACAATTGTCGCAGGTACCTTCAATGTTTAAATTTAAACGTGATAATGAAAATGATTTAGGTAGTTTAATATCAGGTACCTTAATTGAATCTAAACAAACAACGTCGCCACATTCAGTACAATTAAAATGCACGTGCTCATCATGGTGTTCGTGCTCAGTACAATGTTTTTCGTTACACATGGCATACCTTGCTACACCATGCACATCCATTATTTTATGAATAAGGCCTTTTTCTTCAAAAGCGGCTAGTATTCTATATAATGTAACTCTATCAGCTAGAGTATTAAATTTTTTTTCTAATTCAGGTTGCGAAACAGCTTTGCCAATTTTTTGAATATACTCCAATACTTTTATCCGTATCTCAGTCTTTCGAAAACCTAATTCATTTAATATTTGAGTAGCTTTCTTCATTTTCATAAAATTACAAAATAATTATTAAATTGCAACAATGTTGCTTTTTATTTATTTTTAAATAATTAAAGTTATGACTAATGTTTTGAATTTAGGTGCTGTTTTTATTTTAGGTGCCATGCATGCGCTTGAGCCAGGCCACGGTAAAACGGCTATGGCATCTTATACCTTAGGCAATAAAAATGCTAAAAATCACCTGTTTATATTAGTATTTAGTATGGCATTTTCTCATACTTTTATGTTGTTAGCCATAGGATTTGTGGTTTCATATTTGTTTCCTTTTTTTGATTCTGAAAAAGCGGAATACATTTTAGGTATTATCTCACCTTTAATTTTGATGTCTATTGGCGGATATATGCTTTATAAAATAAAAAACAATAAACATGTTTGTTCCTCTAGTTGCACGCATCATCATCATCATTCAAGCGCTACCGAAAAAAAAACAATCAATTTAAATAGTTTAAAATTAAGCACTGTAAACGATAATAAAGTTACACACACGCATAAAACAACTGCATTAATTGGAATTTTAAGTGGTCTCATACCTTGTCCATCAGCTATAGCCGCATTTTTTATGGCCGGCCAATCAGGAAGCTTTGCTAATTCATTTGGTTATGTGCTTATTTATGTATTGGGTTTTGTGGTGGTGATGTTTTTGTTAGCAATTCTCTTTTCTATTATTGGAAAAAAGCTAACACAAAAACAGGAAAAATTTCCAATTTTTAATAAAATGGATTTAATCAGCTCGTATTTAATAGTTATAATAGGCTTATGTTATTTGTTTAATAATTTTTTTTATCATCATCATTAACATGAATGTTATTTGATTATGTTTTAAAAATGATATTTGGGTAGATTTAACTGATAAAATAAAAAAAGGAGTGATAGTTTAAACTATCACTCCTTTTTTTGATTTATATCAATAATTAGAAAGTTATTTTAACTCCGCTACTTTTAAACTTCCAATCATATCCTCAGGTCTTACCCAAGCATCAAATTGTTCGTTGGTTAAATAACCTAATTCAATAGCCGCTTCTCTAAGTGTTTTATTTCCTTTATGAGCTGTTTTAGCAATTTTGGCTGATTTTTCGTATCCAATATGCGTATTAAGCGCAGTGACTAACATTAACGAATTTTCTAAATGTTTTTTAATTTCAGGCAAGTTAGCTGTAATACCATCACTGCATTTTTCAGTAAATGAAACGCACGCATCTCCAATTAATCGAGCAGACTGTAATACGTTACTAGCAATTAATGGTTTAAATACATTTAATTCAAAATGTCCCATAGCGCCACCAAATGAAACGGCAGTATCATTTCCAATAACTTGAGCACATACCATGGTTAACGCTTCTGGTTGTGTTGGATTTACTTTACCCGGCATAATAGATGAACCTGGTTCGTTATCCGGAATCACAATTTCACCTATCCCGCATCTTGGGCCTGAAGAAAGCATTCTAACATCATTGGCTATTTTAAACAAGGCTACGGCACTACGTTTTAGAGCCCCACTTAGTTCTACCATAGCATCGTGAGCGGCTAAAGCTTCAAATTTATTTGGAGCAGTTACAAAAGGTAAGCCTGTTAGTTCAGCAATTTTTTTAGCTACTAATACATCATAGCCTTTTGGTGTATTTAATCCGGTTCCAACAGCTGTTCCGCCTAAAGCTAATTCTTTAACGGCTTCTAAGGCATTTTTTAAAGCACGAATACTCATGTCAATTTGTTGAACGTAACCACTAAATTCTTGACCAAGAGATAATGGAGTAGCGTCCATAAAATGTGTACGGCCTGTTTTAATGATATTCTCAAATTCTTTGGCTTTTTTGTCTAAAGAGTTGCGTAATTTTTCCATACCTGGAATCGTAATTTCAACAACTTGTTTATATGCAGCAATGTGCATAGCAGTTGGGTAAGTATCATTACTGCTTTGAGATTTATTGACGTCGTCATTTGGATGAAGCACTTTAGGCTCATCTGTTAATTTTCCTCCGTTCAATACATGTGCACGATACGCTACTACTTCGTTCACATTCATATTACTTTGTGTGCCTGAACCTGTTTGCCAAATGACTAATGGAAATTGTTCATCTAATTTTTTGTCTAGAATTTCATCGCATACTTTTCCGATTAAATCACTTTTATCTTTTGATAAAACACCTAGTTCGTAATTGGCCAATGCTGCTGCTTTTTTTAAGTAAGCAAATGCATAAATAACTTCTTTTGGCATGCTAGCTTCCGGTCCAATTTTGAAATTGTTACGAGAACGTTCTGTTTGAGCTCCCCAATAAACGTGTGCAGGTACTTTTACCTCACCCATTGTGTCAGTTTCTATTCTAAATTCCATAGTTTGGTTTTTTTTTGATGGGCTGAATTTACAAAAAAGAGATTGATTTATTTTTGAAAAATATTAAGGTTCCTATAAATGAACATTATGAAATAACTTTGTTGCAATCTGCACAACTGCTGGGCACTAAACGAACCCCAAAACAATGTAAAAATTGAGTTAAAAACAACTAACTAAACATTGTTTTATTAATGTGACAATTAAAATCAAACAATTTAGACATACCAAATACATCACCTATTAAAGAACACACTCGCTATAAGAATGTCAAAAAATCAATTGTAATTTGTCATTTATATTGTATTTTTGATTCCCTTAAAAAAGCAGGCACCGTAGTTCAATGGATAGAATAAGCGTTTCCTAAACGTTTGATGTAGGTTCGATTCCTACCGGAGCTACTAAGACGGCATCATCAGGATTTAAACTTGATATGCCGTTTTTTTATTGGCTGAATATAAACACTGTGGCTAAATCAACGAATCGTTAAAAATGGATTCATCGAGATAAAAAAGTCATTGGTCTGAAAATCCTATTTGGCAGTCAAATTAGTTTGTTTAATTCAAAAATTTAATTATATCTTTATATAGAATTAACGTAAATGTTTAATTAAGAATATACCCTTAAACTAAAATATCATGATAGCAGAAGAAGTTGTATCTCATAATTTAATTGATCCACTTAAAGCTTTTTTTGGATTCAGCGGTTTCAAAGGAAACCAGGAAGCCATCATCAATAATATTTTAAACAAGAAGGATACTTTTGTCATTATGCCCACAGGTGGAGGTAAATCATTATGTTACCAATTACCTGCTATTATGAGTGAAGGAACAGCCATTGTTGTATCTCCTCTAATAGCTTTGATGAAAAATCAGGTAGATGCTATACGAGGATTTAGTAATGAGTCGGGTATAGCACATTTTTTAAATTCTTCTCTTAATAAGTCTGAAATAGCTACTGTAAAAAAAGACGTATTGTCTGGTAAAACTAAACTTTTATATGTAGCCCCTGAAACATTAAACAAGGAAGATAATGTTGATTTTTTCTCTGAGTTTAAGATTTCTTTTTTCGCTATTGATGAAGCACATTGTATTTCAGAGTGGGGGCACGATTTCCGACCTGAATACCGTCGGTTACGCCCCATCATAGATAAATTAGGATCTGTTCCTGTTATGGCGCTTACTGCCACTGCTACACCAAAAGTACAGTTCGATATTCAGAAAAATTTAGGGATGCTAGTGGCCGGATTGTTTAAATCATCTTTTAATCGTGAAAATCTATATTATGAAGTAAGAGCTAAACAAAATGTGTTAAAGGAAATCATTAAATATGCCAAACAAAATATCGGAAAATCAGGTATCATATATTGTTTGAGTCGTAAAAAAGTAGAAGAAGTAGCTCAGGCTCTTATTGTTAATGGAATAAAGGCAGCCCCTTATCATGCAGGATTGGATGCTAAAGAACGAGCTAAAACACAAGATGGGTTTTTGATGGAAGACATTGATGTGATTGTTGCTACAATTGCATTTGGAATGGGTATTGATAAACCGGATGTTAGATATGTTATTCACCACGATATTCCAAAATCTTTAGAGGGATATTATCAGGAAACAGGTCGCGCCGGAAGAGATGGAGGGGAGGGCAATTGTTTGACTTTTTACAGTTATGATGACATTGTCAAACTAGAAAAATTCATGAAAGATAAGCCTGTAAATGAACAAGAAATAGGAAAGCAAATGCTTTCTGAAACGGCTTCATTTGCAGAAACCTCTTCTTGTCGCCGAAAATTTATTTTGCATTATTTTGGCGAAGAGTTCGATGAAACCAAGTGCAATGAAATGTGTGATAATTGCCGTCATCCCAAACAAAAGTTTGAAGCTCAGGACGACTTATTTCTTGCTATTACTGCAGTTAAAGAAAGCAAGGAAAAACATAAAGTAAAAGATATCATTAATTTGTTAGTTGGAAATTTAACCGCTACCGGTAAATCATATAAGCATAATGAATTAGATAGTTGGGGCAAAGGATTAGATTCCGATAAGGACGATAAGTTTTGGAATGCGGTGATGCGTCAGGCTATTGTAAATGGTTTTTTCTCAAAAGACATTGAAAATTATGGATTGGTAAAAATTACAGATAAAGGTAAAAACTATTTAAAAAATCCTTTCAGTATTAAATTTACTAGAGATAATGACTTTAGTAATGCTGAAAGTGATAGCGATGAAATAGTTGTTGAGGGAAAAGGCGCTAATAGTACAGATGATGTATTATATGCTATTCTTAAAGATTTAACTAAAAAAATTGCGAAACAAAACAATTTACCGCCCTATGTTATTTTTCAAGAAACATCGTTGGAAGAAATGTCAATCAACTATCCAATTACGATGGAGGAATTAACTAAAATAACGGGAGTAGGGTCTGGTAAAGCGGTCAAATATGGTAAACCTTATTTAGAACTCATTAAAAAACATGTCGAAGACAATGAAATTGAACGTCCTATTGACATGGTTATTAAGTCAGTCGTTAATAAATCAGGATTAAAGGTTTTTATTATTCAAAATATTGATAGAAGAGTAAGTTTGGAAGATATGGCGAAGAATAAAAATATTAAAATGGAAGATTTGTTAACGGAAATAGAGACTATTGTAACTTCCGGTACTAAGGTAAATATCGATTATTATATTGATCAGGCTGTAGATGAGGATAAAAAAGAAGATATTTATGAGTGCTTGCGAGAGTCAGAAAATGACGATGTTCAATCTATTTTGAGAGAATTAGGAGAGGATGAATTTTCTGAGGAAGAAGTTAGGTTAATGCGTATAAAGTTTATTAGTGATTTTGGAAATTAATAAATAATAATTTTTAATATAAGGCCATTCTAAGAGTGGCCTTTTCTTTTTTTAATCATAGATCAATGATACTTAAACTAAGTTTATGATAACTTCAATTGTAATAATTTTTAGTATTTTAGGAACTATAAATATTTAAAATTGGAGCATACTCAAGATATTCATTTTTATCTAAAAAAATATTGGGGGTATGATTCTTATCGCCCTTTACAGCAAACTATCATCGAATCAGTTCTGAATAATCAGGACACATTGGCTTTATTGCCAACTGGAGGGGGTAAATCACTATGCTTTCAAATCCCTGGATTGGTCATAGGAGGGACATGTCTTGTCATTTCACCTTTGATAGCACTCATGAATGATCAAGTGCAAAATTTGAAAAGCAAAGGAATTAGTGCTATTGCTATTACATCGGCGATGAATCATAAAGAAATTGACATTGCTCTGAATAATGCGGCTTATGGGCATGTTCAGTTTTTATATGTTTCTCCCGAACGTATTGAACAAGAAACTTTTCGTGAAAAATTGTCTTATTTACCTATTGGTCTTATTGCTGTTGACGAAGCGCACTGTATTTCTCAGTGGGGTTATGATTTCAGACCAAGCTATTTAAACATAGCAGAACTTAGAGAATATTTTCCTTCTATCAATATGATTGCCGTTACAGCAAGTGCTATTAAAGAAGTAGTTGAGGATATTCAATTAAAATTAAAATTCAAAAATCAACAAGTTTTTAGGCAGTCTTTTGAACGTAAAAATATTCGGTATGTCGTTCAGTTTGAAGAAAACAAATATGATCGTTTGTTGAAAATAATACATAATGTTGGAGGTTCCGGAATTGTTTATGTTCGTAATCGAAAAAAAACAGAAGAAATTAGTCATTGGTTGGTGCAAAATCAAATAACATCTTCCTTTTATCATGCAGGCATAAATTCTGCGGATAGAGCTCAAAAACAACAGCTTTGGATTAAAAATACATCGCAAGTTATGGTGGCTACCAATGCATTTGGTATGGGTATTGATAAACCGGATGTGCGATTTGTTGTTCATTTAGATTTACCTGAAAGTTTGGAGGCCTACTTTCAGGAAGCAGGAAGGGCAGGAAGAGATGGAAAACCGGCTTATTCGGTTATATTATGTCATCAAAATGATTTGAATTTATTACAAGAAATTTTTGAAAAGAATACACCAAGTATAGAGGAAATCAAACAATCGTATCAAGCAATTTTTAATTATTACCAAATACCTGTTGAAAGTGGGGAAGGATTGTCTGTTAATTTCGATATCGATGAAGTGACGCGTAATTATAATTTGAAACCTATTACTTTATTTAATGCCATTAAATGTTTAGAAAAAGAAGGGTACTTTTCATTTTTAGATAGTGGTTACGAACTATCTAAAGTAATGGTTATAATGAGGAAGGATGATTTGTATAATTTTCAAATTAAATTCTCGAAATATGAACCTTTAATAAAAGCATTATTGCGAAGTTATGGAGGGCTTTATGAGCAATATGTTTATGTAAAGGAAAAAGATTTAGCTTTTAGAGCTAAAATATCAGAACATGAGTGTAGAATTCAGTTAGATAATTTGAACAAGCAAGGCGTCATTGCATTTATACCTCAATCTAGTCTGCCAAAATTAGTTTTTTTACAAAATCGCATTAATCTAAAGTTTGAGCAAATTAAATTAGTTAATTATCCTGTTTTAAAGGAAAAAGCACTAAATAGAATAAAAAGTGTTAAAAAATACATTACCGAAAAACATATTTGTAGAAGTCGGTTATTGTTATCTTATTTTAACGAAACTGATTTTGAAGATTGTCACTTCTGTGATGTTTGTGTTGAAAAATATAAACGTAATTTAAATACTGACGAAGGTCTGATCGAAAATATAAAGATAGAATTGACCTATCAAGCATTAACTTTGCAAGAGCTTATCAGTAAATTTCAAACTATTAACACGAGTAGGTTAAATGAATTAATTAATCAATTGATTGATAATGGTATATTGACCATAGATTCAACTAAAACTATTCAATTAAAAAAATGATGCAAACATTCGGAGTATTATATCTTTTACCGGTAGGGTTAGGAGAATGCAATATTGAACATGTACTTCCAAAACGAAATATCGAATTAGTAAAAAAATTAACCTTTTTTATTGCAGAGAATGCTAAAGAGGCTAGGGCGTTTCTTAAACAATGTCAGTACTCTGAGATGAGTAAAGCTCAGTTATCATTAATCAATCAGCACACAAAAACAGATGAGTTGACTTCTTTTTTAGCACCTCTCCTGCAAGGTAACGATATGGGCTTAATGAGCGATGCCGGATGTCCGGGCATCGCTGATCCCGGAGCAGAAATTATTAAAATAGCACATAAAAAAGGGATTAAAGTTGTGCCGTTAGTAGGCCCTAGTTCTATTGTTTTATCTATTATGGCCAGTGGGTTCAATGGTCAAAATTTCGCATTCAATGGTTATCTACCGATTGAAAAACTTGAAAAACATAAAAAAATAAAAGAATTAGAACAATGTTGCATAAAAAATAAGCAAGCGCAATTTTTTATTGAAACACCTTATCGTAATGTTACTCTTTTTGAAGATTTATTGAAAATTCTACAACCAAATACCTTATTATTGGTAGCAACTAATATAACTCTTGAACAAGAATCTATTTTGGTGAAACCAATTTCTGTTTGGAAAAAAATAAATCCCCCAGATTTTATTAAACAACCTACTGTGTTTGGTATTTATCAGTAATCCGATTAGTTTTCTATTAAAAACGTGTGACTTATTCTAAACGTTTAATGGTACAACCGATAGATTTTGTTTCTTGCAAGGCAGGTGTTTCATTTTTAATTAGGGCATCAATCGCATCTTTTAAATAATGTGATTTTGCCATTTCCGGGTCTTTAACGTTATCATCAATTGCTCCTTTATATATTAAGCCTTTATTATTAAATAAAAAGCATTGAGGAGTTCTTGTTGCGCCAAATGCATCCGCTAATTTAGAGTTACTATCTTGGGCATAGTAACAAGTGTAATTTTGAGAAGCAGCATATTTTACCATTTCATTAAAACTGTCTTCTTCTTGTCGTTGTGCTTCGTTACTATTTATAATAATACAGCCAATACCTTGTTGCAATGAATAATCTGTTAAGTCTTTAATACGGCTTTCGCTCAATTTAACATAAGGACAAGTATTACAAGAAAAAATAACTAATAAGCCTTTGTTTCTTTTTGCAGAATTTAAGGTGATATCTTTCCCACTTACAGCTTTCATTTTTTCTTCAGGCATAGGTAAAGGAGCATTTATTCCTAGTTCACTGCCAATATTAGAATTAATAAAGGATAACAAAAAACCACAAGCTATTAATAATATAATAAATACAAATCCTTTCTTCATAATCGTTTTAAAAATTAAACTAAAGCTAAATTAGCAATAATGAGTGAGTTGAACTTTTTATTGTTCCGAATAATTAATAACATTCGTTTAATGATAAATTGATGGTTATATAATATCTGCAAAACACTATTTAAACAAACTAGCATCAATTTAGTTTAATTACTAAGATTTGAGTTTACTTCTACTTATTTTAAATTCTTAAAATAGGATATAAATAAAACACCTAAATTCGTGTGCAAAATTTTAAAACGATGGCACATACAGAAATTCGAACTTATTTAAATGCACATAAAGACAGGTTTTTACACGAATTATTGGATTTATTGAAAATTCCATCTATAAGCGCAAAACCGGAACATAAATCAGATATGGAAAAAACAGCGGAAGCTGTTAAAAATCGATTAATAGAAGCAGGAGCTGACCATGTTGAAATTTGTCATACGAAAGGTTACCCGGTTGTTTATGGTGAAAAAATAATTGATCCGTTAAAACCCACCGTAGTTGTTTATGGTCATTATGATGTACAGCCTGCTGATCCCATTGATTTATGGAACTCTCCTCCATTTGAGCCCGTCATTAAAAAAACAGACATTCATCCTGAAGGAGCGGTTTTCGCACGTGGTGCTTGTGACGATAAAGGACAAATGTACATGCACGTGAAAGCATTTGAGATTATGATGAAAACCAATACATTACCTTGTAATGTTAAATTTATGATTGAAGGAGAAGAAGAAGTAGGATCTCCTAGTTTGGGGCCATGGATTGTTGAAAATAAAGAAAAATTAAAAGGAGACATTATTTTAATTTCAGATACATCCATGATAGCGAATGATATCCCAAGCATTGATACAGGATTAAGAGGTCTGGCTTATATGGAAGTGGAAGTAACGGGGCCTAACAGAGATTTACATAGTGGTGTTTATGGTGGAGCTGTTGCTAACCCAATTAATATTTTATGTAAAATGATTGCTTCTTGTCATGATGAAAATAATCATATTACCATTCCGGGTTTTTACGACAACGTTCAGGAGTTGAGTCAAGAAGAACGAGCAGAAATGGCTAAAGCTCCTTTTGATTTAGTAGCGTTTAAAAAAGATTTAAAAGTAGAGGAGGAGCTTGGAGAAAAGGGGTTTAGTACAAATGAAAGAACAGGAATTCGCCCAACTTTAGATGTTAACGGAATTTGGGGCGGATATACCGGCGATGGCGCTAAAACGGTATTGCCATCAAAGGCATTTGCAAAAATATCGATGCGTTTAGTACCTAATCAATCGTCAAAAGAAATCAGTGAATTATTCAAACAGCATTTCGAAAGTATTGCCCCAAAATCAGTAAAAGTGAAGGTTAACGCTCATCATGGAGGCGAACCTGTGGTTGTTCCTATTACGTCTGAAGGATTTATAGCTGCCAGTAATGCGATGGAGGAAACTTATGGTAAAAAACCAGTACCAACCCGAAGTGGAGGAAGTATCCCAATTGTGGCATTATTTAAAAAAGAATTAGGTATGGATAGTATTTTGTTTGGGTTTGGATTAGATAGCGATGCGTTACATTCTCCAAACGAGCATTTTGGATTGTTTAATTATTACAAAGGCATAGAAACGATTCCATTATTTTACCATCATTTTTCTACTAAAGCTTAAAAACTTTAAAGCAGAGTTTTTTTACATTTATAGTAATGATATTAAAAAAATGCTATTTTTGTTATCTAAAATTTTTTTCAAAATAGAACGATGATTGATTTAACAGGAATTATTGCCATTAGTGGACAACCAGGATTATTTAGGGTGGTTGCTCAATCTAAAAACGGAATTATTGTAGAAGCATTAGCAGATAAAAAACGTACTTCTATTAATTCAACAACCAAAGTAAGTTCTTTGGAAGACATTAGTATGTTTACTACTAGTGAAGATAAGCCGGTTTCATTAATTATGAAAGCGATTTATGATAAAGAGAACGGTGGTGCTTGCATAGATGCAAAATCTGACGATAAATCTGTTACTTCTTATTTTTCGGAAATTTTACCTGATTACGATAAAGAACGTGTTTATACCAGTAATATGCGCAAGCTTTTTAATTGGTATAATGGATTACATTCTTCAGGTAATTTGAAATTGAAAGAAGTTGCTCAAAAAGAGGCGTCTGGTGAGAAAACTGCAAAACCAGTTGCTGAAAAAAAAGCGGCTGTTAAGAAAACCGTAGCTAAAGATACGTCTAAAACAAAAACGACCACAGGAGTAAAGAAAACAACCGGAGTTAGAAAAACCGGCGTAGCTTAATATTTTACATTTTTGAATTTTTTGATTGAGGTGCTATTTTTAAATAGCACCTTTTTTATTTTGGGAGTTTTTTGGTTATAAATTGGAATCCATTTTTCGATAATGGGCGATAAAGAAAAATAAAAATAAAAGCGAATAAAAAATATTGAAGTAAAATCTAAAAGTGTATATGTCTAAAAAAATGAATGTTACAACTCTTGCACAAAATATGATTATAAATAAGAGTACTCCCCATTTTTTCATGTGCCAAATTCCAATCAAAGAAATAAATTGAAGTGTTATAATGACACCTAATATCAACGGCACAAAATCACCCATTTTTTTAATCGAAGGCATAAATAGCATTGGAAAAGCCAGTAAAACTAATACAATGGCAATAATGGTAATGATGCTAATGGATTTAGGCCGCTGAATTTTAGTCATATTAATTAGTTCGTATGGCTTCTACAGGGTCAAGTTGGGATGCGCTATAAGCAGGAATAAATCCACTGATGACTCCTATTAAAACAGAAATTGTTAGTCCTAAAATAACGTTTGAACGTGTTAATATAATGTCCATATCAATTACGCCATCGGTTACTAAGGTGAGGAGATAAATTAATAAAAGTCCTATAATTCCTCCAAGCAAGGATAAAAAAACGGCTTCAAACAAAAATTGAGACAAAATAAAATAATTTTTAGCACCTAAGGATTTTTGAATCCCAATTAAATTCGTGCGCTCTCTTACAGATACAAACATGATATTTGCTATACCAAAACCCCCAACCAAAATTGAAAATCCGCCAATAATTGCTCCAGCAATTCCTATATTATCAAACAGACCGTCAAAATTTTTGCTTAATAAGTTGGTTTCATTTAATGCAAAATTATCATCAGCCAAGGGTTTTAATCCTCTTATGCCTCTCATAATTCCTGTTAATTCATCTTTGAGTTGTTCATTTGTTACTCCCGATTTGGCCTTAGCAGCAATGAACGGATCGCCATTTTCTGATTTCACATCGATAAACAATTTTGCAAAATGATAAGGAATTATAGCTTGATTATCCATTGTATTTCCTAGCATGCTTTCGCCCTCTTTTTTTAATATACCAATGACTTTACAGTTTCTCCCTGCCACTTTAATGGTTTTACCAATTGGATATTCGTGGTTTGGAAATAAGCCTTCTGCTAATGTGTTCCCTAAAATGACAACATTATAACCTCCCTCTGCTTCATCTTCTCTGAAGTATCGACCATCTGTTAATTCAAACGATTTTACTTGTCCATAACCATATGACCAACCTGAAACAATGGCATTTTCAATCGTATTGTTTAGATGTTTTAAGGTTTTACGTGCCCCAATTTGAAAACCAATAGCGTCAATACTTTTGGTTTTTCGTTGCAAATCAGTCATTTCATGA
Organism: Chitinophaga pinensis; assembly: GCA_945860225.1. Taxonomy (GTDB): domain Bacteria; phylum Bacteroidota; class Bacteroidia; order B-17B0; family Aurantibacillaceae; genus UBA4416. Next base: position 18,499 of record CAMAPT010000013.1, on the reverse strand, counting down.
TATGAAGGAACAGGTCGATTCATATATTTCCACCAAGGATAATCAGGACCGAAAGTCCAGGGCCATTTCATAATATATACAACATTGTCGCCTAAACTTTGAACGCTCCCCCTGACATTTCGTTCTAAACTATCTACAATTGTAAAAACCGTGATGATTGCAAAGATGCCAATAGTGATACCCAATAAACTTAAAAAAGTACGGAGCTTATTCGCGATTAATGCGTTCCAGGCAAAAAGGATGCTTTCTTTCAATAAGACGATTACCATTACGTAAATATAGCGGATAAAATCCCATATTGATAGTTTTTTGTTTAGAGGTTATTTTCAGCATGATTAGAAATAAACTATTTGAACTCCAATAAATTTTTGATTAATAACTCTGTTTTTAGTTTATACTTCTCATGGGCTTTTCCAGTAGCAGGTCCATTGAAGCCAGTATATATAGATTTAACCTGATGGGTTTTGTCTAAAAATAGTGTAGTAGGAAAGGCCATAATTTTATTTAGAAATGGTAAACTGTCAGTTGCTTTTTCTTTCCCTGATAAACCAGTAATCAAAACTTGATATTCAATATTTAATCGTTTAACGAATCGATTGATATTTGCTTTTGCTTTTTCAGTATCATTAGTTCTTTCGTACGCTAACGCAATTATTTCCAAACCATGTTTGTGATACTGGCTATATATGTGGGCTAAGTATGCACTCTCATCCATGCAATTAGGGCACCAGCTTCCCATTATTTGAATAATGACTGGTTTGTTTTTATACTGTTCATCGTCTAAGCTTATTTTTTCATGAGCTGAATTGTAAAAAGAAAAATTGATTTTTTCATCCGGATGTTTTACAAATGTTAAGGTTTCAGGGTCGCGTAATTCAAATATTTCATTTCGTTTTGCTACCCAATTTTCATGCCAGCTAGAACCTGAATAAAAGTCGCCTTTTATGCTATCCGCCCCAAAATGTTCGGCAATAAATAAAAATGCGTGTGCTCCATCAAAAGAGGAGAGATGCATTTTGCGATTGATTAAAGCACCCTCTAGGTAACGATAATCACCTGTTTCAGTCAGAAATGTTCCTTCAATGATGTTTTTGTGTTTTACAAAATTAAATTGGCCAATAGCTTTGCTACTATCTTTTTGTCCGGGACTAAAAGTCGTTTCCCATTTTCCGACATAAGATGAGTCTTGATGTTGCATGAAAACATTGAATCTGTCTTTATATCCGAATGAGGCGGTAAAAGCTATTTGATTATTTGAGGTTTTAGAATGATTAACCCATATACCTGACAATAATGTATCTCCTATAAGTTGAGTTTTAAATTCGGAGTCAAAGACAGGCATTTTAAAATTTAACGAATCATGATGAAAAGTAACTTCATCCACTAGGATGCGTTCTTGACCATTGTAGATGATGAGGTTATATTGAAGGTGATTTGATTTAATTTCAAAATTAAAAGGTAATTCAATGTGTTTGTCCGTGTTTAAATGTAAATTACCTCGCCATATCCCTTCTTTTGGCTGTGCTATGCAAGTGAGAGAGATTAAACTAAATATATAACGAAAAAAATTCATTCTGTAATCAAGATTTATGAATAAACTGCAATTATATTAAAGAAAATAGATAAAAATTCATTTTTATAATTAAAACTTTATACTTCAGCGCCAGTTGTTTTGAGTGTTATAATAGTCATTTTCAGCTTAATTAATTATATTTGCTCTCCAAAGTATAGTAAAATGTCAAACTTTAAAGCCACAGTAAAAGTGGTTTTATTGAATATAACTTGTGACAAAAAAAGATTCAATCATAAATTCGGATACAGATACCATCTTGAAGGAAAATTCTCCTTTTATGGATCATTTCTCTTTATTTTCTAGACATTCGTTACCATCTATACATCACAAGCCAATCTTCAACGCTGGAGATGGAGCGTATTGGCAAGGTATTTTATTGTTTAGTATATTTTCTATTTATGTATTTGTGAAAATTTCTGAACCTAAAAAATTAATTCGAATCATTCAATCTGCTTTCAGTATTCAGGATGGCAGAAAATTATTTAGAGAAGAAATTAAGCTTACTAAAAATGCTTCTGTTTTTTTAGGTATTAGCTTTGTATTAATTATGTCTTTTCTAGCTTTTTTCGTGAATCAATATTTTGGAATGATTTTGCATGGGTATTCCTCTTTAAAGCAATATTGGTTCTTTTTATCAGTATTAAGTTTGATGTATTTAATTAAATTTTTAACGAATTATATATTAACGGCCGTTTCATCTAGCAAGGCTCTTGGGAGAGAGTATTTTTTTAATGTTATCCTTTTTGCGTATACGGCTGGAATTGTTTTATTTCCTTTGATTACTTGTCTTCAATTTACAAGATATCCCAAGGAGTGGTTTTTGTATCCTGCAATGATGGTAGCTGTGGGGTTTTATATAGTAAGAATATTTAGAGGTTTTATTATATCTGTAACCGAACAAAACATAGGGATTCTCTATATTTTTTTATATCTTTGTGCCTTGGAAATTTTACCACTGTTAGTTTTGGTAAAATTCTTGATTGTTAATTTTTAAGTGTTGATTTTTGATATGGCTACTGTAAAAAAATCTATTAAGGCACCGGCAAAAAAGGCCTCTTCAGTAAATGCTGCAACAAAAACAAAAAATGCAGCTCAAATTTCCGTGTCAAAAGCTGGATCAAAATCTGTAAAGAAGGAAGGGTCTGATAAAGGTATTCAAAAAAAGACAATCACTCCGGTGAAAGTGAAAAAGTCATTAGCAGTCAAAAATAATGAAAATGTAAAAAAGGAATCTGTAAAAAAGATTACTAAAATAAAAGATTCTGAAAAAGAAAATCTTAAAAAAGAAAACGCACAAATTACTGTTGAGAAAAAAGAGGAACTGATTAGTACAGAAAAATTGGTAAAAGTTGGTGTAAAAACCAAGAAACAATTGGTTTCTGTTGCCGCACAGCCTGTTATTAAAGTTTCTGATTATCCAAAGCATAAAGTAAAAACTTTATTAATTTCTCAACCAAAACCAGAGAATGATAAGAATCCGTATTATGATTTGGCTAAAAAATATAATTTGATTGAGTCATTTAGGCAGTTTATTAAAATTGAAGGATTGTCAGCCAAAGATTTTAGAACTCAAAAAATAGATATTTTAGAGCATAAAGCTGTTATCCTCACTAGTAAGATGGCAGTTGATCATTATTTTAGGATGTGTAACGAAATGCGTGTAACAGTTCCTGAAACGATGAAATATTTTTGTATTAACGAGGCCACGGCTTATTATCTACAAAAATATATTCAGTATCGTAAACGGAAGATATTTTTTGGTCATCAAACCATTCAGGACTTAGTTGATGTTATCAAAAAAAATAGAGAAGAAAAATTTTTATTGCCTGCTGCTGACGTTCATAAAGAACAAATTTGTGATTTTTTAGATGCTATAGACATTAAGTATACGAAAGCAGTTTTATATAAAACGGTAAGTGCTGATTTATCTGATATTAAAAATTTAAATGAATATGATATTTTGGTATTTTTTACATCTGCCGGTATTAATTCATTAAAACAAAATTTCCCAAACTTTAAGCAAGGAAACACTCGTATTGCATGTTTTGGTGTGGCTACGGCTAATTCGTTACTTCAGCTTGGCTATCGTCTCGATATATATGCGCCCAATCCTAAAAATCCTAGTATGACAGGAGCATTGGATGAATATATCAAAGAAGCTAATAAACGATAGTTTTTTTTATTTTTTTGTTTATTGAATGACGTTAGTTTTTTTATGTCTTAATCAGTCATTTTAGCATATTTTATTATTCAAATAAAACTGACCAATTTGCCCTTAGAACAACATGATATAGATTATACTTTTACTAAGTCAGAACGCTTATGTAGTAAGAAAGCAATTGATGATTTGTTCAGTGCAGGAAAATCGAACACTCAATTTCCTATTAAAGTAATATATAAGCTATCTGAATTTGAAAGTACATTTCCTGTTAGAGTCTTATTTGTAGTTCCTAAAAAAAAACATAAAAGAGCTAATAAACGCAATGTTTTGAAGAGAAGAATGCGCGAAGCTTACAGGCTCAAAAAGCATGTATTGTATAAGGCATTAGAATTTCAAAAAATTGATATAATGTTTGTTTATTTAAGTAATCAAGCTGTGAATTATGCGGAAATTGATACATGCATTAGTTTATTGATGAATGCTGTAGTAAATAAAATTGGGAGTATGGCTATGAAATAACCAAGTATTAATTGCTAAACACGGTTATACCATATGGCAATTAAAAAAAACAATTTAGGGATAATACTGAAACAGTAAAGGTATTGGTATATGAGAATAGCCAAATATTAAATTTCCTTTCTCATTCTAGCTACAGGTATATCGAGTTGTTCGCGATATTTAGCAACAGTTCTGCGGGCAATATTATATTTTTTTTGTTTTAATATTTCGCAAAGAGCATCATCAGTCAATGGCTTTTTTTTATCTTCATTTGAAATGCATTCTTGAAGTATTTTTTTTACCTCTCTCGTACTTACCTCTTCGCCACTTTCGGTGCTTAGAGATTCTGAAAAAAATGTTTTCAGTAAAAATGTTCCGTAAGGTGTTTGCACATATTTACTGTTGGCAACCCGTGAAATGGTAGAAATGTCCATGCCTACTTTATCTGCAATATCTTTCAATATCATGGGTTTTAGTTTAGACTCATCACCACTTGCAAAATATTCTTGTTGATATTCCATAATGGCATGCATGGTTATCAGCATGGTTTGATGTCGTTGCTGTAAAGCATCAATAAACCATTGAGCTGATTCAATTTTACCTTTTATGAACGAACTAGCTTCCTTGATTGATTTTTCTTTTGCTTTAGAGTATTCTTTTAGCATTTCAAGATAATCGTGACTAATTTTTAATTCAGGTAAATTCCGTTGATTGATGCTTAATTCTGTAATACCATCGTTTACTGAAATGTTAAAGTCAGGAACAACTTCAGATAACTGATTTTTGTGGTCATTTTCTGAATTACCAGGTCTTGGATTTAAATGTGTGATTTCAGCAATTATATCTTTTAAATCTTCATCTTCAATATTCAATTTTTTGATAATCTTATCATAGTGCTTTTTTGAAAACTCATCCATCATATTTTTTACTATATCAATAGCGAGATGTGTTTCTTTGGCTTTTATGCTTTTTCGTTCTAATTGAATAAGAAGGCATTCTTGTAACGTTCTCGCACCAACACCTGGAGGATCAAATTCTTGAATAGTTTTTAATACATCCTCTAATTCTTTAATGGTTACGATGGTATTTTGAGAAAATGCTAAATCATCAACGATTAATTCTAAATCTCTTCGGATATAACCATCTTCATCTATGCAACCTATCAAGTAAAGACCAACGGCAAATTGTTTTTCTGTTAATTCTCTTAGTCCCAATTGTTCTTCTAGTTGAGAATGGAAATCAGGCCCCTCTACAATGACTGTTTGAAAAGGTTCATCATCAGCACTTCTATTAGAAATTTCATATTTGTACGCGTCTAAATCTCCCGCATCCATATAATCTTCTAATTCATAGCCATCGTCAATTTTTTCTAATTCTTTTTCTTCAAAATCCGATGTATCTTCTCCTTCATTGGTGTCGACATTTTCAAATTCATTATCAAATTCGTCAGAATTTAAGTCGTCGGTATCTTCTTCTAAAGCAGGATTAATTTCTAATTCTTCTTTAATGCGTTGCTCTAAAGCAACAGTAGGCAATTGCAACAATTTCATTAATTGAATTTGTTGCGGAGAAAGTTTTTGCAACAGTTTTAATTGCTGTGTTTGCCTAAGTGCCATAATTTTATAGCAAATATACAAAAAGAGCCCCTAAAATCAGTTTCGGCTGGAAAAGAAATTACATCAGAATGAACTTTAGTAATTATAATAAGGAGATATTAAAGCATATACTATAACACCTGATACAGTAACATATAACCAAATCGGATAACTAAAACGTGTTATTTTTTTATGTTTGATGCGATCATCTTTTAATGCATAGTAAAATGATAATAAAATCATAGGCAATACTACTACAGCTAATAAAATATGACTTAGTAAAATGGTTAGATAAATTGGTCTAATTGAAGAAACTTGATTTAATTCTATTTGATCTAAGAAGCCATTATGGTCGATATCTCCAAATTTTGTGTCTGGTATAAAATAATGGGCAGTTACATAAGAAATTAAAAAAATAGAAGAAAGTAAAAAGGCTGTTAAGTTTAATTTTTTATGTAGTTCAATATTTCTTTTTTTTATGGCCCAAAGAGAAGCGATTAATAATATACTACACGAGCCGTTTAAAAAAGCATTTAGCATAGGGAGTTTGTAAACAAAAGAAGGAAAGGTTTCAGGAACAGGTATTAATCGTTGATTCAACAAAATGACCACAACACAAATTAAGATAGTTACGGCTAAAACTATTTTAAATACTGTTTTATCGTTTTGTTTTCTTAGTATATCTTGTGAATTCATGTTGTTTATTTTTCGTAAATATAAGATTTTCAAAAATACTCACATTAACTCATAATTGGAAACATATTATGACAGCTAATGCGCTTTAATTTGAATTGTTAATCGAAAACATTTTTGGGGTAAAATTGTTTTGAGATAATTAATATTTATAGTATCTAAAGATGAAAGCTTGTTGTGTTTGTTATAGCAACATTTTTTGTCTTTTTTAACATACAAAGAAGAATCGTTTTGTATTGTTTTTTTTGTTTTAAACTTTTGTTTTATATAGTTTTGTTGCATGTCTCAATAACTTTGTAAGTTTGATTTATTGAGATAAGTTAACTAAAAAACAATTTCTATACATGAAAAAAAATTACACATTCGTTTTGTTATTTATTTTATTAGTAGCTGGAGTAAATTCTCAAAATTTAGAAACACAAATACCATATGAAAAATACGATGGAATTTTTTCGAAGATTAAAAAAAATCAAAATCAAAAATTAAGTTCTAATTCATTTAATGGGTGGATAGATCCTACAGGTTCCATTTTGGAAACTAAAGGAATTGCTGCTGCAGATTATGCCAAATATGCAGTACCTGTATTTATGGATTCTACTGTAAGAATGTCTTTTCCGGGAATATTATCTTATGTGCCAGTGTGCGCTATGGGTACAGTATTTGACCCAAAATCTTCTCTTTTGACTCCTGATGCCACACCCCTTATTGCTGCAGATGAAGTTTACTATATTGATTCATTGAACATACCAGGATATTACAAACGAGTATCAAATTCTGCTGTAACGGATACTTTATATACCTACATCACTTGGACAACACCAACGCCAACAAACACTCCTATTTCTATTACTAAGTCATATTCAACGATTTATACAAATCCTGCTGATGCTATGAACTCTTGGTCTGGTGCATTAATGGCTTTTAGAGTTGTTAATGCGCCAACATTAACGGGTAATCGTATGCGTGCAGCGGCACCATCTACTAATATGTTGAGAATAAAAACCTTATTAACTGCCTCTAGTCCAACTTTTGGTATTGATGTTCCTTTCCCAGAAACTTTAACGGTTCCTGCTAATCATATTGTTGCTGCTTATTATACCTTTGTACCTGGTACTACTCATACGTTAGGTGAAGTATTTTATGCGAGTTCAACATCAACTGTTACTCCAACTCAAAATGGATTTGCCGGATTGTCTTATAAACAAACCAAAACAATCAATTCTTCTAAAGATTTTTCAGATATGTTTAGTTGTCCTGATGCCGTTAATCATGGGTTAGTGTATTATAAAGAAGATCGTCATGCCAAATCTCCAAATGGTGTTTCTGGATTAATACGACAAGATGTGAAAGATAATCCGATTATTTATTTTCATACGTTTAATTCTCCTACCTCTATTCGTGAACTAAATCATTACAATTTTTCTTTAACTCAAAATTCACCAAATCCATTTTCTAAGCATTCTTTGATCCACTATAACTTGATTAATCAAGCAAAATCTGCATTTTTCACAGTAACCGATGTGACCGGTAGGGTTATTTATTCAGATAAAGTAGATAATTCTGTTGGCACTCATTCAATTAGTTTAGGCGCTTATGCATCTGGATTATATTATTATTCATTAAACGTGGATGGGTATGTTATCACAAAAAAAATGATTGTTGAATAATCGTTTTGTTGGAGTATCATTTAATTATTTCAAAAGAATATGATAAGCTACTCAGAAACTATAAAGCTTCCATTAGGCATTGTTTGGGAAAATTTTATTTATAAAATAGATCATCCCGAAAATTTTGTTCCTGGAGTTAATAACGTGATAATCAAAGAAAAAAATGCTGAATTTACGTTAAGGCAAATGGATATCGTTTCACCTGACGGATTGGGGCATCACATCGTTGAAAAAATAACATTTTCTCCTACTTGGGTAAAGTTTTTAATTGTTGAACATCCTATTTATAGCGGATATGTGTCCAATTTGGCTGAGAAAATTACGGAGTATGAAACAAAAATTACCTTCTCTATTAATTGGAAGAATAAAGTAACTGGTGAGCTTTTTTCAAATCACGACATTGTGAAAAATGCGGTTTTAAAAACAGTCGATTTTATTTCAAAATCTCATAAATAGATTAATAAATAAGATTATTCAACTGAGTTTTTTTATATTTAAAAGTCAAAAAAAAGCGCTATAAAATCGATTTAAATGGTTTAAAATGTGGGTGCTAGAGAGACAAAACTTTTACTACTTTGTCAAGAGATAGTGGTTTATCGAAAGATACTTTTCAAACTATATTTTATTATTTTCTAAACCAATCACCTCAAGTTAGAATAATAAAAAGAAGCCAAGTTAATCTCCAGATTGACGCACCATTTTACATGAAATAATTGAAATTGTCACCAACCATTTTTCAGCACATTACCACAAATTTAGAGAGTTAAATTAAGCAGCTCGTTTTTTATTAACCACATAAGCACTTACAAAAATACTGATTTCGTAAAGTAAGTACATTGGTATAGCTACAACCATTTGAGAGGTGACATCCGGAGAAGGTGTTATGATTGCCGCCACAACTAATATCACCACAACCGCGTATTTACGGTATTTACGCATAAATTCTGGAGACAACATGCCGAGCTTTGTTAAGAAATACACTAAGATAGGAAGTTCAAATACAATACCTGATACCAGCGTCATGGTTGAAATGAGTGAAATGTAGTCATCAAGGGTATTGTTGGTTTGAACAATGCCACTATCAGATAACTGGTAGTTAATTAAGAAATTGTATGACATTGGAAATAAAAGAAAATAGCCAAAAAGAATACCAACTAAAAAAAGTGCGGATGCTACCACAACAAACCATTTTGCAGGGCTAGATTCGCTGTCTTTCAGGGCAGGTTTGATGAATTTCCAAAGTTCATACAACACATAAGGAACGGCTATAATAATACCCCCTAATAAGGCAATCCACATGTGGGTGAAAAATTGTTCAGAGGCAGAAAGTGTTTGAAGGTGAGGATCCCGAACCGTCATGCACATCACATCGCCGGCCCCAATTTTATGACCTAGAGAGCATAAAACTCTGTAAGAAATGAAATCTTGTTTTAAGGGTCCGAAAATAACCGTATCGAATAAGAAATTGTTAAATAAGAACAACCCAATGGCAAATACAAAAATGGCGATAGCACTTCTTACCAAATGCCATCGGAGTGCATCCAAATGTTGCATAAAAGACATTTCACTCTGTGCATTATTTGCCATAATCGGTGGTAAATTTAAACATTTTTATGAATGAATAGTCTGGTGGCTTTATCAATTCTGGCATATAAACAACTCAAGGGTTAAAAAATGCAAATGTGTTTCTCTTTATCGATTATGTTGTATCTTTGTGCCAAAAAATAAACCATGGATCATAATTTCAGAAAAACAGATTTAAACAACATTGAAAGTGCTGTTATCGTAAACGAGAGATCACTTTTTGCTTCGGTATTTACTTGGATGTTCTTGGCATTGGGAGTTACAACGTTATTCTCTTTATTGTTTGCGTATAACCCTGATTTAGGAAGCATGCTATACAAAGAAGATCAAATGGGGCGTATGGGTATTTCTATTATTGGTTGGATTTGTATGTTAGCTCCATTAGGTTTAGTATTAGTAATGAATTTCGCTTTCAATAAATTGTCATTTACTGCTTTGATGGCTATATTTTTTGGTTATGCTGCTTTAAATGGGATTAGCTTTAGTGCCATTTTTCACATTTACAGTTTAGATTCAATAGGAGTTGTATTTGCTAGTACTTGTGCATTGTTTGGCATTATGGCCGTTGCCGGTTATACTACCAAAACAGACCTAACAAAGATGGGTTCGTTATTGATGATAGGTTTGATAGGAATAGTGATAGCATCACTCATTAACTTTTTTATGCATAGCGATACAATGGGTTATATCATTAGCATTATCAGTGTTATTGTATTTACCGGGTTAACGGCTTATGATGTTCAGAAAATTAAGGAAATGGCTCAATATAGTGATGGATCTTCTGATTTCAAGAAAATGGGTGTGATGGGAGCTTTAACATTGTACCTTGATTTTATCAATTTATTTTTGGCTCTTTTACGCTTGTTTGGCAAGAGAGATTAATAAATAAAAATAATAAGATTAAATATAGAGAGACTGTCCAAAAAAGGCAGTCTCTTTTGTTTGATGTCATATGGAGGCAGAATTTTCACTCGAACAGACCGTTGTTTCCTTGAGTAATTCTTTGAATTGGTTCTTGTAAAATGGCATCTGATTACTCCCCTCTCCCTTTGGAGAGGGGCTAGGGGTGAGGCTGGTTCTCGATAATAAAATTCACTAAGAATTCCGAATTACTTTATCAGAAAGATGATGACGAGTAATCCATGATTCCAATGCGAATTGAAATTCATCTTTTTCTTTCATTAAATCTGTTCTGAGGGTCACCGTTTTTTTATTGTATTTCACTAAGTACATCAACCCGTGTCTATATTCTATTTTTTGTAATTCTTTATCCGTAATGGTGTACATCTTATTTGTAGATAAAATAATAGTATCATCTTCGATGGCAATAAAACACAAATTTTTAGCATACCTCCATAAAGTAACAATCAGTTCGGTAAAGCCGATCAAAAAACATAAAAAAGCCATGTACTTAATGATGCTTTGTGAGTAATATAATATGACACCTATAGAAGTAAATGCAATGACTTTTATAATGCGTTTGGCCACAAATCCATCCGTAAAATAGATGAATTTTTTGGTATCGGTTTTAGTGCGAGAAAGAGCATATGCCTCGAGGCATGCAGCTAATACATATAATACCCCAATGCTTCCAAAAATAAAAGGAATTTGTTTAAACCCAATGTGTTGGGTGAACATAAACACCAACGTGATCGTCATAATTCCAAATAAAAGAAAATTTTTGAGAAGGATAGAAAATAAAGAATTCATGGATTTTTTTTAAGAGATGACATCACTAAAGTTTAAAATACGTGTTTTTCGGCATGGTAAGATGATCGAACCAAAGCCCCACTTTCTACATATTTAAATCCTTTTGATAAGGCAATTTCTTTCCATTTTTTAAATTCGTCAGGATGCACATATCTAGCTACCGGTAGATGTTTTGGAGTTGGTTGAAGATATTGACCAATCGTCATAACATCGCAATTTACGGCCGCTAAATCATCAATCGTTTCTAATACCTCTTCTTCTGTTTCTCCTAACCCAACCATTAAACCGCATTTTGTTTTTACGCCCGCTTCATGTAAGCGTTTGAGTACTTCCATACTACGATCGTATTTGGCTTGAATACGCACTTGGGCAGTCAGTCGTCGAACGGTTTCAATATTATGCGACACAATGTCCGGTTTCACATCAATGATACGTTGCAGATTTTCCCATTTACCGGCAAAATCAGGTATCAAACATTCAAATTTCGTATCAGGGCTTATTTCTCTGATAGCTTTAATGGTTTCAGCCCATATAATAGAGCCTCCATCTTTTAAGTCATCGCGGTCAACGGATGTTATGACACAATGTTTTACACCCATTAATTTGACTGAATTAGCCACTCTCTTAGGTTCATCCCAATCGGCGGGTTTTGGTTTTCCGGTAGCTACTGCACAAAAACCGCACGAACGTGTGCAAATATTTCCTAAAATCATAAAGGTTGCTGTTCCTGCCCCCCAACATTCTCCCATATTTGGACAATTGCCGCTTTCGCAAATGGTGTGTAACTTATGAGTAGACACGATGTTACGAACTTTTAAATATTCTTCGCCTATAGGTAATTTCACTCTCAACCAATCTGGTTTACGAGGTTTATCAAGTTTAATGTTTTCGCTCATGTTTTTTTCTTTAAAACCATTTTTTTCCAAATACAAACCCTACATATAAAGTTACGATGAAATTTTCTGCCGGGTTATGAGCCATAATGGGAATGGCTTTGGGGTAATAATCGAGTATAACTCCTGTTTCAATGGCTTTTACTTTGTTTGAAAAAGGTGCATACTCAAAACTTAAGTTTGCTTTGGCATAAAAGCCGGGGTATACTTTCATCTCGGCTAAACCATCTAGCATAGGGCCTTTCCCAAAAACACTATCAATGGTATGTATTTCCGGATTGTACTTAATGGATTCCTGAAATTTATTGCCGGTGATTGTTTCTCTGTACACCAAAATATAATTAGGTTTAGCAAAAGTAATGTTGCCACCCACAAAATAGGCGGTACGAATTTCGACCGATTTACGATCCATGCGTTTAAAAATAGTTGTTTGATAGCCTACACCAACTCTAAAAGCTAATAAACTATTAAGTTTACCATAAACAAATCGTTTAGAGTTATCGGTTTTATTAGTGAATTTTAGTTCTTTTGGATGTTTAAGATTCAATGCTTCTATTTCCATGAGGCGTTTTCGGGTACCCGTAACGTGTTTACCTCTAATGACATTAATACCTAAACCTCGGCTATGAGCAAACATACCAAACGATAGTTCATTTCGGTATAACACATTTGGATCTTGACCGCTTTCAATGGCTTGAGATGTGCTTTGGGCAAAGCAACTATCAAAGGCTAAAAGCCACAAAAAGGAATATAAAACACGCCTCAACATCTACCTACAAAAATAGGCAATAATTTATGAAAATAGCCATGTTTAAAGACCAATCGTCTTATGATTTTATGAATGGATGTATTTAAGAAGAGGCAACCTTTTTAAATAATTCGGTTAGTAATATAAATTATTGTAAGGGAAACGAATGACATGAATTTTTTTAACTGTATCATAAACTAATTGTTTAAAATCTACAATATTATCCTTATTCATGGCGCTAATGTAAACACAGGTTTGGTCTAAATTCGTCATCCAGGTTTTTTTCAAATCTTCAAGCGATAAATTTTCTTTGGTCATTGGTGTTAAATCATCCTCGTCTTTTTGCACATATTTAAAGGCATCAATTTTATTAAAAACCAAAATGGTTTCTTTGTCGCCTGCTCCTATATCAATTAAAGTTTGACGAACTACATGAATGTGGTCTTCAAAATTTGGATGAGAAATATCGACCACATGTAATAAAATATCTGCTTCGCGCACCTCATCTAGGGTGCTTTTAAAACTTTCTACCAATTGGGTAGGTAATTTTCGAATAAAACCCACGGTGTCGCACAACAGAAAAAACAGATTATCGATGGTTACTTTTCTTACTGTAGTGTCTAGCGTCGCAAATAATTTATTTTCGGCAAATACTTCACTTTTGCTAAGCATATTCATTATGGTTGATTTACCAACATTGGTATAACCAACCAAGGCAACACGCACAAACTCTCCACGGTTTTTTCGTTGTGTAGCCATTTGTTTATCAATCAGTTTTAACTCTTCTTTTAGTTGAGCTATTTTGTCGCGTGTAATCCGCCTGTCTGTTTCAATTTCTTTTTCACCGGCGCCCCCACGTGTTCCTGTTCCGCCTCGTTGACGTTCCAAGTGAGTCCACATACCGGTAAGACGAGGTAATAAATATTGGTATTGAGCTAGCTGAACCTGCGTTTTGGCATGGGCCGTTTGGGCACGTTGCGAAAAAATTTCAAGAATTAAAGTGGTTCGGTCTAGTATTTTTTTTCCAATTTCTTTTTCCAGATTACGTTGTTGTGAAGGCGATAATTCGTCGTCAAAAATCACAACATTAACATTGTTCTCTTTGATAAAAGTTTTCACTTCATTAAGTTTCCCTTTTCCTATAAAAGTAGCTTTATCTGGTCTTTCGAGTTTTTGTGTGTATATTTTTTTAGTTTCAACTCCGTATGTTAAGGCTAAAAAAGCCAGTTCATCCAAGTATTCGTAGGCTAAGGCTTCATTTTGTTGTTTATTGATAACCCCAATTAAAACAGCTGTTTGTAATTGGTTTTCTGTGGAATGCGCGTTTGGTTTCAATGAAAATTATTTACCTTTTAAATCTGTTTCAATATAAGAAGCTACTGCTTCAATTTGTTCTTGTGATAGAGAGCTTTTGTAAGCGGCCATCGCATTTTTACCATTGGTGATGATGTCGATAATAGCCGTATGCTCTAACTGTGTAGCTGATAAATCTTTAGCACCACTCATGCCTAATTTTCCATCGTTACCATGGCAAAGTGTACATTTTTCTTCGTAAATTTCTTTACCACTCATCGCTGTAATTTTGTCGCCGGCTTTATTTTTTTTAACTTTTTCGGCTAAGCCAAATGCTGCGATAATAAAAACAAAAGATAAAGTAGCTAAAAGTTTGTGTTTCTTTTTATAACCAATCACAGCTAATGGAATCGATGCTAAAACCAAAACTATTTTCACATACATCATGGTTGGGATATGAGGCATTTGAGTTAATAAGAAAATACCGGTAGCTAAGAATCCGAAACTAACCACCATTTCAGCTACTTTTGTTTTTTTCTTAAATGCTTCCAAAAGTTCATCCTTATCGCTCAACAATAAGATGGTTTTGATTAAGTAAATTAATGTAAAGAGAACTACAAATAAGTAGTGAGAGTGTAACATTCCGGTTGCCATAGCGTGTTTTAATTATGAATTTCAAAATTAACAATTTATCTTTAAATAAAAGCCCTTAACTAATTTTTATGGATGCTTCATAATGTTACATTTGTTATTATTAACTATTTGCGATGCGTAAACAACTTTATATTTTTTCTCTTCTTTTTTTATTTAAAATTGGGTCAGTTGGTCAAACTACTTTTCCTAGTAATGGTGCCCCCAATCCTATTCACACCATATATGCTTTTACAAATTGCACGTTGCACGTAGATGCAGACCTTACCATATTAAACGCAACTTTACTGATTCAGAATGGTAAAATATTGAAAAGCGGAACGGAAATTACTATCCCGAAAGAAGCTATCAGCAGAGATTTAAAAGGCAAACATATTTATCCCGCTTTTATTGATTTGTATAGCGACTATGGGTTAGCAGATACAAAAAACCATGAAAACAGCGATAATCCTAAAAAAGGTGCTTATGGCTGTAATCAGGCTATCAAAAGTGAAATAGAAGCGTACAAGTTATTTGTAAATCAGCCCCAAAAAGCAGATGAATTGAGAAAGTTGGGGTTTGGTGCTGTATTAACCAGCGTAAAAGATGGTATTGTGAGAGGGAGTGGATCTTTGGTTCATTTAACATCAGCCAAGGAAAATGAAAGTATTATAAAAGACAGAGCTGCTGGTTTTTATTCATTTAACAAAGGAAGTTCTTCGCAGGCATATCCTTCTTCATTAATGGGAGCCATTGCATTATTACGTCAAACTTATTATGATGCGGCATGGTATAAAACCAACCAAACTAAAGCTGAATACAATATTACACTAGATGCTTTTAATAAACTTCAAGAATTGCCATCTATTTTTGAGGGAAACGACAAGTACAATGATTTAAGGGCTAAGAAAGTAGGTGATGAGTTTAAGGTGAAATACATTATCAAAGGCAACGGAAATGAATATCAGAGATTGTACGACATCCAAAATACAAATGCCAAATACATTATGCCGGTAAATTTTCCGGAGGCTATTGATGTGGAAGATCCTTTAGATGCTGAGCAGGTTTCGTTAACAGATTTGAAGCATTGGGAAATGGCGCCAGCCAATTTAGCGATGCTCGAAAAAAATTACATTCCTTTTTGCTTGACGACGGCTGATTTAAAAGATAAGTCTCTTTTTTTGAAACATATTCGAAAAGCCATCTCATTTGGATTATCAGAAAAAACAGCTTTAAAAGCCTTGACATATAATCCGGCTTATTTTATTGGTGTTCAAAATCAATTAGGAAGTTTAAAAGCTGGTATGTTGGCTAATTTTTTCATAACCACTCAATCTGTATTTTCTGAAGATGCCGTGATTCACGAAACCTGGAGTAATGGAATTAAGTATGTGTATAATGATGTGTCTATTCCAAGTATAACCGGTAAATATGAATTGCAATACGGTACTAACAGTTGCCAAATAAAAATTACAAAAGAACTGGATAGCTATTTAGCGTCGGTTACTTGGAAAGATAGTTCAAAGACAAAAGCGAATTTAACTTTTCAAAATAATTTAATCACTTTAAGTTTCCCTTACGATTCAGTTTCTATGATTCGTATGTCGGGTCATTATGATGAAAATACAAAGTCTTTTTCTGGAACGGCTCAGTTTGCAAATGGAAATTGGTCAGATTTTAAAATGAAATTAATAAGCGATTCCATAAGTTCAAAATCCATATTGCCTGTTTTAGGTAAAAAAATAGATTACGGAAAAGTATATTATCCCTTTGGAGCTTATGGTGAACCAGAAGTTGATTCAGATGGATTGATCAAAGATACTTGGGGTAAATTTAAAAATCGATATGGCGCCATTTTGATTAAAAATGCGACCATTTGGACCAACGAATCTGATACACTTTTAAAAGATTATGATGTTTATATTATAGAAGGAAAAATAGTTCGGATTGCCCCAAATATTGAAGCTCCTAAAACTGTTTTTGCAAAAGTGATTGATGCAAAAGGAATGCATTTAACCCCGGGAATTATAGACGAACATTCGCATATAGCTTTATTTAGTGTGAACGAAAGTGCGGATGTGAGTAGTGCGGAAGTAAGAGTAGGGGATGTGATTAATCCGGATGATATCAATATTTATCGCCAACTAGCAGGCGGCGTTACAACAGCCCAATTATTGCATGGTTCGGCTAATCCTATTGGCGGACAAAGTTGTTTGATAAAGTTACGTTGGGGTAAAAATCCAGAGGAAATGAAATATGATAAGGCTCCACCATTCATAAAGTTTGCTTTAGGAGAAAATGTAAAACATTCTAATTCTGGAGAATATTCACGATTTCCTCAAACACGCATGGGGGTAGAACAAGTGTATTATGATTATTTTACTAGAGCCACTAAGTATAAAAAAGAACAAGAAGCTTTTTTAAAGTTATCTCCAAAGGATATTGAAAAAGGTAATGTAGGTGCACCTAGAAAAGATTTAGATTTGGATGCTCTTGCTGAGATTTTGGATAATAAACGTTTCATCACCTGCCATAGTTATGTTCAAAGCGAAGTGAATATGCTTATGCATGTAGCTGATAGTATGAAATTTAAGGTCAATACATTTACTCATATCTTAGAAGGTTATAAGTTGGCTGATAAATTAAAGGCTCATGGAGCCAATGCATCTACATTTGCCGATTGGTGGGCATATAAGTTGGAGGTCATGGATGCAATTCCTTATAATGCCTCTATGTTAACAAAGGCGGGTGTGAATACTGCCATTAATTCTGACGATGCAGAAATGGGACGTCGTTTAAATCAGGAAGCTGCTAAGACTATTAAATATGGTGGCTTAACAGAAATTCAAGCATTGAAACTCATTACGCTCAATCCGGCTAAAATGCTTCATATCGAAGATAAGGTGGGTAGCATTAAGGTAGGTAAGGTTGCTGATTTGGTTCTTTGGACTGACAATCCGTTGAGTATATATGCAAAAGTTAATAAAACGATGATTGATGGGCAAATTTATTTTGATGCAGAAGATGATTTGAAATTACGTGAAGATATTAAGAAAGAACGAGCGCGTATCATTGCTAAGTTGATGTCTGAGAAAAATAAAGGGACTAAGGTTGTTAAGTATCAATCTCAAAAACAAAATCATTTTCATTGCGATAGTCAGGATAGTGGTTTCTGAGCTATTTGAGCTATAGATGATAACCCTTTTTTTTTAGAACTTATATGTTTTAAAGTTTGAATGAAAAAAACTCTTAATTTAGCCATTTGATAAAAAACGTGAATCTGCGATTGAAATATTTATTAGTACTTACACTTGTATGTAGTGTATTTTCTTTTTCGTTGCAGGCTTCTATTACACATTTTTGTAAGGAAAATAAAATGATTAAAAATCAGGATTCATCCAATCCTTTTTCTGAAGAAGAAAGTCCTGATGATAGCGATGAAGAAACTGATGAG
>CAMAPT010000012.1 GCA_945860225.1 Chitinophaga pinensis | reverse complement strand
GCTCCAATTAAAATAGTGGAACTTTTTCCACAAGCAGGCGGACCAACCACAATAAGATCTAGGCCACCATTAATTTTAGGAAGTGCTTTTGTTTGTATAGCTGTTGGTTGTTGAAAACCATTCTCGGATAATGCCGACGATAACTGTTTAGTTAATTTTTCATTGAACATAGTTGTGGAATTATCGTTTAATACCTTTTTTGTTTAGAGCGTCTTGGTATGCTTTTGCATTTTTTTGATGTATAGCATAATCGTTGGTGAAATTTGAGAAACCACTAAAGTCTGGTTTGGCACAAAAGTATATATAATGATGGTTACTATAATTTAGTACGGCATCAATAGCATTGTCGTTAACCAGGCAAATTGGCCCTGGCGGTAAGCCCTTGTATTTATAGGTGTTGTATGGCGAATCAATGTCTTTATCGGCAGATAAAACTCGTTGGATATCAAAATTTTTATTGGCAAATACAACGGTTGGATCTGCCTGTAATTTCATGTCTTGTTTTAGTCGGTTCAAATACACGCCTGCAATTTTTTGTTGTTCAGATTTTATATTGCTTTCACTTTGCACAATAGAGGCGATTGTGGTAATTTCAGTAGGCGAATACCCAACAGTTTTAGCTTTCGAAATGTTAGTTTTTGTCCAGGTAGTTTGATAAGATTTTTCAAGTAATTTAAATAAATCTTCTATAGAAGTATTCCAATTCACTTCATAGGTTTCAGGTAAAATAAATGCCATAAAGTTAGACGAGTTTATGTCGTATTTTTCAGTTAATCTATCAGGATTGTTGCAATAATTTTCTAATTCATCATATTCAATTTCTAATTTATCAGAGACGTATTCAATAAATTCTTCTTTTGTTCGGATTTGAGAATTGAAAAATAATTTTACTTTTTCTTGTTTGCCGTTTATAATCATTTTGATTATGGAACGATTACTCATTTTTCCATCAATTCTGTATTTACCCGAATTTATATGTTTTTCTAAATCCATTTCTTTAGCTGTCCATTCAAAACTTTTATGGTCATCAATAATGTTTTCTGAATAAAGTTCATTTAAAACATCATCTAGTGTAGCATCTGTTTTGATGTAGATATAGGTATATTTCTTTCCGTTTAAGTGAACATTATTTTTAAAAATATTTTTATGCGTCCAAAATCCGGCGTAGGCAAGTAAAATGAATACTAGCCATATGATTATTTTTTTAAAGAAATTTCCTTTTGATTTTCCCATTGTATTATAAAACAGTTTCCTTTACTAAGACTAAAATTCCAACTATTAATGTAAACCAACCAAAGGCCGGTTTTAATTTTTGAGAAGAAAAAAAATGCGCTATTCGGCTTCCGGTTAATATTCCAAGAATACACATAAATGAAATAATTAAAAGCATTTGCCAGTCGATAGCTTGCTGTCCAATATTTCCGGCAAAGCCAATGAGGGAGTTGAGAGCAATGATAGATAAAGATGTACCAATAGCTTTTTTGAAATGTAAACGTAAAAAAAACATTAATACGGGTACAATAATAAAGCCTCCTCCCGCACCTACAAATCCGGTAATAAAACCAACAACAATGCCCATCATTATTACAAAAGGAATTCCAATGGGGCTCTTTGAAAATTCATCCCATTTTATTTCTCGGATGCGGTCGTATTTCTTTTTTCTAATCATGCTGATAGATGAAAGCAAGATTAGTACAGAAAACAGAACCATAATCAAAATATGCTTAGTAAAGTCTAATTCATAAATATGAAGCATGTCTGGAATAGCAGGCATAAGGTATTTTCTAACACAGAACACCGTGGTTAATGAAGCAATGGCAAATTGGAGTAGAGCTTCTATACTAATTTCGCCTTTTTTTAGGTAGGCAACAGACCCTATTAAAGAAGTGAGACCTACGATAAATAGAGAATAAGTAGTGGCATCATTCGCACTATATCTCATCACATAAACTAGCACAGGTACTCCTAAAATTGAACCTCCTCCTCCAATTAATCCAAGAATTAATCCAATAATTAAAAAAGCTATGCAACCTAAAACAATCAACTATTTGGCTTCTATAACAGATAAAATGTTTAATTCTTTCAATTGCTCATCGCTAATTTCACTGGGGCTGTCAATCATAACATCCCTACCGGAATTATTTTTTGGAAAAGCAATGAAATCTCTGATGCTATCGCTG
This sequence comes from Chitinophaga pinensis, assembly GCA_945860225.1. GTDB lineage: Bacteria > Bacteroidota > Bacteroidia > B-17B0 > Aurantibacillaceae > UBA4416. Next base: position 105,796 of record CAMAPT010000012.1, on the reverse strand, counting down.
CCTCCAAAAAGAGAGCAAAGTCTGTCAAATCCGAAAGCAAGTCCACCATGTGGAGGAGCTCCATATTCAAAAGCATTCATTAAGAATCCAAATTGCTTTTGAGCCTCTTCTTTTGTAAATCCTAATAGTTCAAACATCTGAGCTTGTAGATCTCTATTATGAATTCGAATACTTCCACCTCCTACTTCTACACCGTTAATAACTAGGTCATAGGCATTAGCGCGAACGACACCCGGATTAGTTTGAAGTAATGCAATATCTTCAGGATTTGGGGAGGTGAATGGATGATGCTTGGCATGCCATCTTCCGGCTAATGAAGCTAGTAAATTTGGATCGCCATCATTCCATTCCAACAACGGAAAATCAATAACCCACAAAGCTGAAAATTTCGTTTTATCTCTTAAACCTAAACGAGAGCCCATTTCTAAGCGTAATTCACTCATCGCTTTTCTCGTTTTTTCTTCAGCTCCCGCTAATATTAATATTAAATCACCAGGTTCTGAGTTGCAGGCAACTGACCAAGCTTTAAGTGATTCTTCATCATAAAATTTATCTACACTTGATTTAATAGTTCCATCAGGATTATGGCGTGCATATACCAATCCGGTTGCTCCAATTTGAGGACGTTTTACCCATTCAGTTAATTCGTCTAATTGTTTGCGGGTATATTCTGCAGCCCCTTTGGCACAAATTGCAACAACTAATTCTGCATCGTCAAATACTTTGAAGTTCTTGCCGGCTACTACATCATTCATTTTTACAAACTTCATTTCAAAACGCGTATCTGGTTTATCATTTCCATAGTATGTCATGGCATCAGAGTATGTCATATGCGGAACATGAGGCATATCGATATTTTTGACCGTTTTAAACAAATGACGTACCAACCCTTCAAATGTTTCTAAAATGTCTTTTTGTTCTACAAAACTCATTTCACAGTCTATTTGTGTAAACTCAGGTTGTCTGTCAGCTCTTAAATCTTCGTCACGGAAACATTTTACAATTTGATAGTATCTGTCAAATCCTCCAACCATTAGTAATTGCTTAAAGGTTTGAGGCGATTGAGGAAGAGCGTAAAATTGTCCGGCATTCATACGGCTTGGTACCACAAAATCACGCGCTCCTTCGGGAGTAGATTTGATGAGCACAGGAGTCTCTACTTCTAAAAAATTTAATTTATCTAGGTAGTTGCGAATCTCAATTGCCATACGATGGCGTAACTCTAAGTTTTTACGTACCTCATTTCTACGCAAATCTAAATAGCGGTATTTCATTCGCAATTCATCCCCACCATCTGTATTATCTTCAATAGTAAATGGAGGTGTTTGCGCTTCGTTTAAAATAGTAAAATGAGTAACCTGTATTTCTATTTCTCCTGTTGGATTATTTTTGTTTTTACTTTCGCGTTCAATAACGGTTCCTGTTACTTGAATCACGTATTCACGACTCACGTTTCGGGCTTTAGCATTTAATTCTTTATTCACATCTTCGTTAAATGCAAGTTGGGTAATACCATAACGATCTCTTAAATCGATGAAGGTCATCCCCCCCAGATTACGTGATTTTTGAACCCAGCCACTTAACGTAACTTGTTTATTAATGTCTGTTAATCTTAATTCGCCGCAAGTATGTGTCCGTAACATATTAAAAATTTTAGGGGCCTAATTTACCGAAAAACGTTGAGATATAGAAAACAAATAAGGGTTAAATAGGGTAGGGCCAATTCATTGTAGTTTACCGCTTTTTTAAATAGCAAATAACTTTATAAAATTTGCAGACGTGAGCTTACAATCTAAATGAATCAAGCTTTGATGAATAGTTCTTCTGCCTTATCCCAATTTACTACATTCCACCAGTTGGCAATATAATCGGCACGTTTGTTTTGGTATTTTAAATAATAAGCATGTTCCCAAATATCTAAAGCTAATATGGGAGTTCCTTTGTCTTGAGCAATATCCATTAATGGATTATCTTGGTTGGCTGTGCTTGTAATTTTTAGGTTGCCATCTTGTTGTTTAATTAACCAACACCAGCCACTACCAAAAATTTTTGAGGCTTTTTCAGAAAATTCTTTTTTAAAATTATCATATGTTGCGAAATCTTTAATGATAGCGTCTGCCAATTTTCCTGATGATTTATTTTCTGTGGAGTTTGGATTGCTTCTCATCAATTGCCAAAATAAACTATGGTTGTAATGTCCGCCGCCATTATGACGGATACTGATATTCATTGAAGAGATAGATTTGAATGCTGTTTCTAAATCAAAATGTTCATTAACTTGTTCAATGGCTTTATTGAGTTTGTCAACATATGCTTGATGATGCTTCGAATGGTGAATAATCATTGTTTGCTCGTCAATAAAAGGTTCTAGAGCATTATAGGCATAAGGTAAATTAGGAAGTTTAAAGCTATTAGATGGATTAATATCTGGATTAAGAGTTTCTAGAATGTGTAATTGTTCATTACTAACCATGCTTGTTGCCATTCCTGAAAGCCCAAGTATTCCAATTTTTTTCAAAAAAGCTCTTCTATCATTCATATGTAGCTATTTATTATTTTTTAGTTGTCATATGTTATACGCCATGTATCTTCATTTGTTTTTGTGCTCGAAGCACACGGCTATTTCATATTTTAAAATTGTATAAGTAGTTGGTTTTTTTCAACAGCTGTACCTTTTTGTATAGCAATTTTTTTTATGATACCATCTGTTGGTGATTTGAGAACATTTTCCATTTTCATAGCTTCGAGTACAATCAATGCATCTCCCTTTTTCACCTCTTGCCCTTCTGAAACTAATATATTGAGAACCATGCCTGGCATTGGAGCCTTAATATCATTGACTTTTTTGACCAGTAAATTATCAAGACCCATGGAATGTAATAAATCATCGTATTTGTCTTTTACTTCAACCGTATAAGAAGTATTGTTAACTTTTACAATCATTTTTTTGTCTTCAGGAATATGTTTAATCAGTTCTAAGTTATAGGAGGTATTGTCCATTATCAAATGATAAACTCCATTCCTGATTTCTATAATATTGCCTAAAAACGATTCATGATTAATCGTCCCAGTAATAAGATTGTTGTTTTGGGATATTTCGGTTTTAAACTCTTTTTCCCTGTTTACTTTGATTGTGTACATATGACAAAAATAGGGTTAAATTAACTAAAAAACGCCTCGAAAATAAGTTTCGAGGCGTCATTTATTTTTATATCAGAGTGACTATTTTTTGATGAATTCACCCATCTTATTGTCGTAATTTAAAAAATAACCACCTTTTGTTAAATTCGAAGCATCAATTGATGAACCAAAGCCCTTTTTTACCATCACGCCATACTGATCGTAAATTTCATACATGGTTTCATAGGGTTTATCGGCTACTATAAAATTAATAACCTTAGATACCTTTACAGGAGCAAAAGTCACTTCCAGAATATCAGACGTAAATTCTACCGTTTTGGATAATCTAGGCTGGCCATTATGGTCTGTTTGACGAACTCTGAATTGATTTTTTCCTGAATGAATGGTTGTTTTAAAACTATAGTTATTGGTGGTTGGTGTGCCAATTCCATCTACTTCACCAACTTTTAACCATTTATTCCATTTATATTGCTCAATAGCAAATGCTAATTTGCCTGTTTCTGATTTAGTAGCCCATTTCAATGTTCCATCTGCTTCAATAGTCATTGATATGATCTCAAACGTGCTTTTTGGTTTCAATACTTCAGGATTTAACACCTTGGGTTTACACTCGTCTTTGTGTTTTATTTTTACTTCTACCGGATCGCCAATAGCCAATTTATGTAATTTGAAGTCGATTTCAAACGCACTAGAGTTAGTTTCGTCAGAAGTGATATTACCATTTACCAATACTTCTGTAACGCAAAATCCGATACCACCATTTCCAAAGGGGTTTTGGACATAAATATTTTTACCTTGATAATTTCCTTCTAAAATAATAACACCGTCTTGCGAAAATCCTTTGAAAGAAAGAATTAAACACAGTATTAGTATTAATTGTATTGATTTCATTTGTATATAATTATTTTATGCGTTTGAGCCGATTAAAACATGGCTGTTTTTTTAGCTATATGTGTTTTAGTTGAATTTTTTGGATATATACGCTTACAATTGATAAAAAAACATTTTTCATTTTTAATTGTATAAATATACTTTAATCTTTGCTTTTTTACACAAAAGCCTTGCAATATTAAAAGGATATTTGAGAAAAACAAAATTATAGAGATTTTTATTGTAAATCATGTGTGAGTTATATGAATTGCAAAATCTGGAAAATGGGTTGAATTTTAAAATGAGCACGTCTGATTTTACACAATAAAAACTATCTGAAAGCGTTTGAATAATTATGTTGAGCAAAAAATTGATTGGTGTTTTTTTGACAATTTGTACAAGCATGTTTTCCCAAATCGGAGGCTTGCGTACATTTAGCTTTTTAGATTTACCTATTCCCGCTCGTTCTTGTGCTCTTGGAGGAGCGTCGATAGCTATTTGGGATAAGGATGTTAATCTTGGATATAGTAATCCGGCTTTATTCAGTACAGGATGCTCAAGGCAGTTGGCTATGAATTATGTGAATTATTTGGCTGATTTAGGTTATGGCAATGTTTCTTTTGCGAATCAAATCAAAAAACATGGCGTATTAGGAATCGGTCTGCAATTTTTTAATTATGGTAAATTTGATGGTAGAGATGAATTTAACCTTGAAACGAATCAGTTTAGTGCGGCTGATTATGCACTGAATGTGTCGTTTGCAAAAACATTAGATAAAGACAGTACTTTGTCGTTAGGAGTTGCATTAAAAACCATTTATTCGCATTATGACATATATCATTCGTTTGGAAATGCTATTGACGTAGGTTTAACTTACCACAATAAGAAAGATTTAACGGTTTCGTTAGTGGCAAAAAATTATGGTAAACAATGGAAACCCTATTTTGAAAATAGCCCAACGAATGATTTGCCGACTAATGTGCAATTTGGTGTGAGTAAAAAAGTTCCGAAAGCCCCATTCCGAATTATAGCTCAATATGATTATTTATTAAAATGGGATTTAACCTATAATGATCCAAGAAATGTATCCGAAGAGATAGACCCTTTTACAAATCAGCCGATTGTTAAAACAAAAACGGAGCTTCGTAGAGAAAGAATAAGTAACGGCTTTAATAAATTTGGAAGACATTTAACTATTGGTACAGAGATGTTAATGAGTAAAAATTTTACTATAAGAATGGCCTATAATTTTAGAAAGGGCATGGAAATGGCATTGCCTGAAGTGAAAAAAGCAAATGGATTGAGTTTAGGATTCGGGCTCAAAGTTTTTAAAATTCAACTAGATTACGCGTTTTCTAAGTATGCTTTAACTGGTAATGTTCATACCTTGGGATTAACGGGGAATCTAAATCATTTAAGTAAAAAATAAATTAGAAAGATTATCCATCAATAATATCTAAATTTAGAGCATGAGTATTTTTAATGTACGTGTTTACGGTTTATTGATATTGGATGATCAGTTGCTGGTTTCTGATGAACACATTAAAGGCATGGATATTACTAAAATGCCTGGTGGTGGGCTAGAATTTGGTGAAGGAACTATAGATTGTGTGGTGAGAGAATTTAAAGAAGAGTTGAATCTCGATATTGAAGTTGTTGACCATTTCTATACGACCGATTTTTTTGTCAATTCAGCGTTTAGTAATCAGCATCAGGTAATCAGTATTTATTACACCGTTAAAGCAATCAATGCATTAGATTTTAAAATATCAGAAATTCCATTTGATTTTACAGAAAAAAAAGAAGGCGCTCAGTCTATGCGCTGGATTTCATTGAATCAACTATCTGAGCAAGATTTCACCTTTATGATAGATAAACGGGTGGCACAAATGTTAAAAGTTAGATCATAACAATTCACGGATGAATGGATTAAAATAAACAAGGGAGGCTTTTTGCCTCCCTTGTTTATTTATAATATTTCAAATGCTACATTAAATGCTTTAATAGTTTTTTGAATATCCTCCTCAGTATGGGCTTCACTCATAAAACCAACTTCGTAACCGGAAGGCCCCATATATATGCCATTTTTCAAAAGCTCATGGTAAAGTATTTTAAAATGTTTCATACTATCCGGATCAATATCTTCAGCATTTCTGATAGCTTTTTTGTCGGTAAATGCCAACCAAAAAATAGAACCAATACTAAAAATGGTAAAATTATGTTTGGTATTCTTTTTTAATCCGGAAATCAATAATTGTGTTTTAGATTCTAAATCAGCGTAAAAATTTGGTTTTAAACATTCTGTTAATTGTGCAATTCCAGCCGTCATGGCAACCGGATTTCCACTTAAAGTACCAGCCTGGTAAACATTACCTTCGGGAGAAATGGATGACATAATTTCTTTACTTGCTCCATAAGCTCCAACAGGAAAGCCTCCACCAATAATTTTACCATAAGTAATAATATCAGGTTTTATGTTATAATAACCAGCAGCACCACAAAAACAAATTCTAAAACCACTAATTACTTCATCAAATATTAATAAGGTATTATTTTTTGTACAAATGTCTCTTAAAAATTGTAGGTACTCTTTTTCCTGCAACAATAAACCATTGTTAGCTGGAATTGGCTCAATAATGACACAAGCAATTTCATCCTTAAATTGAGCAAAGGCTTGTTCAATAGCGGCTTTATTATTTAATGGGACTACAATCGTTTCTTTAACAAAACTTTCTGGTACACCTGCAGATGATGTTTCTCCAAATGTGACTAATCCTGACCCTGCTTTCACTAATAAAGAATCAGAGTGACCATGATAGCAACCTTCAAATTTTAAAATTTTATTTCTACCCGTATAACCTCTTGCTAAACGAATAGCACTCATTACAGCTTCTGTACCACTGCTCACAAATCGTATTTTTTCAATATATGAATTGAAAGTTAAAATTAGTTCAGCTAATTCATTTTCTAATCGCGTTGGCGCACCAAATGAAGTTCCATTCCGCATTGTTTTTTCTACGGCATTCAACACATTATTATTGGCATGTCCTAAAATTAATGGACCCCAACTTGCACAATAGTCAATATATTTATTTCCATCAGCGTCCCAAACATGAGAGCCATTGCCTTTATCAATAAAAATCGGAATGCCTCCTACGCTTCGGAAAGCACGAACGGGTGAATTGACGCCTCCGGGAAAAAACTGTTTTGCCTTCTCAAATAATAGTGCTGATTGTTGGTTGTTCATTTTTAAAAAATCATGTAGTTATAAAAACAAAAATTAATTGACTAAGCCTGTTTCAATATCATTTCTAAAGGCTCTTCGGTCAATTTCTTTACCTGTGGTATCGTAGTATAACCACAAACTATCTTTCAAATCATTTTTATACCATCCCGAGTAAAATAGTTTACCGTTAGGATGATAAACCATGGTAGAGCCGTGTTTTTTGCCTTTATCGTAAAAGCATTCGCTCCATTTAAGACCATTTTCGTAAAAGGCCATCCATTGTCCATGACGCTGACCGAATCGGAAGAAACCATTAAATTTAATAATACCATTTGGATATTTGTCGATATAATCGCCTGTGTAATCAGAATCTGGTGGTGTGATTAAATATTTACTATATGGGTTTTGCTTTTGTTTAAGTTGTGCTTTCTGAATAGAATCTTGTTTAAGCTGCTGCGCTTCAGATTCATGATTACCGTTGCAATTAACGAACAGTATATTTAGACAAGAGAAAATGAGTAATAGAATGAAGTTGATTTTTTTCATCATTTTATTTTTTTCGTTCTATAGAATAATTGACTAACTGAATTAAGCTTTGTTTTGAAGGACTATCCGGAATTGAATCTAATAAGTTGAGTGCTTTATTCTTGTATTGATGCATAATTTTTTCGGCATATTGAATACCGCCTTTTTTGATTACAAAATCGATAACTTCTGAAACTTTTTTCGGGTCATCATTATGGTTTTTTACGATATTAATGATTTTTCTCTTTTCGAGCCAAGTGCTATTATTTAATGCATAGATTAAAGGGAGAGTCATTTTTTTCTCCTTAATGTCTATGCCCGTAGGTTTGCCAATAGAGGTGTCGTCACCAAAATCAAATAAATCATCTTTTATTTGGAAGGCAATCCCAGTGTTAATTCCAAATTCTTTGAATTGTTGAATAGCACTTTGATTTTCGGTAACAGAAGCAACTCCGGCGGCACAACATGCGGCAATTAACGTGGCTGTTTTTTTTGTAATAATTTCGAAATAAATCTCTTCTGAAATATCTAATTTTCTTGCTTTTTCAATTTGCAATAATTCTCCTTCGCTCATTTCGCGAACAGCTTCGCTCACTATCTTTAAAAGATGAAAATCGTTATTGTCTAACGATAACAGTAACCCACTAGATAATAAAAAATCGCCTATTAAAACAGCAATTTTGTTTTTCCATAATGCATTGACACTAAAAAAACCACGCCTTTCATTACTATCATCTACTACATCATCGTGCACCAATGTTGCCGTGTGAAGTAATTCAATTAATGAGGCAGCTCTATAGGTACTCTCGTTTATAGTGCCGATGCTTTGGGCACTTAAAAAAACGAACATTGGTCTTATTTGTTTCCCTTTTCGCTTTACAATGTAATTAGTGATTTTATCTAGTAAGGGTACGCTACTTTTCATGGATTGTTTGAATTTAATTTCAAATTCATCCATGTGTTTGCTGATAGGATCTTTTATGTCTTCTATGATATGACTCACCTTAAAAAGTGGGGTAAATATAACGTTTAAAATAGTGAGATTATAATACTTAGTAGCCTAATTAACAAAAACATGAGTTCAATGTTTAGGTTATAGTATACAGCAAATAAAAAATCCTCTCAATTTTGAGAGGATTGTAAGAAATTTAAAAATTTAACCCTTATATAACCCTAGTTAAATTACTTTTTTAATTAACTGCCGGAATTTTACCTTCCTTGATTAAGTTTAACGTTTTTTGTTTATGCTCTTCAAAACTCCCAAATGCTAAAGCATCTAACATTTCTTCTCGAGACATATTTGGATTTCCAAATTGTTTTTTAATGTCATCTGAGCAACGATCTACGTATTTTTCAAATTTACTAGGCGCCCACAAATAATCTTTTTTTAATGCTTCTTTTTCAATTTTAAATTCTTCAGGCAAAGAACCTTCTATTTTAGATTTGATATCTAGCCCTTCATAAGATTTGGGTAGTTGTCTATTATCAAATAAAAATGGCTTAGAAATCATAATCACATGCTTTTTACGTTTAGGATCAATCATTGATAACCCTTCAATTCTGAGCCCTTTTTTCTTTAAAGAACCAAATTTACTCTCAAAACTCTTTAAAATATCAAACATGATTAACGGGATTATAGTTTCTTTTGTAAAAATAACTCCTATCATCTAAATAATCTAAATTATTTAGACGAACTTGTAATTTTTGCCTTACCAAAAGTTATTTCATGCGGTTAACTTACTGTTTAAAAAAAGTTAATAATCGGTTAATTAATTCGCAAAGCATTAATTGGTAATACTTTAGGGTAATGACGCAATTGTTTATAATTATTAAACTTATTGGGTTAAAACAGCGCTTGCTTTTTTAGAACCAAAGTCTAAAATTTTATCAATAAAACTATATGGTTTATATCCATTTAAGGCGGCTTGATGATAAATGCAAGTAGCCGGAGTCATTCCTGGTAAAGAATTTACTTCAATAAAAATAACTTCAACCTCGTTGTTATTCATGATTCTAACAAATGCATCAATGCGGCAGTATCCTACAACGTTCAAAACTTTAGCGGCAGCACCTAATGTTTCCTTCACCTTATTGGAAATCAATTGTCTTTCGTGCACATCTCTTGAATATCTGGCAGGTGTAATATTTTGTCCTTGTCCGGCAAGAAATTTTTCTTCTAAACTTAAAATATCCCCTTCTGCCAAAGCTTCAGATGCTTCGAATACCTCATATTCAATCTCGCCTTGAGCATTGAGGTGAGTTAACATGCCTCCCGTAATTTCAAGAAAATGTTTTGCGTTATGTTTACTGATTAGTTCTTCAATTAATATTACCTGTTTTTGAGGGAATTCTTCTTTTGGTTTAATATGAAGAGTTTCTGCTGCTTTTGCATCAAATTCTTCGTTTGTTCTAAATATGAGGGTTGAAAATGCTTCGAATTCCTCAAAATTTTTGATTTTTTTTACCGCACTACTGCAACCGTCGTCTACGGGTTTGGCAATTAGTGGATAGGTGTATTCGTATTCTAATTGATGTCTAATATGTTTTTTGTTATTTTTCCATTCATCAACTGTAATTAGGCCATGCTTAGCAACCAAAAATCCGTTTTTAAGCAATATTTCGTTGGTTTTGTATTTATCAATGGTAATAGATGAACTTTCTTTACCGGATCCATTATAAGTGAGGCCAACTTTTTCCAATTGTTCCTGAATCGCACCGTCTTCACCTGGTCTGCCATGCAAGGCAATAAATACTTGTTTGACGGTTTTTGCCAAATCAGAGTACGATAGTTGTTTAGGTTGCATCAGGTTGTTAGAAGAACCGTATTTGTCTGTTATGACTTTACATTGTTCGATAATGATTTTTACAACAGGATGAATGTTCCAGTGATGAATTTTTTCTTTGATATCATCCGCATTATCTTTCAATAACGCATTAATCGGTATTTGATATAATAAATGGTTATCGGAGCTACCTGTTAAAAATACCGGAATTGGTGCATATTTTTCGGAGGAAGCTAATTTTTCAAACACATTTCTTCCACTTTCTACCGAAATATGTCTTTCGGATGAATAGCCTCCTAATACCACAGCAACCGGAAGTTTAGTTTTAGAAGCATTTTTTTCTTGATGTAAAAATTGGTCTAATCTTTTTAATAATGGTTCGTATAAATTGGCGCCTTTGCTGTTTTTAATACGTTTGCTTAAAGATGCTCGGATGATATAGGTTAAAAATTGCGAAGGTGTTAGTCCAATTTCAGCAGCCTGATGAAAGAAAAAAGAAGAAGGCATCATTCCTGAGGTTGTATTTGGATCATTTAGGAATACTTTACCGTCTTTGCTTAAAAATCCATCAATACGAGCATATACATCAAAACATAATTCTGAAAATAACCGTTCACATTCTTTACGGATGGCTTGTATTTGTTCATCTGAAGCCTCAATCGGAGTGATTTTACGTGACAAACCCGGTAAATATTTACTGCGGTAATCAAATAATTCTTTTCCTTTTCTAATTTCGGTTGGTGGTAAAGCAATGGGCTGATTATTTGAATCGGTATCTTCTAATACGATGCAAGAAAATTCTTTACCTTCAATAAATCCTTCAATAATCACTGTACTTTCTCCATCGAGAGCTTCTAATAAAAAGGCTTCTGAACTTGAGCAGTTTTTATCAATAAAAAAAATAAAATCGTATTGGTTATAACAGATGGTTGCATTCATCTGTTTGTTTTGATCTGAATTAATTGGATTAATTTTAATTGGCATTCCAATTCCTTCTCGGATATCAGATAAGTTACGGGCAAGTTCTATTTTTTCTTTTTCCGATAACGCATTCCATGCTAAAGACGTGATATGTTTAGTAAAAAAAGCTTTTTCTACAGCGGTAATAAAGTCATCGAAGTTAGTCGTGTTGAAAATAGAAATGCCAATGGATGAACCCTGATTAGCAGGTTTAATCACCATAGGGAATCCAATTTCCGATTTAGCTTTTTCCCAAATGATAGATGGCGTATCGTTTTGCCAATTTTTTCTATCAATGGTAAAATAGTTTGGACTATTAAAACCGGCATTAATCATTAATTTTTTTTGAACACTTTTATCGATTCCGATGGCACTTGGTAAAATACCACTACCTGAGTAAGGAATGTTTAAATATTCTAGTAAACCTTGTGTCCTGCCATCCTCGCCATAAGGACCATGTAAGGCTAAAAAAGCGAAATCAATTAAAGAAGCTAATTCATGAACTTCTATTTTTTTACCTATTTTTTCAATTAATTCATCTTGCTGTTTGGAGGATAAAGCGCCTAGATTTTCAGCATAATATTGAAAATCGGTATTACTGGCCGGAATAAAATCAACCGGAGGGTAGAAATCACGAATGGTTCCTTTGTAAACAAAATTCCATTCTAACAATATAAAATTTCCAAACGAATCAATAAATAATGGAATGGCCTCGAAAATAGATTTATTTAAATTATCGTAAACGGTTCTTCCACCTGCAAATGAGATTTCACGTTCCTTGGATTGTCCACCAAATAGAATTCCGATTTTAATTTTAGACATAGTAAAAAGTGATTAGTAATTAACGAATGGTTTTCAAACTATTCAAGATTTAAAGTTAATGCAGTAAAGCAGAACTTGAGGTTTTAACCCGAGAAACTATGAACTAAACAGTGTTAAATAAAAGAAGCTAAAAACATTCTCCTATCGTAAAATAAAATCCCTTGTTGTAAACATCTGAATAGCCATAATCGAATCGTAAATTAAGATTTTCTTTTTCTAGAATACACAATCGAAGTCCGCCACCAATACTTTTTTTGATAGTTGAAGTGTTTAGGTTTTTAGGGTGTTCGTAAACATCGCCTATTCCGGTAAATACACAAGCGCTAATTCGCCAAAATAGGTATGCTCTATATTCTAAAATGACAGAATACATCGATTTATCTCTGAATCTTCCTTGGTAAAAACCTCTTAAATTTCCGGCACCACCTAATGAGGCCATAGAGCGAAAAGGGGTTTCTCCTATGCTTAAGTAATGATATAGTTGTGTCGCAATAATTTGTTTATTAAATGTTTTTTTAAACAATCTAACTTCTGCAGTCCATTTGTTGAAATTATAGTCAGATGTAATGGTCTTGTTGTAATGAGTATATTGGGTTTGTGCAAAAAAACCTTTGGTTGGCCAAAAGGTCGAATTTCTTGTGTCGTAACTTGCTGTTAACCCTAATCCAATAATGGTATAGTTGAATTTACCATCAAAGCTAGTTTGATCCATCACGCCACCTTTGATGTATTGAATTTTAAGAATATTTTGGTAATCCGCTAAAAGCCCCAAAAATAAATGATTGAGAATTTTTCTTTTGATATGAGGGGTTACTATTAATTGCTCAAAAGCATATCGTTCAATGTTTGTATGGCTAGTATGAGTACCAATGCCCCAAAAATTATCTGGGAAATAGCTATGCGAAATTTGTGTGTATAAAATGTGTTTTTCTTTCGGAAAGTAAATGGTGGCATCAATGGCTTGAATGTTTTGTTCTTTTTGAGAAAAAATACCCAATGCTGTGATTGTAGATATTCTAGTTAATGAATCATCTTTGAAGGACGTTTTAAAATTGGCAGAGGATGAGACCCCATAAGCCCAGCCTGTTTCGGGGGTTTTAAAAAGAGCTGGGATTACCAAATAATTGACTCGTTTGGACGTATCCATTTTAAACTGCGCCTCGCACTCAAACGAGAATAAACAACATAGTATAGTAATTGTACGAAGCACGTGTTAAATTTAAAAATTGAAAGTAACCAAAGGAATGGATGATTACTATTAATTTACCCTATTAATCTTTAATTCAAATAATGTATTTTCTGGATTAGTTAAAAAACTGATGTACTGAGTTGAGTTAAAAAAATAAAGGTTAGAGCCTTGACCTGATGCTGCCGTTAGGAGAATCGTATATTCTAAACCTTTTTTGCCGGCAAATACGTGATAGTATGTTTTTTTACCTAAAGTTACATCCGTTTTTTTTAGGATGTAAAAAGAATGGTTTCCGTCATCGATACCAGTTTTTATAACAACATGATTGGAAGTGGGTTTGGATTTAAAAATGTCGTAATCACTGATATTACTTAGTAACCATTTTCCATAATAATCTGTTTGTTGGGCTCCAATAAAATTACTTATTGCTGAGGTGCTTACTGAAAATGTTGATGGGTATATTTGATAGCTTGTTTCGTTTGGTGATAATTTAAACTCCCAAGAACTGAAATAGTTAAATGTTGCCGGTTTAACTTGTTCAAAAATATCAGCCCAAATTACCAATTGTCCGTCGGATAGCTTCGTAAACTCTCTCACTTTTAAATGATACGATGAAGTGGCTTTTCCCTTTTGGGGCAATGCTACAGGAAGTTGTAAACTCATTTCATTTCTCCCGATAATATCTCCTAAACTATCTATGGATACAAGAAACAGTTTGTGCTTTTTTTCATGGTTGGAAAAGTTGCCATTATTTGTTTTAAAATCAATGACCCCATTTTCATAAATACTACCTGTTAAGTCAAGTTGTTTGTTTGTTTTATCGTAAAGTAAACCTGAAACTAAAAAATGGCGCGTATCGTTTTTGTTACCAATTTTTACCCCTTTTATTAATGAACCTGTTTTTGAGTTTAAGCGTAATATCCACTGGCCTTTTTTGGTTCCGTCAAAAATATTAACATAAACAACAACGATGTTTTTATCCGCAAAAATGACCGAAGCATGATGAATGTATTTTCTGTCGAAAGGAAATTGCCAAACATCCTTGTATTCGAAAGCTTTGGTCATGGATATGACTTGGTACTTATTTAGGTAAAACTGTTTTCCTGAGGTATCTGTTACGGTTTTAATAAGATACATGTCTTGTTCATATAGGTAGTTTTCATTCGCAAATCTCATCAACGAATTGACATGATTGGCATCATAATTTTCTATAAAAGCCTTTTGCTTTAAACTGTCGTTTAATCTTAAAAGTTTAACCGAATTTTTTTGATTTGACAATTGAAAATAAAAATTGAGAACATCATGTAAGGTATCTACTGAAGTTTCAAGAAAATCAGTTACATGATTTTTGCCTAGTGGAAATATTAAGCTATCTTTTAAGGTTAGTTGGTTGTTAAACGAGTAACATTTGAACCATAATTGATTTGACAATTCTTCGTAACCATAAACGAAAGTTCGGTTATGAAAAAATAATGATTTTGGAGACAATAAATGACGTTTAACAGACTGTCCTTTGAGTCCAAAGAATAAGAAGATTAACGTGATAATTATCAGAAATTTACGAGGCACAGATTGCAAATATAGCTATTAAAAAAGAAAGCCAAAACGTTTGCAAAACATCGATTTTAATCTTAATCTTGCACCTCTAAATTACAACCATCATGACTCCAAAACACCTTATTTTACCTATTTCAGTAGTTTTAGCACTTAGTTCATGTAAGTCAAATCAAACAGATTTTAATTCGCCTGAAATAGCGATTCAAAAAGATACCATCATGAAACAAACATCAGAAGAATTTGCATACGTGAGCGAACAATTTGCAGATTTGAGAGTATTGCGTTATCAGATTCCGGGATTTGATGAGTTAACACTTCAGCAAAAAGAATTGTTGTATTATTTGTCGGAGGCGGCTTTGTGTGGTAGAGATATTATATGGGATCAGAACTATAAATACAATTTAACCATCCGTAAAACGATTGATGCCATTGCTGAAAGTTACAAAGGTGATGTGAACGACGAGGAATATAAACAGTTTTTGGTGTATGCAAAAAGAGTTTGGTTTAGTCGCGGAATTCATCACCATTACGGCAGCGAGAAAATTTTACCGGAATGTTCAAAAGCCTTTTTTGAACAATTAGTTGCTTCGGTAGAGAGCAGTAAATTACCACTTAACGCGAACGAATCGGTGAAAGATTTTTCTGCACGATTATTACCAATCATTTTTGATCCGGCTATTGCACCTAAAAAAGTTAATTTAGACCCTAGTAAAGATTTAATTACCAATTCAGCTGTTAACTTTTATGAGGGAGTAACTCAGAAAGAAGCAGTTGCTTTTTATGAAAAAATGACCAACAAAGCAGATACAACACCTGTGATGCTTGGTTTAAATAGTAAGTTGGTGAAACAAAATGGTGTTTTAACTGAAAAAGTATGGAAAGTAGGGGGGATGTACACACAGGCCATTGAAAAAATTGTGTTTTGGTTAGAGAAAGCGATTACTGTGGCTGAAAATCCACAACAAAAATTGGCATTAGAAAAATTAGTACAATTCTATAAATCAGGATCTTTAAAAGATTTTGATGATTATAATATTGCTTGGGTAAAAGATACTGAAAGTGCCATTGATGTTACTAACGGGTTTATAGAGGTGTATGAGGATCCGTTAGGTAAAAAAGGTTCTTTCGAATCAGTGGTTTCTGTTCGAGATTTTGAAGCATCTAAAAGAATAGCAACCATTGGAGCGAATGCACAATGGTTTGAAGACCACTCTACTTTATTGCCTCAGCATAAAAAGAAAGACGTAAAAGGTATTTCTGCTAAGGTCATTAATGCGGTGATGGAAAGCGGAGACGCTGCGCCTTCTACGCCAATTGGAATTAATTTACCAAATAATGAGTGGATTCGCGAAACGCATGGTTCTAAATCGGTTAATTTAGGAAATATCGTAGAGGCTTATGAAAAAGCAGCTGGAGGTAGCGTCGTAAATGAGTTTTATTACAATGATGCCATCAAAAATAATGTACTGAGTTACGCAGGTTTAGCGGATAAATTACATACGGACATGCACGAGGTCATTGGTCATGCCAGCGGGAAAATTGAAGATGGCGTAGGACAGCCACATGAAACATTAAAAAATTATGCGTCTGCTTTAGAAGAAGGTAGAGCTGATTTAGTGGCCCTTTATTACTTAATGGATCAAAAGTTGGTTGATTTAGGTGTGATGCCTTCATTAGAATATGGTAAAGCATCTTATGATGAATATATTACCAAGGGCTTGATGGTTCAGTTATGCCGTTTGAAATTAGGTGATAATATTGAAGAAGCCCACATGCGTAATAGGCAAATGATATCTGCTTGGGCCTTTGAAAAAGGTAAATCACAAAATGTGATTGAGAAAAAAGTAGAAAACGGAAAAACATATTTTGTGATTAATGACTATCAGCAATTAAGAACTTTGTTTGGTGAATTGCTGAGAGAATTGCAGCGCATTAAATCGCAAGGAGATTATAAAGCTGGTAAAAATTTAATTGAAACTTACGGAGTAAAAGTCGATTTGGCTTTACATAAAGAAGTATTGGAACGCTATAAAAAATTAGAAATAGCTCCTTACCAAGGGTTTATTCAACCAAAATTAGTTCCAGTTATTGAAAATGGCAAAATAACTAATGTGAAGGTAGAATACCCTAATAGTTTTACGGAGCAAATGCTAGATTACGGCCGGAATTATAGCTTCCTGCCATTAGAGAACTAATTACCAATTCAAATGCTTTTAAAAGGAGGATACAGTGTATACCTCCTTTTTTTATGTTGAAAATAATTGGTATTGATTAGTGGTCTAATTTACATTTAGCCCATATAAATCTCTTCAAAATGATACCTTTGGCTTTTAAGTAAATTCATTTTTAAATGATTAAAAAATGATGTCATGAAGATATTACTCACCACTCTTAATGCTAAGTATATACACACCAATTTGGCCATACGAATATTGTATGAATTAAATCATCACTATGAGGGACTCGATTGGAAGGAGTTTAATATAAAAGAAAGTAAAGATGATGTCGCTCTTTATTCAAGTCAATATGACGTAGTAGCATTTAGTTGTTATATCTGGAATATTACGCAAACACTTGAAGTCGCTGAAAAAATAAAACAAATCAATCCGGCAGTTAAAATACTGTTGGGCGGGCCTGAGGTGAGTTATGAATATGAGGATATTATTTCGTTGGATCATGTTGATTATATCATTTTAGGTGAGGGTGAAATCCCTTTCAAAGAGTTTTTGGAGTTTTATCCAAATATGCAACCAGTTTCGAGTTTGGTTTGGAAGAATGGGGTAGAGGTGATAGAAAATAAAATGGCACCAATGTTTGATGTCAATAACTTTAAAGGGTCTATGCCTTATCGGTTTGATAATCCGGAAGAGTTAGCAAATAAAGTACTCTACATCGAAACATCGAGAGGTTGTCCTTATAAATGCGAATTTTGTTTGGCAAGTTTGGATAATAAGGTACGTTATCTACCTAATGATACTATTAAGTCGACCTTATTATTTATGATGCAACACGGTCGAGTGATTAAATTTTTGGACAGAACCTTTAACATTAAGAAAGATTTTACGATTGATATTTTTAAATTCATTTTAGAAAATCATCGACCGGGAAATGTGTTTCAGTTTGAAATTACAGCGGATATCTTGCACCCCGATATTATCCAGTTTATTCATGATTATGTACCGCCCCATTTATTTAGGTTTGAAATAGGGATTCAAACAGTGAATCAAAAAGCCAATTTGGAGGTAAAGCGAAAGCAGAGTTTTGAAAAAACAAAGAGCATTATTAAGCAACTTGATTATAAAGTTGAAATGCATTTAGATTTAATTGTTGGTATGGCCTTGGATTATTGGGAAGATATTAAGTTTAGTATAGAGGAAGTTTTTAAGTTATTTGCTCCCGAAATGCAGTTGGGCTTTTTAAAGTTTTTGAAAGGAACTCCGGTAAGAAAAAATCATCAGGAGCACGGATTTAAGTTTGATCCTAATCCCCCATATCAAATTATTGAAAGCAATTATTTAACGAAAGAACAGTTGCACCAAATCGTTGAATTGGAACATGCACTTGAAATTTATTGGAATGGGAAAAAGGCAATTAATACGTTAAAATATGTGACCATTCAATATAGTATTTTTGATTTTTTATTGGGCTTAGGGCATTTTTTCGGTACCAAAAAAGATTTTCACAAATACACACTCACCGATGTGTTTGAAATTATATCAGGTTATTCTAAACACGTTTTTCCTAACGACGACGTATTGCAGCAATTGATAGCGGTCGATTATTATTTGCATTTTAAAGTGAAACCTAAAAATTTGTTTTTAGAAGAAATTGAATATGCACAAAAAACTAAACTCATTCATGATTTAAAATTAAATCATCATAAGTACCGTTTTGTGATGTTGCCATTGAGTTTTGATTTTAAACAATTCTCAAAAGAACAACAATTGATAGAGAACCCTACTTATTTAACGATACAGTATAATGGTGTGGATAAGGCCGAGGTGGTTTAAATATATAGCCAATGCGCATTGGCTGTATGAAAAAGACTTGATGAACTTATCGATAGAAGTGTTAAATTTGAGGCATCAAATGAAACGGAAACAGGTTCTGTTGAGGAGCAACCTGCTAGGGATAGTTTGACCTCGAAAAATAAAAAAGTGGTTGAGCAAAATTCAACCACTTCTTCTCCAAATTATTTTTTGAGAAATGCCTAAATAAAACTAAACACTTCGGGACTCAGTGTCAGATTAAGTCTAAGCTATTACACAAATTATTATCTATGAGAAAAATATTATTAATACCTATTGCTATTGTTTTTGCTTTTACTGCTTGTATTACTGAAAATACAAAGCCTTCAACTGACGAAAATCAAGCAACAAAGGACTCCTTATTGCGAGCAAAAAGCCAGGAAGTAGTTGAAGAAGAATTTAAGGATTTTGTTGACTTTGAACTATTGAAAGAAATTACTATTACTAAAGAAACAAAAGAAATTAACTTGGATAGTATAGTCTTTAAGTCTAATTGGAATGAAAAATATGCGTACAGTAGTAATTTAGAAAGGTACATTGGAGGTATAAACGAATTAAAAATTTATAAAGGAAAGGATTTAGTGCAAACCATTGATAGTATTAAAGATGAAGATGCGTTGGGAGAAATAAATATTAGATTTGCCGATTTTAATTTTGACGGTTATCTTGATTTTACATTGCCATTAGGCTATTGTGGTAAAAGCTGTTATTTTAAATATTTTTTATATAGTCCATTGGATAAAAAATATATTAATGTTATTGACTGGGATAAAATTAGGATACAGTCTGTCAATAGACAGAAAAAATTAATTAGAACCGTAATGGAAGGCACTTGTTGTGAGGGAGAGTTTTATATTATGCAGACAGAAGGATTAAAGCTTTTAGAGATTAAAAAGATTGAAATAAAATAAACGTTATTATAAATCTAGTAGTTTTTTTAATAAATGATTTCTCCCTTCTCATTGCATTCACACTCCTGTTGCCATTATATTTTATAATAAGATAAGCCCCATTAATGAGGGCTTATCTTAAATTAATTTATAATCAAATATATTCTAAACATAGGTTGTCCCAATTTAGTTTCGATACGAAAATTCAAAGAGACAGAATTTTTATTCGATTAAATAAATGTCTTTTTTGATTTAATTCACTTTCAGTTTAAATGGTACTTGTATATCCGTCTCACCATTATTAGTATGACTACCGTCTTTGGTTCCTGGTTGATGTTTTAGTTCAATCGTTAAAGCCGATTTCCCCATTTGCATAGAAGGTGCTGTCCATAAGGTTTGTAATCCAATTCCACGATTGTTGGCATCTAAGTCTAAGTATTTAATTGTTGTGCCACTGCCAGATAAATACACACTGTAAGGTGTTCCAGTTGGGGCTGAACCATTAAAAAAGAATAAATGATCGGCACCTTCTTCTAGTACTTCATTAGAAATAGTATCTATGGGTGTTTTTGTCTCATCTAATAATAAAATAGTTGCCTTATATTCGTGATTAGAAAGAATGGTTATTACCGAATCTGATTGATTTGTGCCTCCAAAAGCCGCCGGATTTCCGCCGGTACCATCTAAATCTTTAAAGGTAAATGTCCCCGCATCCGAATGATTAGTTGAGTCGCGAAGTTGAATTTTCATCGTCGTAATTAATTCGCTTTCGTTAGCCGGGGGTGCAGGATTGTTTGGTTTAATGTCATCTTTATCATCTTTTTTACATGCACTTACTGCCAGAGCTATTGCAGCTACCATGGCAATGGTTTTGATAGTTGTTTTCATAGTTGTTTGATTATTGATTTTGTTATTAATTGATTTATTTTTTATCGTAAATGGTTAAAGGCATTTTTAGTCTAAATGTGAAATTTCGACCCTGGCTATCAGTAAAGTATCTAAATCTGTCTAAGTAATCTCGGTAAACCGTATTCATCAAATTATTACCTGTTAAACTTATTTGAATTGGTTGCTTACCGGCATAAATAGTCATTCCAATTTCTGCCGATACAAGGCCATATTCATTTGGTGGTGGTGCAAAATCAGTATTAGTAGGAACCCGCCATTGTTTGGTAATAAACTGATAGCTGGCTTGAAAGTACATGTCCTGTAGCTTTTTTGATAGAGTGGTAAATATTTTCGCGTCGACTGAATATCTGTCGGATGGCATGTAAATAAGATAGTCTTGTATGTCTTCATTCCAAGCTCTCAACAACATGGCTTTGTAAGTCAATTCGATATGATTAAAAAATTGTGTTTGTAGTTTGGTATCTAAGCCGCTTATGCGAGCGTTTGCCTGACTATAGTTAAACACAGGATAAGCTCCTCTGATGGTTAGTTCGGGTTGAGGGGCAGGATTCATGTAAATGAAGTTGCTAAATTGGTTGTGGTAAGCTGTTATTTCAATGAAGTTTTTTTTACTTTGATACAAAGCAGTTGAAGTTATATTGTACACTTGCTCTACTTTTAAATTGGCATCCCCTCTCTCAATAGAGCCAACACCATGATGAACACCATTACTGTATAATTCATTAGGTGCGGGGGCTCGCCAAGCAGACCCTATATTGATAAACATGTTGAATTGTTTGGTTGGTTTGAAAATTGCTCCGGTGTTCCAACTAAAATTCTGAAACTGTAATTCTGGATTCATAAGATCTTTGCCGATATAGTAAAATGACGATAGTGATTTTTGATCGTATCTTATGCCTGCTTCTAGTTCTACATGTTGTTTTACATAGCGTTCGGTAGCAAATACACCCCAAGTGTGGTTTATGTAGTTTGGGATAAAAAATCTTCCTAAATACACATTTTTCTGATTCATGTAACTCCCTCCAAATTGACCTCTGAAAAGTTTGATATTCAAATGTTCAATCAATATATCTATGGTTTGCGAAGTAATACGGTAATCGAGCTCAGGTTTATTAAGTGCCGCTAATACATTATTTAAGGGTTTATGTTTATCAAATTCTTTCCGCATATTGTATTGGTAGGCATATTGAAGTTTAGCGACCCATCGAGGGGCTATATGAAAGTGAAATTTTGTTTTAATCAGTTCGTGAGAAATATCTTGGTAAGGCCTCCCAATATCATAGCTAAACGTTGCTAAACTATCTTGAGGTTTTGAAGCTTTAAAGGCTAACTGTAAATCTGTTAAATTGCCAATATGCGCTCCGCTAAAAATCCCAATTTTACTGTTAAACTGAGAATAATAGCCTTCAATTCCCCATTTTTCTCGATGGTATGCCAACGCATACGAGCCATTCATTTCTTGCAGTCCGGTATTTTTGAGAAAATAATTGGGAGTTTTAATGGTTCCTCCTTTTTTATAAGTGCCTTGTATCCTCCAACTTAGTCCCTTTATTTTGTCGAAGTTGCCTTGCAAAATTCCGGAAGCTACACCGGTTTGCCCATTAGTTATACCAATTAAATTTAATTCACCGGTTACTGATGCGGTATCGGGCAAGTCGTTTGGTTCCACTAAAATAACACCAGCCATTGCATCGCTGCCGTAGCGTACCGCATTAGCACCTTTTATCACCGATAGCTTTTGAGCAACAAAGGGATCAATTTCAGGAGCGTGTTCGTTGCCCCATTGCTGACCTTCTTGCCTGATTCCGTTGTTTAAAATTAATACCCGATAACCTTGCATGCCATGTATCATTGGTTTGGAGATAGTTCCACCGGTATTGAGGGTTGTTACACCATTAATTGATTTTAGAGCTTCTCCAAGCGATTGCCCTCTTGTACGATCTAAATCTTTGGATTCAAGAGCATCTGTAGTTTGTGTTTTAAGCATGTCTGTTTGCTTATCAATTACATCAACATTTTGAAGTTCAAGTGCACTATGCGGCAGCTTGATAATTAATTTGGTATTCTTTTTTACATCTACAACAATGAGTGTGTCTCGACATCCAATATGGCGTACAATAAGTGTGTAAGGGCCCTGATGAAGATGTTCAAAGTTGAATTTGCCATGCTGATTGGTAATTTTAGTTTCATTATTTTCTTTTAAGATAACAAATGTACCTTCCAGTTCTTTCCCATCATCTAAGTCCATTACTTGACCTACAAGGTTATAGTCGCTGTTATTTTGGGCGAATATTGGATGGTTTGCAAAACCAAAGATTATTAAAAATAATGCTATGTAAGGGCATAAGAGCTCTCTCATGATAAATAAAATGGTGTTTGAAATAAATGAAATTAGTTTACCGGATCGAAACCGCTTCCTCCCCATGGATGGCAACGAAAGATGCGTTTTAAAGCCATCCAGCTTCCCTTAAAAGCCCCATATTTATTAACCGCATCTATCCCATATTGCGAACAAGAGGGCGTGAAACGGCATGATGGTTTCAGTAAAGGTGAAATGGCATATTGGTAAAAGCGAATAATCGCTAAGGGTATAAATTTCAAATCTGTGTTTTTTAAGAGATTAATAACTTATTTTATTAGACCAATAAACTAAGCTAAAAAAGGGGGGCCTCTTAATGGAGAAATGAAATGGTGAAGTTTGGTAATGGATTTGCTTTTATAAAAGAAAACCATTTGTTGAGGTTCTTTTAATAAAAGGAAGTTGAGTATAAATTTAAATTCGGTATAGGAAACCTGAGTATCAAATTTTTCGAAATGACAATCCTGGGTATTATCCGACTCTTGCAATGAATCGTCTGAGGTGATTTGCACTAGGTTATGGTGATGCCCCAGTAAGTTATGGATATAAACTTTCGGTATGGCGGCAAACGACACCACTCCCAAGAGGATAAAACAAACAAATATGTTGAATTTAGATTTCAATCGGTCAAATATAATGATTATTTGATTTCTGAAAAAAGTTAACTACAGGGGTATTTTTTACAGAGTAACGCTATCAATTCTTCTTTATTGATAGGTTTTGTTAAAAAACCTACCATGTTTGTTTTTTTAGCGCGTTCGGTGGTTTTTTCATCCGAATTACCTGAAGTATAAATGATTGGAACATTGCTGAATCGATTAATAATTTCAGCGGTTTCAATACCGTCTTTATCACCTTCAATACGAACATCCATTAAAATAAAATCAGGATGTTCATTATTGGCAATTTCAATGGCCTCATCTCCATTATCAACAGCTCCAATAACGATAGAACAGCCACTGCTATTGACGTAGCTTTCCATTAAATAGGAAACTAATTGTTCATCTTCAACTATTAAAACTTTCTTGCTCATTTTTAAATTTTATGCAAACTAACAATCCTGAATTATTACTGTATTCTAAAATACCTTTTAGTTGTTTCGTAAAGATATTCAATAATTTGAAACCAAGTGAATTTGTTTTTGTTAAATCGACGTTATCGGGTATACCCGGGCCATTATCGGCAATCGATAATGTGATATATTCATCGGTCTTTTTTAGTGTGACATGAATTTCTCCATGGTTAGTGTCTTTAAATGCGTATTTACAGCAATTAGTAATTAATTCATTTACAATTAATGCAATTGGTATAGCTTTTTTAGTAGAGGCCAGTATCTCATCCATGTCAAAATGAATTTTGATGTCTTTGCCTTTGTTGTAAAAATTATTTAAAAATTTGATGAGGTCCTGTAAGTACTCTTGTAAATTTATTTTTGCGAAATTATTTGATTTATATAATTTTTCATGAATTAAGGCCATGGCTGATATACGATGCTGAACATCATGAAATTCATGTTTTAAGGATTCATTTCCTATTTTCGAAATTTGCATCTCAATAAGACCTAATACCAAGGCTAAATTATTTTTTACCCGATGGTGTATTTCACCTAATAGGGCATCTTTTTCTTCTAAGGATTTTTCTATTTGTATCGACTGTTCAGTTTTCTCTGTGATATCTATACCAAAACCAATTAAATAAATCAACTCGTTGTTCGCATCAAATACAGGTGAAAACCTTCTCAAACTGTAGGCAAATTTACCCTCAGATTTTTCAATTTTCTCAGTAAACTCTGCTTTTTTTCGTTGAAGTGTAACTTCGTTAAATAAATCTCTTCGTTTTTCAGCTATTTCTATATTTTTATTAAAATGTTTACAATAATCAAAATCATCTTTCCCAATTAAAAATTCTCGAGTAGAGGATGCATGAACGGCATTTGGATTTACAAATAAATATTGATGTTGTTTGTTAAATACGGCAACATCAACCGGTATATTGTTTAAAATAGTTTCGTAAAATGTTTTTTGTTCCTCAACTTTTTGGTGCAAAAATATTTTTTCAGTAATGTCGAATCGAATAGAAATAAATTCATGAACATGGCCGTTTTTGAAAAAAGGCACAATGGTCGATTCAACCCAATAGAATGAACCATCTTTCTTTTTATTTTTTATCACTCCTTTCCATATTCCTCCAGAGCTGATAGTTTTCCACATATTAGTGAAAAACGCTTTGTTGTGGTATCCTGAATTAACAACGTTATGATTGGCGCCAATTAATTCCTGTTCTTTATAGCCACTTATTTCAGAAAATTTTTGATTGACATATGTAATCATTCCAAACTTATCACTCTTTGAAACAATGCCGGCATAATCAACCGCTTTTTTATAATTTTCGAGCGTTTGCAATAATTCATTCAATTCTATTTCCTTGTTTTTAGAGATAGTTGTATCCTGTAGAATACCTAAAAATAATTTATCGTTTTTTTCATCAGACTCATTGAGAACTTCACCTTCCATCATAAAATAACGTGGGTCGTTTTTAATACGCACGTTATTTAATGTGAATTTTGTGTTTGATTTGATGGCAACATCCATAGCGTTTGTCATTGCCTCTGGATGATCAAATACATGAATGAATTCTTGAAGGGTTGGGCCGTTATTATCTAATCCACACATCGCCATCATCTGTTCAGATAAATCAATGGAGTTTGTTGAAATATTCCAACTGAAATTACCCAAACCCGCAATTTTTTCGGCATTTTGAAGATTGTAAGCGGTTTTTTTTAAATGGTTAGTTTTTTCTTCAATAATTTTTTCATTTTCTGAATTTAAAAGATTCAATTCTTTATTCGCCTTAAATAGTTCCTGAGAGCTTTGTTTTAAAATATGCTCTAATTGAGACATATCTTTATCATAATCTTTATAAGCTAGGTTAATAGCCTCTAAAAAATGCTCAATGTTAGGCGGAATATTATCAAGGTTGCCAAAATGTTCCTTGATTTGTCTTTTTAATAAACGATGAAAATTGTTTTTCGTCATATTTCAGAAATGGCCGTTAAGGTCATAGTTTGATTGTGAAGGTTACATAAATTGTTCCCTTTTAGTTTAGATAATTCACCGTTTGAATAAAAGCCTGTGAAGACCACATCTTCGTTAAATGAATCGGTTACGGCTTCTATTTCATCCTGAGTAAGTTGTTTAAGTACTAATTTTCTACCAACACAACTTACCATGAGCACTAATTCTGGATTTTCATTCATTGAATTTTTAATAATATCTGCTGCTTTTTCAGCACCATCAATTACTCTGTTTACATTTGTTTTCATTAAACGCACAAATGCTCCTTCCGGTATATTGCCTGCAAAGGTTAAACTATTGTCTTTCTCGTTAACGCCTAATATTGTTCTTACCAATAATTCAGCATCTTCATGGTCTCTCATCTCCAAGGGGAAAAATAGCGCAGAACCCGGCAATTCGGATGATAAATCTCCTAAATATGATTTGTATAACTCTAAAGCCGGTTTTCCATCAATTTCATAAACGATGTTTTCATGACTTTTGGTCACAATTCGATCAATGCCAAAACTGTCCCATCCGCCATAAGAACCTGAACTTGTTGTGATATGTTCGCCATAAAAACCAATAGCAGAAACACAATTAGGGATGAACTGATTATTGCCATCAGCAACGTATGTTTTTGTAAAATTACCATTATCTCCGGCTAATCCACCCGATACATTGATGGTATAATCTAATACTGAATTGATGCCTTCAATTAATCGAGTTCCATTGACATTCACTCCATCAGATAAAACAAATACATGTTTCAGGTTTTTATCCATTAAATCTTTAGCAATACGCTCCCCAGCAGAGAAAGAATCGCTCACTTCATTGAGGTTGAAAATAGTTTTTCGGATGGTTGATTTTTCGAGTTTAACCGAAGTGATAACGAAAGTTCCTTCCGATATTTTTTTTAAACCAATTTCACCAGCCGTAGAACAACCCATGATTACAGATTTTTCGAAAGATGATTGGATGAGATTTCCTATTTCGTTATCTGCTAAATAACTGATATCGGCAAAAATAAAATGAACATCGTAAGCCGAGGCATCAAACTGGTTGAGCGCCTCAATGATTTCGGATTTGCTGTTAAAGGCGTGTTGTTTAATTTTCATAATCAGGAATGGAATGTATTACAATGGGTTTGCTTTAATGCCTATATAGTTTGAAAAGTGTTTGTGCTTCAATAAAATAGGTGCTTCAAGTCGTTTATATGACGAATGTAACATTAATTTTAAATTATGTAGCTGATTGAAATCAGTCTTTTTTAAAGCTCGATAGGATGAAGTGGTCCAGAATGGGCTTTATATCCACTATGTATTTGAATTTTAAGCTGAAAATTATGAATTAAAAAGCCGTTCTCCATAAAATGCCCTATTTTTTGCCATTTAGAACTCACTATATAACTCAATTTTACATTTTATTTTCTTTTTGCTTGTTACTTCGACTCCTAAAGCTGAGTCGATTTTTAAAACCGAATAAAAGAACGATACAAAAATTAATAAATTAGGCTATTGTTGATAATATGTTTATATTTGAAAACTTCTTATGAAGACTGTAGTTCAATCCGCTTGTAAATTGCCAATTGCAAATCGAATACTTTACATTTTTCTTAATAAAGTATTTTATAACAAAAACGATTAATGACATTTACAGAATTACAACTTATTAAGCCGCTTCTTACTGCACTTGATAAAAAAGGATACAAAGAACCGTCTCCGATACAACAACAAAGCATACCCCATATTTTACAAGGAAAAGATATTTTTGGTTGCGCACAAACCGGTACAGGAAAAACGGCCGCCTTTGCATTGCCCATTTTGCAATTGTTGAATGCTAATAAAAAATTAAATCAACGTCGCGAAATTAAAGCATTGATTTTGGCTCCAACCCGTGAATTAGCAACTCAAATTAGCGATAACTTTAAAGAATATGGCGAAAACCTAGGATTTAAACATGCTGTTATTTTTGGAGGTGTTTCTCAGTTTCATCAAGTTGTAGCTATTAAAACTGGTATTGATATATTAATTGCAACTCCGGGCCGACTATTAGATTTAATGCAACAAGGTATTGTTAAGTTGGGCTCAATAGAATATTTTGTGTTAGATGAAGCCGATCGTATGTTAGATATGGGCTTTATTAATGACATGAAAAAAGTAATAGCTAAGTTACCGGCTAAAAGACAAACGATGTTTTTTTCGGCAACAGCAGCGCCTAATATCATGAAACTGGCTAACACGATTTTAAAGAATCCTGTTAGTGTAGCCGTTAATCCGGTTTCATCTACAGCCACTTTAATTAAACAGAAAGTTTATTTTGTTCAAAAAACTAAAAAACCTGCTTTATTAAAATTCATCATTGAAGAAAATAAAATTAATCATGTGTTAATTTTTACCAGAACTAAACATGGGGCTGATAAGGTAGCTAAGGCTTTAAATGGTTTTAAGATTAAAGCAGAAGCTATTCATGGTAATAAATCTCAAAACAACCGAGAGAAAGCCTTGAAAGGGTTTAAAGATCGTACCATTAATGCACTGGTTGCTACAGATATTGCATCAAGAGGTATTGATGTTGATAAATTAACACATGTGATTAATTACGAAATTCCGGAACAAGCCGAAGCCTATGTTCATAGAATAGGTAGAACAGGTAGAGCAGGGGAGAGTGGAGAAGCTATTTCTTTATGTAGTCACGAAGAATTGCCATACCTTAAAGGCATACAAAAATTAATTAAAAAAGATATAGATGTCATTAAAAAACATCCATATTCTTAAAAGCATGGCTTTATGATCAAGGATGATAAGGTCTTAATAACAAATAAATAATAACAACAAAAAACAAAACAAATGAAACACGGAGTAGTAAAATTTTACAATGAAGCAAAAGGCTTTGGATTTATTAAAGAAGAAAACGGTCAAGAAATCTTTGTTCACGCAACTGGTTTAGAAGAAGAAATTCGTGAAAACGATAACGTTGTATTTGACGTACAAGAAGGTAAAAAAGGATTAAATGCTGTAAACGTTAAGTTAGCTTAATTATCTGCACGATTTAGTAAAAAGGTTTTTTCTTTTTAAAATCAAAAAAAAGTTTAGTGAAACACTTTCACTAAACTTTTTTTATGCCCTTTATTCAACATGAGCCTCAGAGCATGTTATGATTTTTTTAAAAATTACTCTTTTTTAGTCCCTAAAAAATCAGACCAACCTTTCCATCCTTGGTTTTTGTATGTTCTATCCGCATTTCTTGGAATATCAGACGGCTTGTTGTCACTTTTGCAGAATTCAAACCATTGGGATAATTTCATTTTCTTTGTCTAAACGAAAAATATCGAAATTGTATTGATACTTGATTTTTAATAATTTAAGTAATTGAACTATTGAATGTTTTTGTTCATCTGAAATATTATTTCCTAAAGTAATTTTTTCTATTTCAAATGTATGGTAGTGTTCAAAATATTCATTAAATATTTCAATTGATTCAATTCCTAAAACAGATTTTCTTTCTGTAAGAAACGTTTTAAAAAAGTACCTTACATCATAAGTTTGATTTATATCTTTATAAATAGCCTCGTGATTATGATCTTCATATTTTTGTTTTTCTACCTTGAATAACATTCTCACTTCGCTTTCTTCTCTATATTGTTCATATTTATGAAATGCTAAAAGTTCAAGAATTCGTAATGGGAATTGACTATATCTAAAATCATTGTTTTTATTGTAAAATGACTGAGCTAATTCTTTTAATTTTATAATGGGCTTTAGTTCTTTTTTACCATATTGCATTTTACCAAGTAAAAAATGGCAAGTTTTGTTATAGTTCAATTTGAACTGAATACAAACTCCCTGACCTTTATTTGCATAGTTTGCCCACATAAAAGTGTTTTTAGAAGTATGCTCTGACGCTATACAAGCTGAGAATGCAAAACAGCATTCTTTTTCATCATCTATTTTCTGTTGATTAGCTTTAAGCGACTCATCATTATCAAAAACTGACTTTGCATAATGTATTTCGTCTTTATCTTCAAAATTATTAAACTCGGAAAACCTAAAATATCCGTTATTTAAAATGGAAGTTAAGGATTGTAATGTAGTAAAATGAATAAATGATTGGTTTAATGGAACTTCGTAGTTTGTGCTTTTAAACAAATTATCATAATTAAATCCTCCAACATTTCCTTCTCTGTTAATGCCATTTAAAAATGTTGAATAGGGAAGAACTTCTTTAAAAACTTCCTTTTCAAATTTGCCCATTAAACTCAAGACCTCATCCATTTTACTTTTTCTTCTTCACTTTCTCTTTAGTAAATAAATCAGCTGTGTATTTTTCATACAGTTCAAATAAAAACTCCATACGGTTTGCTTCACTTGTAAAGGCTTGTGGACGGTAAGCTAAATCAACGGCTTTATCTAATTCGTTGTGTGCTTTTACTAACACAGGTGGCATTGTTAATGGGTCGTATAAATCAGAGAGCGAACTATTTGGAAATTGCAGCCTAGTATCTAAAACTTTTTGTGCCGCTGTTTCTATGGATTTAATTTGTTTGTCGTTTGGATTTTCTGGCCATGGATAGTTGTTATAAACTATACTTGCAGAATATCTATAATCACTTTTTAATCTACCACAAATGTATTTCACCCATGCCATATGCATCAATGATGTTAAAACTCCGAAATGAAAAAGATTTGCATTTGGTAAAATATATAGTTGATTCGATGCAACTATTTCGGGTGAAAGAAAAGCAATAGGTATGTATTTTCTGTTAACAGATGAAACGGTTGGAAATGCTAGATAATTTGTTTTTGGTTGACGGACCTCTGCAAATAGAGTGGGTGTATCTGCAAGTTTTTTTGTATTACCTCTATCGCTGTTGGAACGCCATTTTTTAACAGCTTCAACTCGGTCTTTTATTTTTAAATTGCTTTTAATCTCGTTTGGTTCTGCTTCTGCAAGCCATAAACAATAACGTTTCTCAGAGTGGAGTAATTCTCTACCTCCAATAAATGGTCTAACTAATTTTTCAGAATTTTTATTTTCCAAAATAATTTCATTTCTCTCTTCCTCAGATAAAGTATAATTTCCATCATCTAAAGCAAAACTTCCATATACTATTTCTGGTACTTTACAGATTGGCGTTTTTCTGTTTTCTACTGTAATATCTTTTCCTTCCAATAAAAAAGGATTTATGTTTTTTGCTTTAATTTCATGCGGTTCAGCTTTTATATTTTCGTACTCAAAAATGCTTTTATTATTTTTGTCAAAATTAGCGAAGCCAATAATTACACAATGAACAGCTGCTTTTCCTTTTGCTTCGTTACTCCAACTAAATGATTGATGGGCAAAATGAATTTTAATTTTATAGTGATTAAATAGAATTGTCCATAGAATACCAACTTGTTCTCCCTGTGCAATTGAATTTGTAGACACAAAAGCAACTTTAGTATTTGTGTTTTGAATGTATTGTGCCGCCTTTATATACCAAGCTGTTACATAATCTAAAACTCCTGTCCCTTTAATATTTGCAAATACCTTTTCCATATCTGCTTTCTGTTCGGGCTTTTGTTCTTTCTTTCCTATGAATGGCGGATTTCCAAGAATGTAATCGTATTTTGGTTCGCTTTCTTTACGTAGTGTTTTTATGCCTTTGTAAGAAACATTGTTTGAATGTATTTCTAATTTATAACTTTCTTCTGATTCATTTATAATTTGAGCAATTTCAATATTCTCTGCATATAATTTTTTAACAGAAGTATCCTCGGTTTCAAAAGTATGCCAATTAATTTTCAATGCATTACCATGTATAATTTTCGCGGCTTTTTTCAAAGGTAAACGAACAAAGTATTGCCCAAACTCATTGCTTATTAGCATATTCATTTGGTGGTCGATTAACCACATCGCTACTTCGGCAATACGTGCAGGAAACTCTTCGTATTCAATACCACACATCATATCAACGTCAAGCAACATAATGTCACGAACGTCTAAAACTCCTTGCCCTGATTTATGTGTTGCGCGCAAAACTTCTAGTTCTAACAAACGTAATTCACGATAAGTAATAACTAAGAAATTACCACAACCACAGGCAGGGTCCAAAAATTTTAATGTGCTTAATTTTTTATGAAATTCAGAGAGTTTGTTTTTGTTGTCTTTAATACTTTCAAACTCATTCCAAAGTTCATCTAAGAAAAGAGGTTTAATTAATTTTAAAATGTTGGTTTCGCTGGTGTAATGCGCGCCAAGGTTTCTGCGTTCTTTTGGATTCATGACACTTTGAAACATTGAACCAAATATGGCAGGAGATATTTTACTCCAATCAATATAACAACACTCCAATAATGATTGACGCATTTTACTATCGAAGCTTGCCATAGGCAATATTTCTTCAAATAGCTTTCCATTCACGTATGGAAACTCCGCTAATTGTTCATCAAGGTTTTTAAAACGATTTTCTTTTGGCGTATTTAATACTTGAAATAGCTCTTGAATTTTAGACGCTAAGTCGCTACCATCTTCGTTGGTACGTTGTTCGATAAAATCTTGAAACTGTTGCTTATTAAATATGGTTGTGTCTTCGGCAAACAAACAAAATAAAATACGAACTAAGTAAACTTCCAACGGATGACCTGTATAGCCAATTTCTTCAAGTCTATCGTGAAGTTTACCCATTAATTCCGCTGCTTTAATATTTGCAGGGTCTTGTTCTTTGTAAACCTTTTTTTGATAACCTAAAATATAGCTAAAGTGCTGAACATTATTTACAAGGTCGTTGAGTTTAAATTCGATTACTTTTGGGCTTTCAATTCCTAAATTGGAATTGTCTTCTAAATCATGTAGTTTAAAAGTTTCAAAATCTGAAACTAAAATATACTTAGGTAGTTCGTGTTGTTTAAGTCCGTGTAAATAATCTTTTGCTTGTTGATAGGCTTTGTCAAGATTTTTGCCTCGACTTTTCATTTCTATTAAAATGGTTCCTTTCCAAAGCAAATCAATATAGCCGTCTTTTTCGTCTAGCTTTTTTACGCGATGTTCAAATGTTGAAACTCGTTTACTGCTAATACCAAATACATTAAAGAACTCCACTAAAAATGGTTTTGCATCTGCTTCTTCGTTAGAAGTGTCCGCCCATTCTTTTGAGAAGTGTAATGCTCTATCTTTTATTTCGTTCCAACTTAGTGCCATAAAAAAACTGAATAAGATATAAAATTAAAAAAGTAATAAAATAAAAACGGCCATATTTTGTAGCATTTTATATTACTTTCTAACAAAAATAGTATGGATATCATTTAAATCAAAAACATGATTAAATTCTACGTTTGGCTATCAATAAAAAATTACAACCTATAAGTTATTTGCGATAAAGCAGAAAGTAATATGACAAAAAATACTATTTTTACTCTGCTTAATGGGAAACACCAAAACATTTGTTTTTATATCTATTGATGGTATGACTGACCCTTTGGGTCAGTCGCAGGTGTTACCTTATTTAATTGGTTTGGCTCGTTTGGGTCATTCTGTTCAAATTATCAGTTCCGAAAAAAAAGAAAATTGGCAAAGCCAGCATCAAATCGTTGAGGCACAATTGGCAGAGGCCAATATTTTATGGAAATATTGTTTTTACGAAACGGGTAAACCTTTTATTTCTCAATTTCAAAATTTTTTGGCACTCAAAAAACAGGCCATTGCACTTATTCAAACTTATCCTAAACATCAACGCTCCAATGTTATTCTGCATTGCAGGAGCTATTTGGCCGGTTTAATAGGACTTGATTGCAAAAAACGTTTTGGAACCGGTTTTATTTTTGATATGCGTGGTTTTTGGGCCGACGAACGGTTGGAAGGTGGTATTTGGAATAAAGCCAATCTAATACACTCTTTTTTGTACGCTTACTTCAAAAAAAAGGAAAAAACGATGATACGCGAATCAGATGCGATTGTGTCGTTAACGCATAAAGGAAAACAAATTATCATGGATTGGGATTTGGGAATTAGTAGTTCTAAATTAACCGTTATACCTTGCTGTGCCGATTTATCTTATTTTTCTAAACACAACATTCAGGAAAATCGATTCATCACATTCAAAAATAAAATTTCGCAGTACGGCAATCAATTTATATTAAGTTATGTAGGTTCTTTAGGCACTTGGTACATGGCCGAAGAAATGTTACAGTTTTTTAAAGAACTAACAGAACATACTCCTGCACATTTTTTAATTATCACCAAAGATGATAAACAACACATTTATGATTTAGCTGAAAAAATTGGGATTTCTGCCGATTCTTTATCTGTTGTCACGGCCTCGCGCTCCGACATGCCTTATTATATCGCTTTGTCATCTGCTTCTTTGTTTTTTATCAAACCAAGTTTTTCGAAATCAGCATCTTCTCCCACAAAAATGGGCGAATTATTATCAATGGGTATTCCGGTAATTACCAACACTGGCGTGGGTGATGTTGATTCCGTTATTCGTGCGTCGAAATGTGGTATTTTGGTCTCGGATTTTAACAATAATAATTATAAGGAAGCTATTTTTGATTTAATGAAAAATAGACACATATACCAAGCAAATACAGTAAATGCCGCCCATCGCTATTTTTCATTAAACACAGGTATCGAAAGATACAAGCAAATTTACGATTCGTTCAACTAATTTTTACCATCACAAATATGTTACAACATAATAAATCAACGATTCTTGTTACCGGTGGGGCCGGTTATATTGGTTCGCATACCATTATTGAGTTATTGCAACAAACCGATTATAATATTGTGTCGATAGATAATTTTTCCAACTCTTCAGCCGATACATTTGATAGAATAGAAGCAATTACCCGAAAACAAGTGGTCAATTTAAATGTTGATATTTGTAATTTAGAAGCGCTTGAATTAGCCGTAAGCAAGGTTAAAAATCCAATTGGTATCATTCATTTTGCGGCCTATAAATCGGTTCCTCAATCGGTAGCTGATCCATTAATGTATTACCATAATAACTTAGGTTCATTAATCAATATTTTGAAACTCTGTAAGCAATTACAAATTCCTAACTTTATTTTTTCTTCATCTTGTTCGGTATATGGAAATGTAGAAGAACTTCCGGTTACAGAATCAACTCCTTTTGCCCCTGCAGAATCTCCGTATGCACAAACGAAACAAATGGGAGAGGATATTGTGAAAAATTTTACCACAAGTGAGTCATCGTTTAAATCGGTATTACTAAGGTATTTTAACCCCGTAGGGGCTCATCCAACCGGATTAAATGGCGAATATCCAAGAAGTAAACCGGATAATTTGGTTCCGTACATTACACAAACTGCAGCCGGTATATTGTCAAAACTTACCGTGTTTGGTGGCGACTATGACACGCGCGACGGTTCTTGCATACGAGATTACATACACGTAAGCGATATTGCTGATGCGCATGTCAAAGCATTAAATTATTTGATTGATGACCAGCAAAAACAAGCAACCTCTGTTTTTAATTTAGGAACTGGAAATGGCGTCAGTGTTTTAGAGGCCATTCATTCGTTTGAAAAAATGACTCAACAAAAACTGAATTACGAAGTTGGTGGACGAAGAGCGGGAGATGTTATCAGTATTTATGCCAACAACGATTTAGTAAAAAAAGAATTGAATTGGAATCCTAAATATAATTTGGATGAAATGATGTTGAGTGCTTGGAAATGGCAACTAAATTTAGGCCTTAATAAGTAAGCTATCGGATAGGTTTTATAAACTCTAGGTTACGTTTCAAACCTTTGTATTTCGTTCGTTTTAAGGCGCTTTTCCGAAATATCATTTGAAATGTTTCCTCTGTTAGCTCATGCCATTCGTTCGCATTCCAATTCAATAAGCCTGTTTGATTAATGAATTGTGTTTCGTTATGAGGGGTGCTAAATCGGTTCCATGGGCACACATCCTGACAGACATCGCATCCAAAAGCCCAATTATCCATCTTGTCTTTAAACTCATTGGGTATGGCGTCTTTCAATTCTATAGTTAAATAACTTATGCATTTACTGCCATCTACCACAAAGGGCTCTACAATAGCCTCGGTAGGACAGGCATCTATGCATCTGGTACAAGTGCCGCAATAATCTTTGATAGGCCCATCATAAGCCAGTTCAAGATCAATAATGAGTTCGGCAATAAAAAAAAAGGACCCTTGTTGTTTGTTAATTAAATTAGCATTTTTTCCAATCCAACCCAATCCACTTTTTTTTGCCCAAGCTTTATCCAAAATCGGAGCACTATCTACAAATGCTCTTCCGTTCACATCTCCTATTTTTTCTTTGAGTGTATGCAGAAATTCATTTAACTTTTCCTTTATCACCTCATGGTAATCCTTACCATACGCATACTTTGAAATTTTTGGAGCTTCGGTATTTTGTGTTTGACTAGGATAGTAATTATATAGAAGTGACACCACCGATTTGGCATCATCAACCAAAAGCGTTGGATTCAATCTTTTGTCAAAATGATTTTCCATGTATTCCATTTTGCCATGTTTATTAGAATTCAACCAAGCTTCTAATCTTGGCGCTTCTTCTTCTAAAAATTCTGCCTTAGAAATACCACAAAAATCAAAGCCTAAACGTTTTGCTTCTTGTTTAATGATAGATGAGTTTACTTCTTTAGAGTTCATTGGAGATAAAAGATTAATTTATTTCCAAATAGGCATTCTCAGTACTTGTTAAAAAATTAATAATTAGTGAGTAATTATTTTTTAACATTTGTATTACGGCTGATGTTGAGGAGTTGCCGATTCTTAACCAAATGATTTTTGGAGGATATCCATTAAGCACTGAAATGTCAATAAAATCAGAATCAAAAGTAACGATACAATAATCGTGAATTTTGTCATACTTCCATATATCCATATCAGAGCAACCACTCAGTTTCAAATCAGATACATGTTTAATTTCAGGGAAAAGATCCTTTAATCCTTTTGTAATTTTGAAAGAAAGATTTTGATCTAAAAGCAAGCGTGTCATGACGCAATTTTGAATTTATGTTCTCTATCGGCAGCAAAAGCTAAACAAGCTTTAATTTTCTCTTCATTGAGTTCAGGGAAATCTGAAATAATTTGTTCAATAGACATGCCTGATGCTAACCATCCCAATACATCATACACTGTAATTCTAGTGCCATTGATGGTCGGTTTTCCAAACCTAATGTTTGAGTTGATAGAAATATAATTCGAATAATTCATTGAAAATAAAGGTACAAATTTTAAAATAACAATGCTATGCTTATCGTCAATTTAATTAAGTTAGTCTTCAAATAACCCACCTAATCTGCCTCTGAAAGATTTTCCTAAATGTTTGTAGGCTTTTTCGGTTGCCTCTCTGCCACGCGGTGTGCGACTCATATACCCTTCTTGAATTAAAAATGGTTCATAAACCTCTTCAATCGTTCCTGCCTCTTCGCCAACAGCTGTACTAATAGTGGTGATACCAACAGGTCCTCCTTTAAATTTGTCAATGATGGCAGAAAGAATACGGATATC
The DNA here is from genome assembly GCA_945860225.1 of Chitinophaga pinensis. Taxonomy (GTDB): domain Bacteria; phylum Bacteroidota; class Bacteroidia; order B-17B0; family Aurantibacillaceae; genus UBA4416. The sequence continues at coordinate 67,981 of CAMAPT010000012.1, read as the reverse complement.
CATTTCATCTAGTCCATTTTTATCAACATTTAAGGCCTTTAATCCATAAGATGCTATTTCAATATCGATGCTCCCATTTCCTTTTATTTGAGCGAAATCCCTAACTCGCCTTAAAAGTGCATTGGCAATACGAGGTGTTCCTCTGCTTCTGCGAGCTATTTCATAGGCCGCTTCATCGGCTATTTCAACGCCTAATATTTGTGAACTTCGCTGCACTATATGAGTTAATACTTTGCTATCGTAATAATTTAACCTCGAAGTAATTCCGAAACGAGCACGAAGGGGGGCAGTTAAAAGACCACTGCGTGTAGTAGCGCCCACTAATGTAAACGGATTTAATTTGATTTGAACCGTTCTGGCATTTGGCCCGCTATCAATCATAATGTCAATTTTATAATCCTCCATGGCTGAATATAAATACTCTTCCACGATTGGACTTAAACGATGAATCTCGTCAACAAACAATACATCAAAAGGCTCTAAATTTGTTAATAAGCCCGCTAAATCTCCCGGTTTATCCAAAACAGGTCCGCTGGTTACTTTCAAATTTACTCCTAAATCATTTGAAATAATGTGAGCTAATGTTGTTTTACCAAGACCCGGAGGCCCGTGCAACAAAACATGATCTAAGGCTTCTTCGCGTTGCTTAGCTGCCTGAACAAAAACACGGAGATTATCCACCACCGATTCTTGACCGCTAAAGTCATTAAATTCAACCGGTCGTAGGGCTTTTTCATAATCCCTGTCGGTATTCGTTAATTTTTCGTTGTTGGGGTCTAAATTCTCATTCATCATTGTAAAATTACAAATTTAAAGCGTAGAGAAATACTATAAAATGTAGCATTTAAAACGCCATTACCAGTAAGCCGGTCCAAATTTTTGAGTAATTTTTGATTTTGGAGCGATGATATAAAAAATCTGATCGAACCAAATTAAAAACTTAGGCGCTAATACAAAAGAATTGAGTTTTTCGCCCACATACTTAGTATTTCTTAGTGCCAATCGGCCACACACATCCATTCCTAATCCGCACCATCGGGTTATTTTAAATTGTATGGTAATTCCGGGTTCATATATCAATAATAATCGTTTTCTAGATTCGATTATTTTTAAACCATTGTTGTATTGGGTCCAATATGAGCCTATACCTAACTGAATAGGCACGCTCAATTGCCACCTTTGGGTTTTATGAAACACAAAATCTGCATAAGCACATACATATCCAAATTTCAAATAATCATCAGTTACTCTTGAAATACCATAAGCATCCCTAATTAATTTTTTGTCACTAACTGGTGTATCTAACCAACTATATCCAATTCCGGCTCTTAATTTTCTTTTAAAACTTAAACCTAATCTTATACCACTCACTTCAGTAGCGCTGTGATTTAGAAAAGAGTATCGCGACTCCAATCTGGCATCAATGCTTGGCTGAGAGTTTAAGAGAATCCCTAAGGTATCTAACCATTGGCACTTTACTTGAACAGTTGCAATTAAAAATAAAATGAATAAACTGATTTTCACGTTACAAAAATAAAGGAGAATGATTGTTCATAAATCTAAGGAACAAAATTGTATTAACACCGGTCGTGTAGTAATTTTACACCGATGCAATCTTCTTTTTTAGATACACCTATCAGTTACCTTAAAGGCATCGGCCCTCAACGTGCTGAAGCATTGCAAAATGAATTGTTTATTTTTACCTATAAAGATTTACTAAGCCATTATCCGTTTAGGTATGTTGACAGGACGCATTTTCATAGTGTGAGAGAAGTGATTGAAGACTCAGCGTATTACCAACTTAGAGGACATATTGTTGAAATAGATTTTGTAGGAGATAAACGCGCCAGGCGCTTAGTAGCAAAATTTAGAGATAGTTCGGGAATAATAGAGTTAGTTTGGTTTCAGGGTGCTAAATGGATGGCGGAAAAATTAACAGCTCATACCGATTACATTGTTTACGGAAAAGCCTCATCGTTTATGGGACGATTTAATATGGCACATCCTGAAATTGAACTTGTAACCCCTGAATTATTAGTCAGTCAATCCACTTTTCAATCTGTTTATAATAGTACAGAAAAGCTAAAATTTAGAAATTTGGATAGTAATGGGATTAGAAAATGCCTTAGGTTACTAACTTTACAATTGAATGAACAAACCATTAATGAGACATTAAGCCAAACCCTGATTAAAGATTTTAATTTATTAACTCGTTTAGAGGCGTTAAAACAAATCCATTTTCCTGATTCCAGAATTTTACTTGAAAAAGCAAAATTTAGATTAAAATTTGAAGAGCTGTTTTATGTTCAGCTAAAGTTATTAAGAAGTAATTTGTTTCGTCATCAGGCTATTCAGGGTTTTGTATTTAAAAAGGTTGGCGATATATTCAATAATTTTTACAAGCACCATCTACCATTTGAATTAACCAATGCGCAAAAACGGGTAGTTAAAGAAATAAGGGTTGATATGGGCTCTGGTAAACAAATGAGTCGTTTGGTGCAAGGCGATGTTGGAAGCGGTAAAACTTTAGTAGCTCTATTGAGTATGCTACTAGCTATCGACAATCAGTTTCAATCTTGCTTAATGGCACCCACAGAAATTTTGGCAAAACAGCATTTTGAAACTATTTCAGAATTGGTAAAACCCTTACAACTTAATGTGGCCATACTAACAGGCTCATCAAAAACAAAAGCCAGAAGGGAGTTGCATCAAAATTTGGAATCAGGTAATATCCATATTTTAATTGGGACACATGCCTTAATTGAAGATGCCGTAGTTTTTAAAAATTTAGGTTTGGTAGTCATAGATGAACAACATCGATTTGGTGTTGCACAAAGAGCCAAACTTCACAAAAAAAATACGCAACCTCCGCACGTTCTAATTATGACGGCAACACCCATTCCAAGAACTTTAGCCATGACACTTTATGGAGACCTTGATACCTCTGTGATTGATGAGTTACCTCCAGGAAGAAAACCAATTACCACGATGCATTTTATGGAAAGTCAACGTTTAAGGTTAATTGGTTTTATGAAAGAACAAATTAAACTCGGACGACAAGTTTACATTGTGTATCCTCTGATTCAGGAAAGTGAAAAAATGGATTACCAAAATCTAGAAAAAGGCTATGATGCTTTACTCAATGATTTCCCAGTACCGCATTATCAAATTAGCATTGTACATGGTAAACTAACTCCGCAACAAAAAGAATTTGAAATGCAGCGTTTTATTAAACGCGAAACACAAATAATGGTAGCCACAACAGTTATAGAAGTTGGAGTTAACATTCCTAATGCTTCGGTGATGGTGATTGAAAGTGCTGAGCGTTTTGGTTTATCACAACTTCATCAATTGCGAGGAAGAGTAGGAAGGGGGGCAGATAAATCGTACTGTATTTTAATGACCTCATATAAACTAGGTGCCGATAGTAAATTACGAATGGAAACGATGGTTCGAACCAACGATGGTTTCGAGATTAGCGAAGTAGATTTAAAATTGCGGGGCCCAGGTGATTTAGACGGTACACAACAAAGTGGTGTGATGGATTTGAAAATTGCTGATCTGGCTCAAGACGGACAAATATTACAACTAGCTAGAACTGCCGCTCAAACTATCTTGAATGAAGACCCAAATTTAAATGAAACGGAAAATCAATTACTCTTACAACAACTCCAATATCAAGGAAAAACCCGTTCATCGTGGAGTAAAATAGGATAAGTTGATAATATATTTCTATTTTACAGAAGCAGTCATTTCGTTCAATAGTTCTGTAAACCTTAGCGCACCTTGTTCTCGCGAATAATTATCAATAGACGTTGAATTCACAAATAGTTGATTGGTTTTAAATTTCTCGTATAATTCCAAAACCGCATTCTTAGTGCCTTCATAATCATCAAAATCTACCATTACCCCCGCTTGAGTTTCCATTAAAATTTTAGAGGCATCGCCATTTGGTAACCCAATTCCAAAAATTGGCCGTTTAGCTGCCAAATATTCAAATAATTTACCCGACAATACACCAGCATTATTGGGTGTATTGTTAAGCGGTAACAGCAGTATCGGCGATTGGGCCATTAATTTAACGACTTCATTATGAGGCAAATAATTTGTTTTTTGAATATTTTCGATTAAACCATTTTGTTCGAGGCTTTCAAAAGCCAATGCATCTGTTTTTCCGGTAAATTTAATTATCAAATCCTTCTTCAGTTCAGGAATATCTTGACACAATTCTCCTAATACTTTCCATAATGTATATGGATTTCTATCTTTATTTAGAGCCCCAATATGATGAAATAAAAAACCTTCTAATAATTGACTATTTTTCTCAAATAAAAAATCATCGGCATCAAAACCATTGGTAATCACATCAACGGTTCGACGGCCTAATTTTTCTAAATCCTTTCCACAACTTGGACTAATAGTTACCACTTTATTGGCTTTCGTTAACACTTGTTGTTCTAATTTTTTATGTTGACCATCGGCCCAAGAAGACAATTTTAACTGGTCATAAAAATCAATTTGCGTCCAGGGATCTCTAAAATCTGCAATCCAAGGTATATTGAATTGTTGTTTTAATCCTAGGGCAATTAAATGCATGCTATGAGGCGGACCGGTACTTATTACGGCATCAATATGATGCTGCTTAAGATAATCTGATAAATAGTTAATAGAAGGTTTAATCCAAAACTTACGGGCATCAGGAATAAAAAAATTACCACGTACCCAAATCATTAGAGATTGTAAAAAGCTATTTTCTTTTCCCTCCGATAAAAATCCCTGATTAACAGTTTCCGTTTTTTTCTTACCCATAATTTTACGATACATATCGTAGGGCTCTGTAATTGGGGTTTTAAGTACTGTTAAATTTTCAGGTATATCATTTAAAAGTGTCTCATCATAAATCGGAAAATCAGGATTTGAGGGCGTATAGATAATCGGTTCCCAATTAAATTTCCTAAAATATTTACTAAATTTCAACCAACGCTGAACGCCTGCTCCACCAACTGGTGGCCAATAATAAGTGATAATCAGAACTTTTTTCACAGTTTATTTTTTAGCTTTATTAAATCTCGACATCAACATTTCAAAAATTTCGGGTGATAATTTGAATTGATAAAGGGCAAGTACATACACACCTGTGATGATAGAACCCTTGGTGATAAGATTAATAATGGCATATTGACTCCAATCTGGTAAAATTTGTCCGAGTAGGGTACACCCGATAATCAGTATAAAAATCAATAAAGATTTTTTGTTATAGGGTTGAAATTTAAACTTATAGTAAATGAAAGTAAACTTAGCGAAATTATAAATTAAAGAACCTGCCGCAGATGCAATGGCTGCTCCATAAATACCATAAATTGGAATTAAAACAACGTTTAAAATAACCGTCAGTAGCAATGTCCCTAACAATAAAAGGGTTCCTAAAACATAATGTTTAGAATAAAACATGATAGCAGAATTGATGCCAGTTGAAATATTAATTAATGCACCTATGCTAACAATATATACTACATTTAAACACTGAATGTATAAGTTAGGCAGTTGACCTATTTGATAAACATAGGTTGTACAGGTATTTATTCCTATAAACAAAAGTCCTCCTATAATAAGTAGATATTTAACCGACTCAGCGTATATTTTATGAATTTCGTTGTCGTTGCCTTTCGCAAAATTATCAGCAATTTTGGTATGACTAATTCGTTCTAGCGCACCTAACGGAACTTCTATGAAAGAGGCTATAAATATTGCCGTCGTGTAAACCGCTACTAGTTCAAGTGAATTAGTCCCTAAAAACAATACATCTATTTTACGCAAAGCGATTGAGGCAAATGAAGCTAAACATAATAACAATCCAAATTTCATCATTTTTGAAACAGGATGTTGTTTCAGTATGTTTTTGTCAGGAATGATAGAAATAGAATCTACATATAAAATATATCCTAAAATAATAAACAGCTCTATAGCATACAATCCAATAAATAAATAGACATATTGATCTAATGAAATCCAACGATTAAAATAGAGTATCGTAATCATTACAGTACCTAACCTTAATCCTATATCATTTAAAAACGATGGTATGGTTGACTTAAACAAGGCCTGACAATAGGCAGTAGTAACCGTAATAGCTGAAACAATAAACGTAAAAGGAATTATAAAACTAAAATACTGCACAAACAAGCTTGCTTTATCTTGATAATTGGCCGTGATACTTGATTTAAAAAACAGAAGAAAAATAGCAGACACTATAAAACCTATCAAAAAAACAGCTAAAATAAGGCCTGCAAAACCATTATTTTTTCGTGCTTTGTCCTTAAAAAAAGGGAAAAACTTAACAATCATATTGGGCAAACCAAGAGGAACAATCAACCCTATCATGTATGCAAAATCATACAATAATCTTGTTAAGCCTAACTCCTCAGGACTTAGTAATTTAGGTTGTATAAAAACAATATTGATTGCACCTATCAATATACCTATATAAGTAATTATCGTATTGGTTATGCCTTGTCGCTTAATAACTCCCACAATCTCCTACATTAATTGATTGACGGCTGACAATAATTTATCCTTTCGATTACTGAACGTATAATTTTCAGTAATTCGTTTTCTAGCCTGTTGTCCTATTTGATCCAAATGATTATGATGTAATGCCTTGTCTAAAACCTCATAAAGTTCTGTTAAATTTTTATGTTGCAGAATAAATCCATTATCCGAAACCATATCAGGCATTCCGCCGACGTTTGATACAATTGGAACACATTCACAAAGCATCCCTTCTGATAAAGCATTTGGAAATCCTTCAGACATGGAAAGTTGCAAGTAAAAACGCATCTTGCTTAAAATCGCTCTCAATTCGTGGTTCGGAATTTTATCCAGCAATTTTACATTTGAAGGAGCTTGATGATTAATGCCAGAACCCCCTAAAATATAAAATATACAATCAGGAAACTTTTTCGCTATTTCAAAAATTAAATCGATGCCTTTTAATTTAAAACCGAACCGAGAATCTAATCCTGCGCCAATAGTCACAAATGAGTTGTTTTCTTTTTCTGTATCGCAAAACCATTTTTGAGCATCGTAACCGTTAGGTATTACCTGATAAGGAGTTTTGATAGTGGGTACAAAAAACTGATAGCCTTGTTTTTTGTAATCGTTGGCTTGATAGGTATAATCATACTCTACCAATGTTTGATGCACTGGTAAAATCAAATCACATGATTTTAATGAAAAAGTTGTTGTCAACGATAAAAAACGGTTGTTAAAATTGCCATATTGAATGGAAGGGAAAGCTACACAATCTGTTCCACCTGCAACTACTACTGATTTTTTGAGAAAAAATCTTGAAAATAAAATCGGAAAAAAAGAATGATGTCCGGCAAATTGACAAACAATTAGTTTTGCTGAAAAAATATTGGAAAATATAAAATACAACTGTCTAACTATTTGTAACCAATATCGTTTTTTGTTACTTGTATCAAATAAAAAATCAACTACCTGATAGTTGATTTTTAAAATCTCGATATCTTTTACAACAAATGAAGACTTACCTGTATGAAAATATAATACCTTAGTTTTCACCTGTTAGTTTATCCCAACTTGCTTTTTGTATTTTCGATAGCACGAACTACCACATTTTTTAATTGCACATCTTTAACCGCCATGTTTTTTTTCATTACGATTGCTAAATAATCATTCACATTAAAATGTAGTGAATATGGTTGCATCGAAGATAATTTAAATCCGAAAGGATAGGCATTGTTTAACAAATCCTGCATCGATAATGACTGATCTATAATTTGAAGTTTATGAGGTTCATTAGCGCGCACCCAATCTAAATAATTAGGCTCAGGAATATTGATTAAAACGACCGCATTGGGTGTTGTTAGATCTGAAATTGTTTTAAAAATATTGGCATGTTGTTCAACAGGTATATGCTCCAATACATCAGGAAATACAACGAAATCAAACTTAGTTTTATGAGTAAAATTACTCATATCATTCACTAAAAACTCCGCTTTTGGATGAAAAGCATTTCGTTTTTTAGCCATCTCGATACTTTCAGAACTAATGTCTAAACCAACAAAACTTCCTTCTGAAATATATTTTAAAATAAGATGGCTCACTGTGCCAATTCCACAACCAATTTCTAAAACATTCGAAGTTGGTTTTAAACCAGCTTGTTTCAAATTTTTAAAAATAGTACGGTGGCGAATATTAATTCCCAATTGTTTTTGATGTTCTTTAAACGTATCGTAATACTCTTTTACTTGTTCTTTAGATGCCATTTAATAATGTTTTAATCCTGTTTAGCTCCTAATTTTTTCTGTACTAGTGTTAATAGAATTGGTAGAACGGATATTCCAATAATTCCTAAACATACCAAATCAATGTGTTTTCGTATAAATTCAACTTCACCCAACACATAGCCCGCTGTAGTTAAACTTCCAATCCATAAGGCGCCACCTAATATATCAAACAGCACATATTTTTTGTAATTCATTTCGCCAATACCCGCTGCAAAAGGTGCAAAAGTTCTTACAAATGGCACGAAACGAGCCATAATGATTGCTTTTGTTCCGTATTTTTCAAAAAACACATGTGTTTTATCCAAGTATTCTTTTTTTACTAATACTCTACCTTTTAGTTTAAGATCGAAAATTTTGACTCCTATTTTTCTACCTATCCAATAATTACAATTATCTCCCAAAACCGCTGCTATAAATAACAAGATTAGTAAGTATGACATATTTAAATGCCCTGTTCTTGCAAATAATCCAGCGGTAAATAACAAAGAATCTCCAGGTAAAAAAGGCATAGCTACCAAACCTGTTTCTATAAAAATAACTAAAAATAATACGATGTAAATTGCTGTGCCAAAATTAGCAAATAACCAATCGAAATCGAGATGTAATATGTGTTTAAATAATTCTATCATACACTGGTTGTTGTTAAGTTTTAAAAGTTTCTAGTTTTTTCGCTAATTGGAAGTTTAAAACTCAAAATAATTAATAATTACAATCCTATCTCGTCGATATACGCTAAAATACCACCCCTAAGATTATACAAATTTGTAAATCCAAATTGACTCTCTAGTGCATTAATTACAGTAGCGCTTCTTTTTCCGCTTCGGCAATGAATAACCACTTGTTTGTCTTTAGAGATTTTCTCTGCATTTTCAATGACCTCACCCATTGGAATTAATTCACCTTTAATATTCGCTTCATCAAACTCATATTCTTCGCGAACGTCAATTAATTGGAAATCTTTTTTTTCGTCGATTAATTGTTTTAACTCTTGTACTGTTATTTCTTTCATATGTAGATTATTATTGCTTTTTAGTTGTCATATGGTATACGCCATGTATCTTCATTTGTGTTTGTGCGCGAAGCACATGGCTATTTCATAATATTTATGTTTAATTGTATGGTTACGAATTTTAAGCGAAAATACTAATCTGCATATAATTAGTTTTGACTCGCATATTAGTAACTACTCGTATTCTGTTTTTAAAATATTTTGTCTTTAGTGTCTTCGGGTAAATAATTAAAAAAGGTATCCCCTCTTAATCCTATTCGCAATGTTTCCAATGGAATCACATCATCTACGCTTATATTACCAACATTCACATTAGCCCCAAATAAATTAATGAAATAAACTTGCTGAGATTTTTGAGGAGTTTCCCAAATAATATCATCCACATTAATTTTACTCGTTATCCGAGAAATCAGCATCGAATGAGCGCTCCCGTTTTTATGAAATATGCCTACAGTTCCGCTTTCTCGGGCTTCAGCAATCACCTTAAACGATCCCGCTTCCAACTCTGCTTTCATCATAGTAGTCCATTTGGCCGGATGAATGATAATCCCTTCCTCTTTTGAGCCTACTTCAGATAGTACGGTAAAGTTTTTAGACAACAAATTAATGTATTTACATTTGCTTTCGTGTTCCATATTAATACTTCCGTCTGAAACTTCAGCGGTATCTAAACCATAAGATTCAATGAATTTTTGATATTCATCAAATTTTCCTCTGGCAACAAAAGCTTCAAATAAAGTACCTCCCAAATAGGTTTTAATTCCGGCTTTTTGATACAGCTTAATTTTTTCCTTTACGTTTTTGGACACAACCGATGTTCCAAAGCCTAATTTTACGAAATCAACATAATCTCCATAACTTTCTACAAAATCTTCGGCATGGCGTAATGAAATCCCTTTATCCATAACCATCGTTAATCCTTTGGTTCTGGGTCTTTCTGAACGTTCCGGAATATGTGATAAGTTGATATTATAGTTTGGCATAATGACTAGTACTTATATAATTTAGTTTTTTATGAAGCATGCAAATATAAGAATCTCAACAGTATAGATAGGCACATTACACAAAATGATTGATATTACATGATTTTGTGAGCGAATGATTTGTTTGTTTTATTTTTAATAATTGCCAAAATGTTAGCGGGTTATTTTTTAAATGAATGAATTAGTTGCATAACGGCCGTATCGTGTTCTAAAACAGGCAAATATTCGAGCAATTCCGTATGTTTTTCATAATTCATTTCAAGTGCATTTTCTAAAAAAACCATGCCTTCTTGTTTTTTGCCCAACTCCATCTGTAAGCCACTCATCCTATAATATAGTTCAACAGCATCAGGGTATAATTGTATTCCTTCCGATAAAATTTTCTCACAATCTTTAAAATATCCGCCATCGTATAATAGTTTGGCAAAATCTAAATAAATATCAAATTCTTCATATCCTAACTCTATGACTCTTTGATAAGCAGAAGCGGCTTCTTCTAAAAAACCAAGTTTATGTTGCACATCACCAAAAACATACCAATACTCTGGCATATTTGGATTGATTTCAATCGCTTTTTTGATATAGTGAATACTTTCTGTTATTCTATTTTGATGTTCGAGAACGACACCAACTCCCAACCATGCATCCCCGTAAGCGGCATCGAGTTTAATGGCTCTGTTATAATTCACTAAAGCCTCTTCGTATTGATTTAAATTTTCGTAACATTCACCTATATAATAGTAGGTTCCTGCATCTGGTTCTTCATGCTTAAACGTTTCTCGATAAACCTCTATGGCTTCAGTATATTTTTCTAATTGAGCCAAAGAATTAGCTTTATTAAAGTAGGCAGATGAAAAAGTTTCGTTAATAGCAATGGCGTAATCGTATGCATCTATGGCTTTTTCAAATAAATTTAGTCGGTTATAACTAATGCCTAAATTAAACCAAGCAAAATGATTGTAAGGTTTTTCTTCAATGTAATTCTCGTAAAATGAAATTGCTTCTTCGCTTTTGCCATTTAGTTCATAACATAAAGATAATTCATTAAGCGCCACATCATTATCGGCATTTTCAGCAATAGCTTTCTTGAAATAATAAGACGCATCGTCCGCCTTGCTATCATTAATAAACTCTATCCCAATGGCAATATAAATTTCATCTTTAAATTCTGATAAAGGAAGTGCTTTTTTATAATTCTCAATGGCTTTCTCCGCTAATCCTATTTGACTATATATATAACCGCGTGTCATATATAACTCACTATTATTACTTTCTGCCTGTTCAATCTCATTAAGTATATGAAGAGCCTCCTGTGTTTTGTGTTGAGAAGACAAATACTGGGCTAATTTGATTTTTAAAGATGATGAATACGGATAATGGTCTAACGCAAAATCAATGGCTTTTTTAGCTAAATCCATATTAAACCATTGCATATAATAGTCTATAATTTCTTCCAATTCATCTGCGTCAAAAAAATAGTGGTCACCTGAAGAAAGCATTTCCTCAAATTTCTTTAAATTTTTTTCGAAATCCTGATTGTTTGGTCGGTCTCCTTCAAATTCGCTCATTGGAATAATTTCATTACTAATGACAAATTTAAGGTTAAAAAACACAATTCGACCGTTAATTTTTAACAATCATAATTGTATTTTGTAGAAAAATAGTTGATTTTAGACTAAATGGTAATGGTATATTTGTTTGATTTATAAAATTGATTACCGTGACTTTAATTAAAAGCATTTCAGGAATAAGAGGTACCATTGGTGGTAAACCGGGTAATGGATTAAGCCCATTAGATATTGTTAAATTCACATCTGCTTATGGAAGTTGGCTGTTAGAACAAACCACGGTCTTAGCTCCTGGACAAAAAACAAAAGTGGTAATTGGGCGTGATGCTAGATTATCAGGTGAAATGGTAAACAACATCGTTTGCGGTACCTTGATAGGCTTAGGTATTCATGTGGTTGACTTAGGATTAAGTACAACTCCAACTGTTGAAATAGCTGTTACTGAACTCAATGCTCAAGGAGGTATTATTTTAACAGCAAGTCACAATCCAAAACAATGGAACGCGCTCAAGTTACTAAATCATAAAGGAGAATTCATTAATGATAACGAAGGGAAATACATTCTGGAATTGGCTGAAAACGAACAGTTTAATTATGCAGAAGTTAATCAATTAGGGATTTACGAGCAACGTGCGGACTTATTACAAATTCATATTGATAAGGTGTTAAAATTACCTTACGTTGATGTAGATGCTATAGCTAAAGCGAATTTTTCGGTGGCTGTAGATGCCGTCAATTCCAGTGGAGGTATTGTTATCCCTATGTTACTAGAAGCTTTGGGCGTTCAAAAAATTCACAAAATTCACTGCGAACCAACCGGACAATTTGCTCATAATCCGGAGCCTTTACCTGAACATTTAAAAGATTTATCAACGGCTGTTTTAAAAACAAAATCGCATGTAGGAATAAGTGTTGATCCGGATGTTGATAGACTAGCTTTGGTTTGCGAAGACGGAGAAATGTTTGGTGAAGAGTATACACTGGTAGCTGTTTCAGACGCTGTATTAAAACACCATCATGGAGGAAATACGGTTTCTAATCTTTCTTCTACTCGCGCATTAAGAGATGTGACAGAGAAAATGGGAGGTACTTATTCTGCATCCGCTGTAGGAGAGGTTAACGTCGTAAACATGATGAAATCAACCAATGCCATTATTGGTGGTGAAGGTAATGGAGGTGTTATTTTACCAGAATTACATTACGGTAGAGATGCTTTAGTTGGTATTGCCATTTTTTTAACTCATTTAGCTAAATTTGGTAAATCTGCTTCGATGTTAAGAAAATCATATCCTAATTATTATATATCAAAAAATAAAATTGAGCTTACACCTGAAATAGATGTCGATAAAGTACTTATTAGTATCAAAGATAAATATGCCAAACAGCCTGTTAATACAGTTGATGGTGTTAAAATAGAATTTAATAAAGAATGGGTTCATTTAAGAAAATCAAATACTGAACCTATTATTAGAATTTATAGTGAAAGTGAAAGCGTAAGCACTGCTGATGCTTTAGCAAGAAAAATAATCACCGACATTAAAGAAATAATTAAAAATTGATTTCATATTTGGTGAACAACCAACAATAAAACTACGAATGAAAGTATACTTAGATAACGCGGCCACCACAAAATTAGATGAGAAAGTGTTGGATGCCATGCTGCCATACATGAGAGAAGATTATGGTAATCCGTCGTCCATTCATGCTTTCGGACGAAAAACACGTTCGGCCATTGAAGTAGCCCGTAAAACAGTTTCTAAGTTACTGAACGTTAGTCCGGCAGAAATATTTTTTACTTCAGGTGGTACGGAAGCCGATAATATGGCTATCAATCAAAGTATTCACTCATTAGGAATCAAGCATGCCATTACAACTAAAATTGAACACCATGCCGTTGAGCACACCTTACAAGTTCTTGAAAAAGAAGGGAAAATCAAATTAAGTTGGGTAAAGGTAGATCATAAAGGTAACGTGGACTTAAAGCACCTTGAAGAATTATTAAAATCTAACGAAAGAAGCTTTGTGTCTTTAATGCACGCCAATAATGAAATCGGAACATTATTACCACTCGAGCAAGTAGGCGAACTTTGCGCCAAATATGATGCTATTTTTCATAGCGATACCGTACAAACGATGGGGCATTACCCTATGGATTTACAAAAAATAAAGGTTCATTTTGTTACATGCGCTGCTCATAAATTTCATGGACCCAAAGGGGTTGGTTTTTTATATGTAAATCATGGAATTAAAATTCAACCAATGATTCATGGAGGTGCACAAGAACGGAATATGCGAGGCGGTACTGAAAATACTCAAGGAATTATAGGCTTGGCTAAGGCTCTTGAAATTTGCTATTCTGAAATAGATGAACATATTTCTCATATTCAAGGATTGAAAAACTATATGAAAGAACAACTGGAAAAAACTATTCCAGGTATTGAATTTAATGGAGAAACGGGTGACAACAGCTTATATACCGTGTTGAATTGTCGTTTCCCTGCGCATCCTGATGCAGAAATGCTATTATTTAATTTAGATATATCTGGTATAGCTGCAAGTGGTGGCAGTGCATGTAGTAGTGGTAGCAATCAAGGTTCTCATGTTTTAAGAGGTATTGGCACAGACGTATCTAGAGCATCGGTACGTTTCTCATTCTCAAAATACACCACCAAAGAAGAAATCGATTATACGATTGAGAAATTAAACACCTTACTCAAATAAGTTTAAAAAATCTCATTGAAATCGCTCTCTATTTTATATAAAATTGTCAATATTATTGCAGCTTTAGGGTGGAGTATTTTGATTTTTATGCCAAACTGGCATTTTGCAGATTCAGTAATTAAATATGGAATTGTTGTTGGACTTTCCTTGTTTTACATTTGCTTATTATTTATAAAAAAAGACATCAATGATGAAGTATATCCTAAAGGCAACTTCATGTCTTTGGAAGGTGTTTTACAATTATTTAAAAATCCAAGAAATCTATTATCTGGTTGGGTACATTATTTAGCGTTTGATTTGATGTTAGGAATTTACATCAAGCATCAAGCAACAGAGATGGGAATAAGTCATTTTATGCAAATTCCGTGTTTTTTATTAACATTTATGCTTGGCCCCGTAGGTTATTTATTGTTTTTGACAATTCAATTGTTTTTAAATTAAAATGTAATACTTACATTAAAGTTAGAGGTCTGTATACAATGATTTGGACACTGAAGATAATTATTCAAAAATTAACGATTAAAATTGACAGCCTTAATTAACATAAGAGAATACGAAATAAATGACAAAAATGAAGTCATTAACTTAATAAGGTTAAATACACCTGAATATTTCGCAGTTGACGAAGAAGAAGACTTAAACAAATATTTGGAAATTGAAAGGGAACTTTACTATGTTTTACTATATGACCAAAAAATTGTTGGTTGTGGTGGAATTAACTTTACAGACAACAATACGATAGGTAAAATTAGTTGGGATATACTTCACCCTGCCTACCAAGGAAAGTCTTTAGGCACAAAACTGTTGCAGCACCGAATAGCAAAACTAAATTCTATTGATGGAATTCAAAAAATTATAGTTAGAACTTCACAGCTCGCATATAAATTTTATGAGAAACAAGGCTTTGAACTATTTGAAATTAAAAAAGATTATTGGGCAAAAGGGTTTGATATGTACAATATGGAATATAAACGTAAATCAAGGCTATGCCAACAAACGATTAAGAATCGCAAATAGGTGTTTTTCCGAAAAATCGTATTTATAACTATGTAAGATCACTCCACTTTTACGTTGATGAGCATAATGCTACACTCAATCCCAAAATAGGTTAGTGACATCGCAATTAAGCAATATACATAAGTTCAGTTTTTAGATTATTAGAAAGTTAACAGGAAAAATTAAAAAGGCCTAGTTCTAGCCTTTTTTTCTGCAATTCTTCTCAAGTTTTCCTGGCGCCTTTTCCCTCCCAAGTTTACTTTCTTGTTCTTTTCCTTTTTTTCATGGAATGCACCGGTAGGAACAATCAGTTTAGGAATTTTCTTCAACGATTTGTCTCGGGTAACGGGTTTTTCATCTTGAGTTAAATTTTCTGAAATTTCAACGGCTTCCGGCATTTTCAATATCTCCAGCTTCTTTTTCATCAAAGTTTCTATTTCTTTATGAATAGGGGCGTCCTTTTTGGTAATAAAGCTAATGGCTGTTCCGGTTCTATCTGCCCTTCCTGTTCTTCCTATTCGATGAATGTAGGCACTCGAATCTTTAGAAGGCATATCAAAATTAACGACATGAGTTACGTCTTTTAAATCTAATCCACGGGCAATTACATCTGTAGCTATTAATAATCGATGTGTACCTTCGTCAAATTTTTTTACAGCCCTAAATCGTTGAGGTTGTGATTTATTGGAGTGAATAACCCCAATTACTTCAGCAAATTCTGTTTCTAATTCTTTATAAATATCATCCGCTATTTTTTTGTTTTTAACGAATAATAATACCTTACTAAATTCCTTTTCAGTTTGCAACAAATATTCTAATAAGTTAATTTTTGTGTAAAAGTTTGGAACCAAGTAAGCTTGTTGTATAATTTTTTCTAATGGCGTACCACGAGTAATTAGCTCTATGTATTCTGGTTTTGTAAAATAACTTTCAATCATCATTTCAACGTCCTCATTAAGTGTCGCTGAGAACATTAAATTTTGGCGTTTAACAGGTAAAACATCCAATATTTTTATCAATTGAGAACGAAATCCTAGATTCAACATTTCATCTACTTCATCAATCACTAATTTTTGTATGCTATTAACCTGAAGTGTTCTACTCAAGGTAAGGTCAATAAGGCGACCAGGAGTGGCTACTAAAATATCTACTCCATCATATACTTTTTGTTTTTGGGTATTAATATTGCCACCTCCATAAATACCAACACACCTCACATTCATGTAAGCAGATAATTTGATCACCTCATCTACAACTTGCAGAACTAATTCTCTCGTAGGTACCAAAATTAAAACTCTAGGCTGTCGTTGCTCAGAATAAGTTAACATCCTCAAAATTGGCAATAAATAGGCAAATGTTTTACCTGTACCTGTTTGAGCAATCCCAACGGCATCCTTACCAGACATGACAATAGGAAAAGCCTTTTCCTGAATAGGTGTCGGATTTTCAAACCCTATATCATTGAGTGCATTTAGTAATTGCTTAGTAAGGTTTAGGTCTTTAAATGTTGTCATAGCCAATTTGATTTTCGGCAAAGATACATTAAATATTTTTGAGACCATTTCACTTTCCTGTTTTCAGGTTACATTCGAATTATGTATTTTACGAATCGCAGCCTTTTTAACAGTATCTAATCTTTTATTTTTTTAAAAATTGAATAAGCTTTCGCAATGGCTTTAGGTACAATGTATAAAAATAGGGTTTTATCTGATTAATTTTCCAGGCTTTTCGATCTTCCTGATTTGCTTTCCAGCGATTTTTTAAAGAGATATTGCTTTTTCCACCCACCCTCATTTTAACAATTACTTCAGGTAAATAAACAAGCTTAATGCGGTATTTATGTATAAACCTCAACATCAATTCATAGTCGGCAGCCGATACAAAATCCAAATTAAAAACTCCATATTTTTGGTAGCACTCTTTTTTTACAAAAAATGTAGGGTGAGGAGGCATCCAACCATTTAAAAATTGACCGTGTTTGTAGTTACCCGATGTCCAGGTTCTGATAACTTTATCTGTTTGTTCCCTGTCCACATACCACAAATCCGCATATAAGGCATCCGCTTTACTGTTTTCAAAGGCGCTAGCCACATGTTCAATTACCTGAGTATGTGTGTAAAAATCGTCGCTATGTAAAAATCCTATAATATCGCCGGTGGCCATGGCTATACCCTTATTTAAAGCATCGTACAAGCCATTATCTTTTTCGGAAATAATTTTTGAAATTTTATTTTTCCTGGATTGTATAATCGATAAGGTTCTGTCAGTTGATTTTCCATCAACCACAATGTATTCAATATTTTGATAAGATTGGTTTATAACAGAATCAAGGGTTTCAGCCAAAGTTAATTCGCTATTATACGTGATGGTTATAATACTGACCTTTAACACACTTATTTGTTTAATAACATAAATAGATTCAATTTATACAATCATTTTGAATCCAATATACTCAATCTTCTTAGTATCGCCGTGAATGTTTATGATAATTCCTCGTTTATTGAACTGTGAGCGAGTGGGCAAAATAAATTAATGACTTAAAATTAAAATCAATTAAATCAGATTGTTTTGGTTCATTACTTATATAAACGGTTTTCATCCCTGCATTTCTGCCAAATTCCATATCACTCATACTGTCTCCAACTACGATTGATTTTTTTAAATCAATAGACGGAAAATCTTTTTGAGCTTGTAAAGCCATGCCAATAGCCGGTTTACGAGTTGGATGATTTTCGCTTGCCAAATAAGGAGAATGGTATATTTTATCGATTCGACCCTTTAGATAGGTGATTTCGTATAACATATTTTTATGAATTAATTCAAGGTCTTCGGGCTTTATAATACCCTTGCCAATGCATTGTTGGTTAGTAACAATAACAATAGTTCCAAAAATTGGATTTAATATTCTTAAAGCATTTTGAACCCCATCTATAAATTCAAATTCTGTACTATGTTTTACATAGTCATTTTCTAATTTTTTATTAATAACACCATCTCTATCCAAAAATAGTGTCCAGGTATTATCTATATGTAAATTTTTTAAAGTCATGTTGTATTTGAGTATAATCTTCGGGAATACCAATGTCCATAAAATAGCCTGTATATTCGAAACCAAAAAGTTTCAAATCATTAAGGTGTTTTTCAAAAAAATCTTTTTCAATTGAAAATGGTACCTCACGCGGCGTTTGATTCATAAAAACAGGTTTCCGAATTAAATAAATTCCGGCATTAATAAGACCAGCCGAAGAGATATTGTTTTTTTCTTGAAAGGTCGTAATTTGACCAGATTCATTCAATGTAATGGTTCCATAACGTGATGCATTGCTAACTGTTCTTAGAGCCAATGAGCAATCTGAATGAGCTCTTTTATGTTGGAGATAAAAATCGGAAAGTGAAATGTCAAAAAACGAATCACCATTCATCACTAATACTTCATTTTCTAAGCATTTTTCCATAGCTAATCGAAGACCTCCTCCTGTTCCAAGAGGTGATTCTTCTGTGGTATAAGAAATATGAATCCCTTTGAATGATTCTTGATAGTAATTTATTATTTTATCAGATAAATACCCTGTGGATAGCACCACGTGTTGAATGTTATAATGTTTTAAATAATCAAACACATAGTTCAAAAATGGTTCTCCATTAACAGGGGCCATTGGTTTTGGTACATCACTCACTACACTTTGTAATCGCGTTCCAAATCCACCTGCCAATATAATCGCTTCTTTCAACAAACCGTTATAAAGATTTAGGAAACAGCTCGGACTCAATCAATTCGCAAATCGTATGACCTAAAATCATGTGGCACTCTTGTATGCGAGGTGTGTCTTTCGAAGGGATATTAATCAAATGTTTGGCATAATCTTTCATTTTGCCTCCTGTTTCACCGGTAAAAGCTATTGTAACCATTCCTATTTGATTAGCTGCCTCAAGTGCCTTTAATACATTTACTGAATTACCGCTGGTTGATAATCCTATCAACACATCTCCCTTTCTCCCCATTGCTTTAGTTAAACGGCTATAAATAACATCATAACTATAATCATTCGCTACAGCGGTTGTATAACTAGTATTTACATGTAAAGCTTCACTAAATAATGGTGGTCTGTCATAATAAAAACGACCACTTAGCTCTGCCGCGAGATGTTGAGCATCAGCTGCTGAACCTCCATTTCCTGCCCATAATACCTTTCCATCATTTTGGTAACAAGCAACAATATCTTTTACAATGGACTGAATGGTTTGTAAAATCAATTCGTTAGATAATAACGAAGTTTTAAGATCTATAGAGGCTTGTAATCTTGATTTTATGAGTTGTATCATGTATGTATGTTAATGCTTTATCTTGTTAAAAGTAGGAATAACAATTGTATTTTTCAAAATTGATTTTTATTAATTCGGTAACTGAAAACCTGGATATAAGCTTTTAAAAAAGCAGTTAGGTCATCTGTTTTTTTCTTCTGAATGCCATCGATGGGTAAAGGCGTGCAAGTCCTATCTGCATTATATTTCAAAAATTTAGTAACCAGTTGTTTAGTATTATCAAATTCTAATTGATATGGATAATCAAAAATCAAGTACATGCCATTTCCTCCATATTGAACGGATGGATGCTGCTTTGATAAAGTCGAATTACCCAAACACATAAATGGTTTATTGTAACCTAAATACTCTAACACAGTCGGAATCATATCAATTTGGGACATAGACTGTTTTTGGATTTTATTAAAACTAGTATCTCCCGGCACTAAAAAAGAAATAGGGATTGAAAAAGCATTAATCGGATTCCCTTCATAATACCCTAAACCATCCGAGGTATGATCGGCACAAATAGCGATAATAGAATTTTTGAACCAGCTAGCATGTCTAATTTTATTGAAAAATAACTGCAAAGAAAGGTCGGTGTATTTCAAGCTTTTTTTGATTGGATTTTTAATCGTATCCAACATCGTCTTATATGGCTCAGGTACCGGAAATGGATGATGTAACGATAAGGTTAGAAGTGAGGCACAAAATGGTTGCGGTAACTGACTTAACTCATCGGCCACAAATGGTAAAAATAAATGATCATCAACACCCCAAGCAGCATTTTCATAATCACTACTATAATCATCTTGGTCCATATAATTTTTTGAAAAATTGATATTCATAAAATTTTCGAAACCAAAAGTGGTTTTTAATCCACCGTAATAAAATGCTGTGTGATAACCTTCTTGTTGGAGCAGATAAGAAATAGAATGAACACTGTTATTATTATAGGTTGAATAACAGTAATTTTTTTCCATTAAAGAAGGGATACCGGTTAATACAGATGGTAAAGCATCAATCGTCATTCGTCCATTTGCCATTCCATACTCGTAAGTTCGAGCATTCGAAAATAATGAATCCATAAAAGGAGTATAGGCTTTTACGGCAGGATTAAATAAGCCCACACGCTCAGAACAAAAACTTTCGAGTATAATAAATACAATGTTTTTCTTTTTAAATTCCTTCGACACAAATCGTTTTTCAAAACCTATTAGTTTTTCCGCTTCAGATTCGTTATAATAATTTTCAATTTTGATTGTTGTATTCTCTAACGTATGCAAAAATTGAAAAGGTGTGTTGCTAGCAAGCCATTGCAGTTTAGGATCAACCATCGATGGAATATCAAAAGGTGTGAAAGGTCTTGCTCCGTATCCTCCCCGCATAATAGAAAAAAAAGCAATAAGGACAATAAAGATATTGATGCCTTTATGCCGTATTCCTTGCTCTTGTATATTTTTATACTTTTCTAACTGTTTTTTAATTATCCAAAAAGCACTTGAAAAAAACAAGACTAGTAAAAAAAATAAATACCAATAGGCCTTTAAATAAGCTCCCATTAAGGATGGTATTTCTGGCAACATGTCAAGCAATTCGGCTCCCATCCTTTTTTTAGTTACCGGAAAATATCCTAAGTCTGATAAATTGAGAGTGCAAGCTATCATAAATCCTATAAAAAACCATCCCAAGGCTATCCTTCTGGTAATTTTATGCTCTATATTAAAAAACAATAATACAAGCCAGGTTGGTAATAAAAAATAAATGCAAGAGATAGCGTCTGTTAACATGCCTATCAAAAATGCTTTCACAAATTCAATAAATGGAACATCATTAAATTGAGCATGAAACATCCATAAAAAAATAACACGATGCACAAACAGGAATAATAAACATATTCCAAGTAGTTTAAATAAAAATATTGGTTTATGAAATCGTTCGCTGTTCATTTAAAAAAAACGGATATCAAAAGAGGCAGTAAATTGATGACTTGGTTGTAATTTAAGAATACCTGTTTTTTCAACTAGGTTCCCATTTGTCGTTTCATAATCAGCTATGCCATACCAAGGTTCTAAACATACAAAATTTCCTTCTTCCTTTTTTGACCATATGCCAAAAAATGGCCATTTTGAGCAATTAAGCGAAACGCCATGCTTAGTTTTCTGAGAAACTAAATGGACTTCTTCTATTTGGCCATCCATACAAACCAATGCATCATGTTCGAATAACTTTTTTGTCATTTTTAATTGATGATGTTGTAATTCTAATGTTTTAGTTTGGCGAGTTATTAACCCGTTATTTATTGAATGGATTATTAAAGAATTTTTGTCAGGGAATAGGAAATAATAATCATCGACTGATTCGGTAGCTTGCAATGGACAGTTGAATGCAGGATGCGCGCCTATTGAAAAATATAAATCATTGGAGTCTTGATTAAATACCTGATAAATGGTTTCTACTTTGTTTTCTGTAAGTTTAAATCCAATGTGTAATTTAAAATCAAACGGATAGATTTGAAGAGTTTGATTCGATGCTTTGAGCTCAAACAAGATAAAATCAGATTCAACTTTGGTGCAAGAAAATTCAAGATCTCTGGCAAACCCATGCTGAGAAAGCGGATATGAGACAGAATGATACTTAAATACCCCATTTTTTAACTTACCTACTATTGGAAACAAATGAGGCGCATGTCTCGGCCAAATTGAAGGATCTGCCTGCCAAATATACTCAATTCCTGTATCGTGAGAAACTACTGAACAAAGCTCTGCTCCATGCGAATTGATTTTCACACATAGTTTGTCATTATTTAATTGAAAAATAGCCATCTTTACAATGACATTACACCTTCAATTTCGGCAGCTTTTTCGTATATGGTTATAATTTCATCTACGTTCATAACCACTTGCTTAACTGTTATACTAATATAATTGCCTTTTGCCGATTGTTTCTGAATAATATCGGCGTCGTTATCAAATATCACCTCTACCAGAGCCATCGTTTTATTATCAGACTTGATAATAAATTTAAACATATAGATATAGGGGAAAGATTTTATACTTTCTTCCAGTTTTCTTTTTAGTTCATCAAATTGTTGTGTTGCCATTATTTATTAAAATAGTGATTATATATCAGGATTAATCCAAAAATCATTAAAGCTGAGCCTGTAATATAATTAGCAATCATCATAATTTTATCTGTAAGATAATTTTTTATTTTTCCGGCCAATTTTACTTTAAATAACTCTACCAATAAAACAGCTGTCAAAACTATACTAAAAAACACGATCATTTTAAGAATAGAATAGTCGAGAGTTTTACTAATAGCTGTAACATTCGCTAACCATAACAACCATACAGTTGGATTAAATATATTAAGGAAAAAACCCTTTAAAAACATTAATTTGGAGCTAGGCAATTGATTTTCAATCTCAATTATATCATCTGTTTTGACGGGTAATTTCTTAAAAAAAAAAGCTCCAAAAACAATGAGAATGATACCTCCAATAATGGCAAAAAATGTTTGAGCCTTTTCAGAATGCAATAAATTAGCCATTCCAAAATGCACCAATACACATACCAAAAGACACAAAAAAAAGTCGCTGATGACTACGCCTAGAGCTAAAAACGACCCTGTTTTGTAACCATATTTTATGCCTGTATTGATTAAGGCAAAAAAAGCCGGTCCAAATGAAAAGGTTAGCAGTAAAATAATAACGACGGCTTGATATATTAGACTAATCATCAAAATGTATTTTTATAATTGGCAATAAATGCTTGCCATTCTTCTAATAGTTTACCTTTTAAAACTCTTGGAAATTTATGGGCCGAGCCTAGTTTACCTTTCGTAGCCATGAAATCAATAAAAGCATCGTCAGGTAATACTGTAACATAAATCTCTTTTAAGGCTGAAGTTCTTTCTGTACGATAATCATCATTAATCTCCTTTAGACGAAAGTCTAACCGTTCCTTAATAGACTGTTCTGACACAGCCTTATTTGAACCAATAAACCAATGATGAGCAAATAGTGTATCGTGAGGAATACCAGCAACGGCAAATTCATTGATATCTATTTTAAGGTCATCGGCGGTTAACTTAATGGCATGACTCATATTTTCAACCGATAAGTGCTCACCACATAAACTTAAAAAATGCTTTGTTCTTCCTGTAATTACTATTTCAGCCAATTCCAGATTGGTAAACCGAATCGTATCTCCAATCAAATACCTCCATGCGCCTGCGCAAGTAGAGAGCAAAAGAGCATATTCTCTACCAACTTCCACATCTTTAATCGTTAATGCCTCAGCATCCGGCTTCATATTTCCGTCAGAATCAAAATTTTGTTCATTAAACGGAACAAATTCATAAAAAATGCCATTGTCCAAAAGCATCCGCATTCCTTGTTCCTGATTTGGTCTTTCCTGATAAGCAATTAAACCTTCTGAGGCTAAATAGGTATCTGAAAATATTAATGGAAAAGCTGTGAGTTTAGCAATACTTTTTCGATATGGTTCAATAGAAACACCAGCATGAACATATATTCTAAGATTCGGCCAAATATCATGAATAGTTTGAACTTGATATTCATTAATAATGCGTTCCATTAAAATTTGAACCCATGCTGGAACACCTACAATCACACCAATATCCCAATTCCTAGCACTTTTTACAATTTCAGATAATTTTGTTTCCCAATCTTTATATCTAGAAATTTTTTTACCTGGTTTATAAAATCGTTGAAACCAAATTGGAATATTAGCAGCGGTGATTCCGCTTAAATCTCCGGAGTAATGACTTCCATTAAAGTCTAGGAGAGTACTGCCTCCTATCATTAACATCCCTTTTGAAAAGTGTTCGGTTGGCAAATCATAATTAGCCTGAGCAATTAATTGCCTGATACTACCTCTTTTAAAAGCTCTTAATAATTCTTTTGTAACAGGAATATATTTACTAGCCGCCTCAGAGGTTCCTGAACTTAATGCAAAATATTTAATGTGATTAGGCCAGCAGACATAAGGTTCTCCTTTAATTGCCCTATACCACCATTCTTTATATATACTACTATAATCGTACATTTTGACGGTGGTCTGGAACTCGTGAATTGGATTTTGTTGCTGTAGTATGTTAGAAAAATGAAAATGTTCTCCAAAAGCTGTATACTCAGCTTTTGTCAATAATTTTTTTAGCACTTTAATTTGTTGCGCATAATAATTAGTGCGTTTAGGAATTTTACTTCCTAGTTTGACTGCACCCTTTAATATGGAATCGATAATGGCCATTTTTCAATTTTGATGTACGAGTAAGAGGTATATAAATTATTCTAACAATGAATTAGGGTATCAAAGTTGAATTATTTAATATATCTAAAATCATGATTGTTTTTTATTGTTTTCAATGAAGCAATAATTAAATTAATTACACTTTCTACATCGTTTTTATGCACACTTTCAACGGTTGTATGCATATAACGCAAAGGAAGAGAAATTAAAACAGAGGCTACTCCCTCATTACTATATGCAAACGCGTCTGTATCGGTTCCGGTACTTCGGCTAGCTGCTTGGCGTTGAAATTCAATATTGTTTTTTTCTGCAGCATCAATAACTAATTTTAATAAATTATTTTGAACAGCAGGCCCATAGGATAAAACCGGACCTTTACCGCAAGCTAAATCTCCGCTAGTTATTTTATTCATCATAGGTGTTTGAGTATCATGACAAACATCTGTAATAATTGCTACATCTGGCTTTATTTTATGCGCAATCATTTCAGCACCACGTAATCCTATTTCTTCTTGAACAGAATTAACGATGTATAATCCAAAAGGCAATTTCGTCTTATTCTCTTTTAAAAGTCGAGCTACTTCAGCAATCATAAATCCTCCTATTCGGTTATCGAGCGCTCTTCCTACAAAATATCGATTGTTCAATTCCATGAACTCATCTTCATAAGTAACAACACAGCCAACATGCACACCTAGCTCTTCCACTTCTTTATCACTCTTACAACCTAGGTCTAAAAAAATATTTTTAAGAGTTGGCGTTTCTTCTTTAGCAGCATCTCTAACGTGTATTGCAGGCCAGCCAAATATGCCTTTAACAATTCCTTTTTGTGTATGAATATTTACTCGTTTTGAGGGAGCTATTTGATGATCGCTACCTCCATTTTTTCTCAGATAGATAAAACCATCTTTCGTAATGTAATGAACAAAATAAGAAATTTCATCAGCATGGGCTTCTATAACAACCTTATAATCAGCCTCAGGATTAATTACTCCTACAACCGTTCCATAAGTGTCTACAAAATAATCGTCAATATATGGTTTAATGTAATTTAACCACATTTCCTGCCCCGCACTTTCAAAACCGGTTGGAGAAGGATTATTGATATAATTTTCCAAAAACAATAATGACTCTTGGTTAAATATGCTTTTATCTTTTTTACTTCCTTTTTTAGACATGATTATAATATATATGAGCTAAATATATAAAAAACTAAATGAATTTTAAATCTATAGAAGAATAAAATAACTTACAAAAATAAATCATCTGCCAATTTATGCGCGTCTGTTGAAAACAATTAACTTTATCCCATAGATGGAAGGTTCAATCGTAGAGATATATACAGATGGTGCTTGTAGCGGAAATCCAGGTCCTGGCGGTCTTGGCATTGTGATGAAATACAAAGAACAACGCAAGGAACTAGCTTATGGATTTAGATTAACCACAAATAATCGTATGGAATTAATTGCCATTATTGTTGCTCTCGAAAGTTTAAAAAAAGAACATTTGAACGTTGTTGTTTATTCTGACTCTAAATATGTAATTGATTCTATTAATCTCGGATGGGTATATGGGTGGGTTAAAAAAGGATTTGCAGGAAAAGCAAACGCTGATTTATGGAAACGTTTTTTAATCATTCAAAAAAAGCACCATATTAAGTTTATTTGGGTAAAGGGTCATGCCTCCAACAAGGAAAATAATCGGTGTGACGAATTAGCCGTAGCCGCGAGTAAAAACAAACATCTATTAATTGATGAAGGCTACGAACTATCTCAAAAATCTAAGGGGTTGAATTTATAACCTAAAAGTCTAAAAAACCATTTAGCTGTATATCAATAGCACGCTTAGTTTCCGCATCTGTCAAATTACCTGAAGTGTCGAGTAACGTATCGACCCGGCTTATGGGTAACTTGTTATGATACACGTTAACTTTCAGATAATTGAGAATATTTGTTAGATGTTCCATGCCTCTCAAATTACCTGCTCTCCCTGTAGATATTCCCACTAAACAAGCTTTATTATCTAGCCATAATTTTGGAGAAACAGCGTCCAAAAAACCTTTTAAAATCCCTGGAAAACTTCCGTTGTATTCAGGTACAATAAAAATAAATTTAGTTTGTTGTTCGATATATTTATCTATAATTTTTTGAAATTCATCAGAACGTTTGCCATATAAATCACTAAACAAAAAAGATTCAGGTAATTCTTTTAAATTTAATAAGTCGACATGAAATGTCTTATTTTTTAAAATAGATAAGTAATAATTAGCAATTTTTTCGGTATTACTATCTAAACGATTAGTAGATGATATAATGGTTATTGGATGCATAGATTATTAACATTTTGGCTAAGTTATATATTTTGCTGTTAAAAACTAAAAACACATGTAACCTCATAATAGTTTAAATTTACTAATTGTATTTTTTAAAAATATTCATTTAAAACTTATGAAATAGCCATGTGCTTCGCGCACAAAAACAAATGAAGATACATGGCGTATACCATATGACAACTAAAAAAATAATAAATATCTACATATGAAATAGCCATGTTTTCCTAAACACAAGCACAAATGAAGATACATGGCGTATACCATATGACAACTAAAAAAAATAAAATCTACATATGAAAATAACATATTACGGTCATTCTTGTTTTGGAGTAGAAATAAATAATAAACATTTATTGTTCGATCCTTTTATCTCATATAACGAATTAGCTAAGGGTATCAATGTTAATGCCATTTCCGCAGACTATATTCTTGTATCACATGGACATGAAGACCACATTGCAGATGCGGTTTCTATTGCAAAAAGAACCAATGCTATTGTAATTTGTAATTGGGAAATACATGTATGGTTTCAAAAACAAGGTATTACCAACACGCATCCAATGAATACAGGGGGTAAAAAAATGTTTGATTTTGGTTCTGTTAAATGTGTAAAAGCTGAACACAGCAGTAGCTTACCTGATGGGTCTTATGGGGGAAATCCGATGGGATTTGTGGTTGAAAGTTCTGATAAAAATTTTTATTATGCAGGAGATACAGCTCTTACTTATGATATGAAATTAATTGGGCAATATCGTAAAATTGATTTTGCATTTTTACCAATTGGCGACAATTTTACAATGGGCGTAGACAATGCGATTATTTGTTGTAAGGATTTTATTCATTGTTCAGATGTTATAGGAATGCATTATGACACGTTTGGTTATATAACAATCGACAAGCAAGAAGCTATAAATAAATTTAATATACAGGGCAAAACATTAACCCTTTTAGAAATAGGACAAACAATCAGTAAGTAAGATAGATATGGGAAAAATTATTGCAATAGCAAATCAAAAAGGTGGAGTAGGAAAAACGACATCTGCCATTAATTTGGCAGCATCTTTGGCTGTTTTAGAATATAAAACTCTATTAGTAGATGCTGATCCTCAAGCCAATTCAACCTCAGGTGTTGGTATTGAACCCAAAGATATAGAAGCTGGATTGTACGAATGTATTATTGATAGTGTAGATCCAAAAGATGTGATTTTGGAAACAGAAACTCCGAATTTGTATTTATTACCAACTAATACAGATTTGGTAGCTATTGAGTTGGAAATTGTTAATCTCCCAAATAGGGATTATATGATGAAAGCTGCTCTTAACAAAATAAAAGATGATTATGATTTCATTATTATTGATTGCTGCCCATCTCTAGGATTAACTGTCATTAATTCATTGTCAGCCGCAGATAGCGTAATTATTCCCGTTCAATGCGAATATTTCGCCCTAGAAGGAATGGGTAAATTATTGCAAACAATTAAACTAGTTCAAGCTCATATTAATACAGATTTAGACATAGAAGGTGTATTACTAACTATGTATGACCCTCGTTTAAAATTGGCTAATCAAGTAGTAGAAGAGGTGAAAATGCACTTTCAAAACATGGTGTTTAATACGATCATTCAAAGAAACACTAAATTGGCTGAAGCTCCAAGCCATGGGAAAACGATTATTATGCACGATGCATCCGGAAAAGGTTCTATCAATTATCTTAACTTAGCTCGTGAAATTTTGCAACGAAACAGCTTGACTAAGATAAGCGATGAAAATCGTACCATGACTTTTACAGCAGAAGAGACCGAATTTAACGAAGGATAAATAACAATTATGAGGTATAAGTTATGGGTTAGGAGTCAATACTCTTCACATATTACTTATCAATCATTCTTACAATTTAAAACAGATGAGTAACCAAAAGAAACCGGCATTAGGAAGAGGACTAAGTGCATTATTAGAAAATGCCAAAACTGATATTACAACTAAACAAACGGGAGAAAATTCTCCAGTGGTTGGCTCTATAGCTATCATCAAACTAAAAAACATAGAAACCAATCCGTTTCAGCCACGAACCAATTTCGAAGAAATAGCCCTTCAAGAATTATCCGAATCTATCAAACAACATGGCATCATACAGCCTATTACGGTTCGTAAATTAGGATATGATCAATATCAATTAATCTCCGGGGAACGACGTTTCAGAGCTTCTCAAATTGCCGGTTTAACGGAAATACCTGCTTATATCCGCGTAGCTAATGATCAAGCTATGCTAGAAATGGGTTTAATTGAAAATATTCAACGAGAAGATTTAGATCCTATTGAAATTTCTCTCAGTTATAAGCGCTTAATTGAAGAATGTGATTTAACGCAAGAACAGTTGAGCGAAAAAGTAAACAAACAACGGAGTACTGTTACTAATTTTCTTCGCTTATTAAAATTACCTGCGGTAATTCAGAAAGCAGTAAGGGATAAGGATATTTCTATGGGACACGCCCGTGCGTTGCTAAGTATTGAGAATGAAGATAAACAATTGGCTATTTTTGCTTTAACCGTAGAAAATGAATTATCTGTTCGGCAAGTTGAAGAATTAGCTCGTGGTGAAAAAATGCAATTTAAACCAAAAACCACGCGGATAGAAAAGCCATTGAGTATAGAAGACAAGCAAATTGCCAATAAGCTTGAAAAAATATTCAGTAAATCTTTTGATTTTAAACGTACCCCAAAAGGGACAGGTTCCATCACATTGAGTTTCAGTAATGATACTGAATTGGAGCATATTTTATCTTTTTTTGACATAAATTAATTAAACATCAAAAACAGGAAATGTAATATCATTTTCTGTTTTTACTTTTGCTTTAGTGAAATTTAGAATTATATATATACTGTTAGTATTTGCTAGCTCGCTCCTGCAAGCCCAAAAACAGGGTATTATTAAAACGAGTGATCGGCAAGATTCTCTCAATTACGTTGACAAACCATTAAAAACTATTTATTATAGTCCAAGAAAAGCGGCTATTCTCAGCGCTTGTTTACCGGGTTTAGGTCAGGCGTATAATAAAAAATATTGGAAAATGCCTATTATATACGGCGTACTTGGTGGAATTGCTTATTGGGGTGTTACCAATCATCAACAATATAAATTTTACAGTCGTAATTTAACAGCCATATATGATGAAGATGAACATACGATTAATACCACTTTTTATTCAAGTAGCCAATTAGTTACCCAAAAAAAATATTACAAAAAATACAGAGATATGGCTATTATGGTTGGAGCCTTGGCCTATTTTATAAATATCATTGATGCGAATGTAGACGCTCATTTAAAAACATTTGACGTAAGTGATGATTTAAGTCTTCAACTAAATCCTTATTCAACATTTGACGCCAGTAATCATTTACAAACAGGTCTTACTTTGAAATTAAACTTCAAGTAGCCCTGTTAGTTTAAACCCCTGTTATATACGATTATATTAATAAAAGCTATTCTTTTCAAAATTAAGAAACTTCTCACAACCATATGAATATTGCATTATTGGGATACGGCAAAATGGGTAAAGAAATTGAAACTATTGCTTTACAACGTGGCCATCACATTGTTTTAAAAGTAGATGAAACAAATGCCCACACCATACAGCCCGAACATATAAAGAAAGCGGACGTAGCTATTGAGTTTAGTACTCCGCATACGGTTATAAAAAATATTAATATGTGTTTTGATGCTAAAATACCAGTGGTAGTAGGTACAACAGGATGGTATGATTCTATTCTAGATATTGAAAAAGAGTGTTTGCAACAAAATGGTACTTTGTTTTATGCAAGTAATTTTAGTTTAGGTGTAAATCTGTTTTTTAAATTAAACACTTACTTAGCAGAATTAATGAACAAATATCCTATGTATGATGTAGAAATGGAAGAAATTCATCACATACACAAGCTCGATAAACCAAGTGGTACCGCCATTACTTTAGCCAATCAAATATTATCAAACATTGATTGTAAAAAACAATGGAGTATTACTCAGGGAAATCCTGAAACATTATTTATAAAAGATATAAGAGAAGGCGAAGTGCCTGGAACGCATATAGTGAAATATCATTCAAATATTGATGATATTGAAATTATGCATAAAGCACATAACCGAAAAGGATTTGCTCAAGGTGCCGTTATTGCAGCTGAGCATATTAAGGACAAAAAAGGTATATTTACCATGTCAGACTTAATTTGATATCGTTTTATTAAACTTTTAAATTTTAACAACTTTTGAATGAAATAGTATATGGGTAACATCATTTTTTTAATCCTGATTTTAATTTCTTTTATAGGACTTTATAAAATTTTTGAAAAAGCCGGACTACCTGCTTGGAAAGCATTGATACCTATTTATAATTTTTGGGTATTAGGCAGCATTATTAATCGCCCGAAATGGTGGGGCTTGATTATGATTGTTCCGGGAGTTAATTTAATTATGTTCGGTGTGTATGGATTTCATTTGGCTCGTGCTTTTAAAAAAAGGATGAATAATGATTTACTGCTTGCCTCATTATTTCCGTATATCTATTTCGCCTATTTAGGATTTAATAAAGAGATTAAATATTTTGGTGTTACAGATATTAGATCTGAATCTTCTTTTATCAAAAATTGGGCTGACCCAATTATTTTTGCGGTAGTTGCCGCATCTATAATCCGAGGGTTCTTTTTCGAAGCTTTTACCATCCCAACCTCATCATTAGAAAAATCATTAATGGTTGGTGATTTTTTATTCGTTAACAAAGTATGTTATG
Organism: Chitinophaga pinensis; assembly: GCA_945860225.1. Taxonomy (GTDB): domain Bacteria; phylum Bacteroidota; class Bacteroidia; order B-17B0; family Aurantibacillaceae; genus UBA4416. Next base: position 35,701 of record CAMAPT010000012.1, on the reverse strand, counting down.
GCGCCAAAGTACCTCAAACACCCATTGCATTCCCATTTGCTCATCATACCTTACCATTTACCCAAAGTACAAAATCATATTTAGAATGGATTAAAATTCCTTATTTCCGTTTACCTGGTTACTCAAAGCCAAAAAACGGAGAAATTGTTGTGTTTAATTATCCGGATGGTGACACAGTAGCATTAGGGATGCAAAACATGAGTTATTATCAGTTGGTACGAGAAATTGCATCCAGTATTAAACAAGAAGATGGCGGAAAAAAATCAGATGAAGTTTATCAAGAACAAGCCTGGAATTATGTAAATGGCCCACAAAAACCATTTGGAGAAATAACAGGAAGACCCGCAGACAAACGAGAACATTATGTGAAACGTTGCGTCGCGATAGCAGGAGACAAACTAGAGATTAAAGATGGAGAAGTATATATTAATGATGTAAAACAAGAAATGCCTGAGCATGCTCAGCATCGTTATATTGTGGCAACTAAAGGACCATTATTCGGAGAAAATAGTCAAAATAATATGCATGAACCTGTTTTATCAAATTTTGAATTATTGGAAGAATACGATATTTATGTCACAGAAGCGTCAAAAATTGAAAATCCAAATGATACCTCTGCTATAAAAATCCTAAATGATACTTCTTATTATGATTTAAATATGCCGGTTGATGTGGCTGAAAAAATCAAAAAAATACAAGGCGTATACTATGCACATAAAAAAATTGAACCGAAAGGTAAACGCGACCCTCGTATTTTCCCTCATCATAAACATTTTGCATGGAATAATGACAACTTTGGTCCAATGATATTGCCATCAGCAGGGATGACTATTCAAATTGATACTGGAAATATTTGTTTGTATGAAAAAATGTTAAGTACTTATGATAATGGCATACATCAAATTACAACCTCTGGCGCTCAAGTATTATACGATGGGAAACCGATGACATCATATACTTTTAAACAAGGATATTATTGGATGATGGGGGATAATCGCCATAACTCTGCCGATAGCCGAAGCTGGGGTGTTGTTCCATTTGACCATGTCGTTGGCCGCCCTGTATTTGTTTGGTTTAGTATGAAAGACCCTAAAAATAATCCGATTACCGGAAAATCTATTTTAGGTTCATTAACTAAAAATTCGCATGATGGAAAGTTCCGATGGGAGCGTTTCATGAGTTATGTTAGTGAAGATGGATTAGTTTCTTGGAAAATTCCTGTTGCTATTATTGTGATTTTAATTTTTGGATATAATTTCATTGATAAAAAACGAAAAAATTATTCTTTCAGTGATTATTTCCGACTATTATTTTTCGGCAAGAAAAAGTAATAATACAAACACCTAGTTACATAGTACATACAAACCTAAAACCTATGTGGCTTATTTGTTAAAAAAACATGCATAACTCTGAAATACTCTTAGAACTCGTTAAAGTAAAAATGCCTTATGGGCGTTACCAAGGTATAACCTTAGCAAACTTACCTGTTTCATATCTAGAGTGGTTTCAGCGAAAAGGCTTTCCTGAAGGAAAATTAGGAATGATGTTAGCTACTATGTATGAAATCAAATCTAATGGATTAGAGTATTTATTAGAACCTTTAAAAAAATAATTTGATAGGTCTCTTATTTTTAAATCCACTATTCAAAATCAATTTATTATGCGACTCCTATTTGCCACTCATAATCAAAATAAATTTAAAGAGGTCAAAAGCTTAATTCCCTCGTTTATCGAATTATTGAGTTTAAACGATGTTAAGATAGAAACAGATGTCGAGGAGACGTCTGATACGATAGAGGGAAATGCTTTATTAAAAGTCAGGACTATCCATCATCAAACAGGAATGAATTGTTTTGCAGACGACAGCGGCTTATTGGTGGAAGCTTTGAATGGTGCGCCTGGAGTTTATTCTGCTAGATACGCAGGTGATCAAAAAAACGATGATGATAATATTCAGAAATTAATTTCTGATTTGTATGATGTAACAAACCGTAAGGCCTATTTTAAAACGGTTATTGCTATTATTATTGATGGTAAAGAGCAGCTATTCGAAGGAATAATAAATGGGCACATCATCACCGAAAAACGTGGAAATAATGGTTTTGGATATGATCCTATTTTTATGCCCGATGGTTATGATAAAACATTTTCCGAAATGAATTTAGCAACAAAAAATGCTATTTCTCACAGGGCTATTGCCTTTAAAAAAGTGATCAATTACTTGACCACATTGCATTCATGAATTTTTTCGTAAAACGATCAATGGTATAAAATTCATCAAACAGTTAACAAGAAAATCTAAACGATTACTTTTTAATCAGCGTATATAAGCTCCCTCCCGGTTCAAAAAGTTTATCCACTTTTTTTTCTATTTCCGGTATTTTTTCTAACACAGGAGCATGATGAGGTTTGATTCGAGCATCGATAATCATGTTATCACAGCCAAAATGTTTGTATTCTGTAAACGGCTTTATTCCATATATATCATGACTTGGATTCGAGCGAGTAAAAGTTACCCATAACCAGTTTTTAATAGTGGCCGAACTAAATGAAGAATCATCTACCACTACAATCATCGGAAAACCATTCAAATTAATGTTTTTTTGTTTTACCTCTTCATTTAATTGTTCAAATTCTTGTTTGGCTTTATCATAGGTTTCAAAAGAACGACCTTGCAAAACTAATACTCCCGGAAAAGGAATCTGAGGATTAACAAACGTTTTAACATTTTTCAGCGTCTCTGTAACAGTCTTTTCAAGGTCTCTTAATTTATCTCCATAAGCCGCTACAACTAGTTTACTTCCACTATTTAATCCTGTTCCACTGTAATCGAGTGTGTCGATACTAGTATTAGTATGAAAATGTAAATCTCGTTTCAAATTAATACGTTCCAATATGTACTGATAAAACTCCGACTCACGATGCGTAGAAAGTTGATTAGTTTCATCCGCTGTAATAAATAAATACTTGGCTAAACTCAATTGACCTTTCCCTAATATATGATTAGCAATCGTTAATAATTCTGCGGGCTGTTTAGTTTGGTTGTAAGGGGTGTATCGTTCGCTACCAATGGCTAATAATAATGGATGAACACCGGCTGCATCAACGGCATGTACTTCTTTTACACCAGGTAATTCGTGTCTTATGGCGTTTCCTGTTAATTCATGGATAATTTGTCCGAAACTGGTATCCTCCTGAGGTGGTCTGCCAACTACTGTAAATGGCCAAATGGCATCTTCACGATGATATACTTTATGGACTTTCATCACAGGAAAATTATGTTTTAAACTGTAATACCCCAAATGATCACCAAAAGGGCCTTCCGGTTTATTATCTTGTGGGTAAACTTCGCCGGTAATTACAAAATCAGCATCTGTACTCACACAAAAACCATCTTGGTAAACGTATCTAAATCTTCTATTCCCCAACGCTCCTGCAAAAGTCATTTCGCTTAATCCTTCCGGCAATGGCATCACGGCGGCTACCGTATGACTTGGAGGCCCGCCAACAAAAACTGATACTTTCAATGGCTTACCCTGTTTATTTGCTTTAGATTGATGTACGCCTATCCCACGATGTAATTGGTAATGTAAACCAATTTCTTTATTTAATAAATAATCATTTCCGCTTAGTTGAATTCTATACATTCCCAAATTAGAATTCATAATGCCGGGTTGATTAATGTCTTCGCTATATACTTGTGGCAATGTCACAAAAGCGCCTCCATCCATAGCCCAATGTTTTATTAGTGGAAGTTTATCAATGGTAGTCTCTTTATATAAAACAGGCTTTGATAATGGATTTTTTAAAGGAAGTGCTGATAAAGCTGTTAATGCAACATTTGCATATTTCAGAGGATGTTTAATGGCTTTGATGGGATTGTTTTTAATCTCAATTAAATCCTGAATTTTAGATAATGTGTCTCGAAAAATGAACTTGCTTCGTTCTAAAGTTCCAAAAATATTGGAAGCACACTGAAAGGACGTTCCCTTAACATTTTCAAATAATAGGGCAGGGCCTCCCATTTCATGAACTCTTAAATGAATAGACGCCATTTCGAGGTTTGGATCTACTTCTTCTTTGATTCTTACAAGATGTTGGTTTTGTTCCAAATCATCTAAACAGGCCTTTAAACTTTTATACATAGCTTTTAAACAGTTTAAATATAAAGAGGTTTAATTTAATAACTACATTTGGGTATATTTTATTTTATGACAGCGCTAACTAATAAACAAATAGCCATTAAATGGTTTGAAGCCTTTAATGAACATCATTTAGAAAAATTATTGTCGCTATACGACAATGATGCCCAACATTACAGCCCTAAATTAAAAGTAAGAATGCCCGAAACTCAAGGTTTAATTAAAGGTAAATCGGCACTCAAAGCGTGGTGGCAAGATGCCTTTGATAGGTTACCTAGCTTACAATATGAAATGACGAAGTTAACCGCAGATGATGAACAAGTGTTTATGGAATATATTAGACATGTATTAGGAGAAGAAGATTTACAAGTTGGTGAAGTGCTCCAAATAAAAAACGGATTAATCATATTCTCGAGAGTATACCACGGTTAATGATTTTAAGAACTATTAACGAATCTTAACCAAAGATTTCAGTATCTTTTGGTTATAAATATGAACTACCAAATGAAAAAGCTATTCTTAATACCTTTGTTTTTGCTACTTACAATTCGGTGTGTCGGTAGCTATATATTGATTCCAATGGACGAAACCCAAAAAAATCATTTAAAGGCATACGGGATAGCATATTGGAGTTTGAAAGGAGAATTAGAAATTCAATGGTTGGTAAATTACAGAGGTGGAAGTTTTTTAATTCCTAATTCGAAGCCGGTTACTGCCGAATGTACCGTACGTGGTATTAGTTACGAACTTATTTCAGATGCACAAGCCAATGGCATATTAGCAGATATTGCAAATCCCGAAATTAACCAAGATGCTATTAAATTAGAAAAAGCGCCTAAAATAGCGGTTTATTCTCCTAAGATAAAACAACCTTGGGATGATGCAGTAACGTTAGTTTTGAAATATGCAGAAATTCCATACGATGTGGTGTATGACGAAGAAATTTTAGGAGATGAATTGAAAAACTATGATTGGCTGCATCTACATCATGAAGATTTTACCGGACAGTATGGCCGATTTTATGGGAGCTTTCATCAAACAGCTTGGTATCAAACAGAGGTTAAGGACAATGAAGCTACCGCAAAAAAGTTAGGGTTTTCAAAAGTTTCACAGCTAAAATTAGCGGTCGCAAAAAAAATAAATGATTATGTTTTTACCGGCGGTTTTTTATTTGCCATGTGCAGTGCTACCGATAGTTATGACATTGCCCTCGCATCAGAAGGCATTGATATTTGCGAATCAATGTTTGACCACGACCCCGCAGACCCAGCCATGAATAAAAAAATTGATTATTCTAAGTGCTATGCTTTCGAAAAATACCAATTGAGCACCAATCCTTATGAATACGAGTTTTCAACCATCGATGCCACCGGTCCTAGACGACAATTTGGTATTACTAAAGATAATGATGTATTTACATTATTTGATTTTTCTGCCAAATGGGATCCCGTACCAACCATGCTTTGTCAAAATCATACGCAAACCATTAAGGGTTTTTATGGACAAACTACGGCCTATACAAAAACCTACATTAAAAAAAATATCTTGATTTTGGGTGAAGCCAAAGCCTACAATGAAGCCCGATACATTCACGGAGACCATGGAAAAGGTACATGGACATTTTATGGTGGGCATGATCCAGAGGATTATGAACACCGTGTAGAAGATCCTCCTACAGATTTAAATTTACACCCTAATTCTCCTGGCTACCGCCTTATTTTAAACAACATATTATTTCCGGCTGCTAAAAAGAAAAAACAAAAAACTTAATGTTAATTTTGAGTCGGGTTAAAATCTATTTACTCATAACCAGTTAATTCATATTTTTATACCATGAACCCTCTATTGATACTTTTTTTAAATTTAGGTGGCGGAGAAGTTGCTTTAATATTAATTGTCATTTTGTTGCTATTTGGCGGAAAAGGTGTTCCTAATATAGCTAAAACCCTTGGTAAAGGTATAAGAGAATTTAAAGATGCGGCTAATGGAATTCAAAAAGACATTCACCAAAGCACAGGAGGCATTACCTCCACCATACAAGAACATATTCAGGAAGTGAAGAAAGAAGTTGATTCATTATCTGATCCAAAATAAATCCAATGTGTTTAATGTTTCGTCTCAACAGATTTAAGCCATTTTTATTGACTTGCCTTTCCTTCTGGTTAGTTGCTTGTCAATCTGAATCAGGCACAGAGAAAGATCAACCATTGAATCAGGAAAAAATAAAACAACAATTTGTAAAAGCCAATCAACAGCTGGTTGTGAAGGAAAATGACGAGATGGATTATTATCAAAAATCTCATCAAATGCCCTTTATTAAAACCAAAAGTGGCATCCGTTTTTTCGTTTACAAAACATCTGCTAAAGGAGATTCCATTAAAAATGGGGATATCATTAAGATTGAGTATACCGTTTCGTTATTAGACGGTACCATTTGCTATTCGTCAAAAAATGATGGTGCCAAAAAAATAACCGTTGGAATGGAGGACGTAGAAGATGGTCTTCATAAGGCCCTCACTTATTTCAAGTCTGGAGACAAAGCTAGAATTCTAATTCCCTCACATTTGGCTCATGGTTTGTTGGGAGATACAAAAAAAATTCCTCCCCAATCACCGATCATGTATGATATTGACATCATTTCAATCATCAAAAATCGTCATTAGAAACGTGTTTTTACGATAAAATCATCCTGATGGAAAATGGGTTAAATATTGTTACAATACCATGAAAAAAAAAGGAAACTACAAAAATAATAGTACCTTCGCCAATGGCTTTTGAAGAATGAAAATAATTGATCATTACTCCAAAAAACAACATAAAAACAATTGATATAAAACATAAAATGAACAAAACTACCATGTTATTAGGTTCTGCATTACTAGCAGGACTCGTATCCTGCAATAAATCAGAATTTGAAGGATTTACAAAGTCAGAAAGCGGATTACATTACAAATTTTTTGCACAAGATGAAAAAGGTGTAAAAGCCACAGAGGGAGATGGCATTAGTATAAACATTGTTTATGCTTTGAAACGTGAAAAAACAGATTCTGTTTTATATGATTCTAGACAAAATTCTGAAGATGGTTCTGGTGTAGTTCGTTATATATTGCCTAAATCATCATTTAAAGGAAGTCTCGAAGAAGCCATATCAATGATGAGTAAAAATGATAGTGCGGCATTTATCATTAGTGCTGATTCCTTTTTCTTAAAAACGAATCAAATGACGGCCCTTCCTCCATTTGCAAAACCAGGAGATAAATTACAAGTAACGGTTAAATTACTTGATATTAAAAACAAAAAAGAATTAGAAGAAAATCAAAAGAAACAAGAGGCTGAAATTGCTAAATTATCTGAATCAGAAAAACCGATGTTAGATAAATATTTAGCTGACAATAAAATAACTAATGCTTCTACTGCAAGTGGATTAATTTTTATTGAAACACAAAAAGGCAAAGGTAAAGATCATCCTAAAGCAACTGATGAAGTGACCGTTCATTATACCGGAACTTTATTAGATGGAACTAAATTTGACAGTTCACTTGACAGAGGAGAGCCTGCAACATTCTCTTTAAACCAAGTTATTCCGGGTTGGACAGAGGCTTTCCAATTAATGACAAAAGGTACTAAAGCTAAATTAATCATACCTTCTTCTCTTGGTTACGGACCACGTGGAAACGGACCTATTCCTCCTTTTGCAACCTTATTGTTTGAAGTAGAGTTAATCGATTTTAAAGCTGGTGCTTCCCAATAAATGCCTTAATGGTTTTAAGAATCTAAAATCAAAAATTATGAAAAAAACAATTTTAGCAGCTGTATTAAGTTTATTTTCAATTGGATTAGTTGCAAAGTCAGATAACCCCAAAAAACAAAAAAAACAAAATTTAAACAAAATGGACAAAGAATTTTTAAGTAAACAACCGGACGGCTTATATGCCAAATTTGAAACTGCTAAAGGAGATATTTATTGCGTATTGGAACATAAAAAAACACCTATGACGGTAGCTAATTTTGTTGGTTTGGCAGAAGGAGCTATTAAAAATTCGGTTAAAGCAGATGGAGTTCCTTACTATGATAGTTTAAAATTCCACCGTGTTATCCCAAATTTCATGATACAAGGTGGTTGCCCGCTAGGAACAGGATCAGGCGATCCGGGATATAAATTTCCTGATGAAATTGACGAAACATTAAAACATATCGGCCCAGGTATTTTGTCTATGGCAAACGCAGGACCAGGAACAAACGGAAGCCAATTTTTTATTACCCACGTAAAAACAGATTGGTTAGATGGTAAACATACCGTTTTTGGACATGTTGTATCTGGACAAAATGTAGTGGATTCTATCAAAGGAAACGATGCTTTAAAACATGTTGTTATTTTAAGAAAAGGAAAAGAAGCAGAAGATTTTGATGCGCCAAAAGTATTTGAATTTGAAAAAACAAATGTAAGTGCGAAAGCTGCCGCTAAAGCAAAAGCCGAACAAGAAAAAATGGATAAAGTACTTAACGAAACATACGGTTCTGCTAAAACTACAGCCAGCGGATTACGTTACATTATTGAAAAAGAAGGTGAAGGAGTGGCACCAACTGCTACTTCAAAAGTAACCGTTCATTATTCAGGATATTTATTAAATGGAAATAAATTTGATAGTTCGGTAGACAGAGGTCAACCAGCTACTTTCGGGTTAAACCAAGTTATTCCGGGTTGGACAGAAGGCTTGCAATTAATAAAACCAGGTGGAAAAGCCAAATTAATCATACCTGCAAATTTAGGGTACGGAGCTAATGGTTACCCTCCTGTTATTCCTCCAAATTCGTGGTTAGTATTTGATGTAGAATTAATTAACGTGAATTAATTTTTATATCTCTAAAACAAAAAATCCCGATTGTGAAAACAATCGGGATTTTTTATAACCTAATATTTGTTAAGCTTAATGAGCCTCTAACCAATTATTACCCACACCTAAACCTATCTCTACCGGAACTTTTAATGGCAGCGCTTCTTTCATGTGTTTTTCAATTATTGGCTTTATGATTTCTAACTCAGGTTTAAAAACATCAAATATCAATTCATCATGTACTTGCAAAATCATTTTTGATTTTAAATTCATCCCTTTTAATTCGTTGTGAATATTGACCATAGCCACTTTAATCATATCGGCCGCCGAGCCTTGTATAGGCGCATTAATGGCGTTTCTCTCCGCAAATGCCCTAACAGTAGCATTGTTTGAATTAATGTCTTTTAACCAACGCTTACGACCTAATAGGGTTTGTACGTAGCCATGCTCCTTAGCAAAGTTAATTTCATCATCCATATAGGATTTAATGGATGTGTATTGCGCAAAATAATTATCAATCAGTTGTTTAGCTTCGGCGCGTGGTATATTTAAATTATCAGCTAGGCCAAAAGCTCCTTGCCCGTATATAATGCCAAAGTTTACACTTTTTGCCTTGTAACGCATTTCTTTAGTTACCTCATTTTCCGTAACACCATAAACCTTTGCAGCCGTGGCTGTATGAATATCTTTACCTGTATTAAAGGCCTCACACATGTTTTGGTCGCCACTCATTGAAGCCACAATTCGTAACTCAATTTGCGAATAATCGGCACTTAACAAAATATAATCTTCGTTGCGCGGAATAAAGGCTTTACGTATTTGTCTTCCTCTTTCGGTTCGGATAGGTATGTTTTGCAAATTAGGATTATCGCTACTTAAACGCCCCGTAACAGCAACCACTTGATTAAAAGTGGTATGAATGCGGTTAGTTTTTTGATTCACCAATAAAGGTAACGTATCTACATAGGTTGATTTTAATTTAACTAATTCGCGATAATCTAAAATCTTGGCTACAATAGGGTGTTTGCCTTCTAGTTTTGATAAAATATCTTCACCTGTTGCATATTGACCGGTTTTAGTTTTTTTAGGTTTATCAACAATTTTTAAATATTCAAATAAAATTTCGCCAACTTGTTTTGGAGAAGAAATATTAAACTTGGTTCCGGCTAAAGTTTGAATTTCAGCATCAACCTTGGTAATATCTTCTTGTAATTGAGAAGAGAATTCATTTAATCCTTTTACATCTACATTAATTCCCTCACGCTCCATGCCTGCTAAGGCTTCAATTAAAGGCAATTCTACTTCGTGAAATAATTTTTCAGTACCCGATTCTTTTAATTTTGAAACAAAGGTTTGTTTCAATTTTAAGGTTACATCAGCATCTTCGGCAGCGTAATCTTTAATCAAATCCAACGAAACCGAACGCATTCCTAATTGGTCTTTGCCTTTTTTACCAATTAGCTCCTCTATACTAATTGGCGAATAGTCAAGATAGGTTTCTGCTAACACATTCATATTATGCCGCATATCGGGCATAAATAAAAAATGAGCCACCATGGTATCCCATAATTTATTTTTTATCTCTACCCCATAGTTTTTCAAAACCTGCAAGTCATATTTTATATTTTGTCCTATCAATATTTTGGCGGTATCAGAAAACAAAGGTTTAAATAAATTGATAAGAGCTTGTGCCTCCTCCTGATTTTCAGGTACAGGAACATAATATGCCTCTTCAACTTTTACGGCAAAAGACATCCCGACAATTTCTGCGTTAATGGTATTTAAATCTGTCGTCTCAGAATCAAAACAAAATTCAGAACTTGATTGAAGTACTGAAATTAAATGATTGATTGACTCCGAAGTATTACACAATATATAATTTGGATTGAGATCCTTAATTGTTTTAAACACTTTGGCTTCTTCGGCAGCAATAGTGTCTAAATGTTCTTCGCTAAATAAATCAGCGCCAACTGAAAATAAATCCGGTTTAGCTTTTATTTCTTCTTTTTTCGGGTTATAGTTTGAAAAGCTTGCTGAATCTTTTGCTCCTCCAATATCTTCGCCCAATATTTTTTGAGCAATTCCTCTAAATTCCAATTCAGAAAACAGCTCCCTTAAAGTGTCTTTGTTAATTTCTTTAATTACCAGTTCTTCTTCGTTAAATTCAACGGGTACATCCAAAATAATTGTTGCGAGCCATTTTGATTGTAAGGCTTTTTCTTTATTATTTTCAACTTTCTCTTTCAACTTCCCCTTCAGCTTGTCAGTATTATCGAGTAAATATTCTATCGTATCAAACTCTTTTACCAACTGAATGGCTGTTTTTTCGCCAATACCGGGTATTCCGGGAATGTTATCCGCTTTGTCGCCCATCAAACCCAAAATATCAATCAACTGACCAACATGCTTAATATCCCATTTTTTACAAATTTCCTCAACACCTAAAATCTCAGCTCCATTTCCCAAACGGGCAGGTTTGTAAATAAACGTATTAGCGTCTACCAACTGGCCATAATCTTTGTCGGGTGTCATCATGTATGTCGTAAACCCTTTTTGTTCGGCTATTTTTGCTAAAGTGCCGATGGCATCATCTGCTTCAAAGCCAGGAGTTTTGATAATTGAAATATTAAATCCTTCAATTAATTTAAAAATATAAGGAATGCAGGTTCTTAAATCTTCCGGCATCTCTTCACGGTGCGCTTTATAATCTTCAAATTCAACGTGCCTAACCGTTTGTTCAGGCGTATCAAATACAACAGCTATATGACTGGGTTTTTCTTTATTCAGAATTTCGAGTAAAGTGTTTGTAAATCCAAAAATAGCAGAAGTATTAAGCCCTTTGGAAGTTATTCTTGGATTACTGCTAAAAGCAAAGTAAGCTCTATAAATTAACGCGTAAGCATCTAATAAAAATAATTTTTTGGAAGTGTCTTTGGTAATCATAAAAGCAATTAATTAACGTAAGCCTTATTATACTCATTAATATAGAACTGAATGGTGTCTGTGCTAAAGTCAAATTGCTTTTGCTCCATAATTTTTTGAACCAATGGTTTATTGGATTTAAATATCTCCTTTAATTGTTTTTTGATTCCATCTTCTTCTAGTACTTTGAAATGTGCATCAGCTTTATCTTCCATCACACATAATTCTTCCACTAGGCCCTCGTCCGGAATATCAAAAACAGTTTGAAACAAGGATAATTTCCCTTTACTTAACACTTTAAAAAAACAAGATTTGTCTTCTAAAAAAGCACTGATGTAATAATAATTTTTATAACCATACCCGCTTATTTTATCAGGAGTTAACAATTTGATTTTATTTTTATTATCCCTGAAATTGATTTTTTGATAAATCTCCACTAATTTTCCTTTTGGCAATTTAATGTGTCCTCGCACGGTATCACCCTTTAACGTAACAATGTAGGCCTCTTCAAAAACATCTGGTGTTTTTTTTGCAGCAGGTCTTGGGGCTTGAGAAAATAAGAAATGAACGTTTAAAAGTATCAAAGTAACCAGTAGTGATTTCATATGTAGATTATTATTGCTTGTTTCGTTGAGTGCTATGCAATTGTGATGGTTTTAGCATGGTTATTTCATGTGGATCTTGTAGTAGTTTTAATTTAAGTTAAATTTAATTTCATACATATTTGGCCAAAGTTTTCCGGTTACCAATATTTTATTGGTTAACGAATCATAAGCAATACCATTCATTTCCAAAGCATCCGGATTTTTTGACTTACTGTCTTGGGCCAAGGCTGTCAAATCAAGTTTACCAACTATATCACCTGTTTTAGGATCAATCTTAACTATGGTATTAGTTGTCCAAATATTAGCATAAATAAAGCCTTTGATGTACTCTAATTCATTAAGTTTTTCAACCACATAGCCATTCTCAGCAACATCCAATGTTTTCACCACAGAATAATTAGTAGGGTCAAGGTAAGTCAAATAACTTGTTCCATCACTCATAATTAAGTATTTGCCATCTGTGGTCATTCCCCATCCTTCTCTATTGGCATAATTAAATGTGCCTATTTGCTTAAATGATTTGCTGTCATAAATAAAAGCGATTTGATTTTTGTAGGTTAATTGATATATTTTTCCGTTCAAAAAAACAATACCTTCTCCAAAATAAACGGTCTTATCCAATTCTGCTTTTACCAAAATTTTACCAGTTTTTAAATCTACTTCACCAAACAACGATTTGGTTTGCGGTAAATTATCAGCACCTCCGGTACTCTCATAAAGTTTATGATCCTGAAATAATAAGCCTTCTGTGAAAGACGTAATATCATGGGGATATTGATTTTCGATTGAATAATTGAGTTGAGGAACTTTTGGAGCTTCTGCTACATCCACTTGTTCTGTTTTATTCTCTTCAACTTTTTCTGTATTGCAGGATACCAGCATAAATGAAAAGAATGCTGTGACATATAAAATTTTATTCATTGAGTTAATTATATCCATTATAATTATTGAAATAAACCATCAAATACTCCAGGCAGTCCCTTCTTTACTATCTTTTACCTGAATATTTAAAGCAGTGAGGTTATTTCTTATTTCATCTGATGTTGTAAAATCTTTATTAGATTTTGCTTTATCCCTAAGGCTCAATACAAGATTCATCACTCCTTCTAACGCTTTATAAGCCTTGCCGGTTTCTTCGTCTTTTTTTAATCCCATTACATCAAATACAAAATGCTGATAAATACGATGTAGTAAATCTATATCCTTTTGTGTGAGACTCATTTTTTTATCATTCGCTGAATTAATGATACGAACCGCCTCAAATAGATGAGCAATTAATACGGGAGTATTAAAATCATCATTCATCGCTTCGTAACAGTCTTTCTGTAATTTAGAGACGATATCTGTTGAGGTTCCGGATGGCTTTAATGATTGTAAGGTTTTATAGCTATCCATCAAACGATTGTAAGCTTTTTCAGAGGCCTCTAGGGCTTCGTTACTAAAATCTAAAGTGGAACGATAGTGTGTTTGCATCATAAAGAAACGAACCGTCATCGGTGTAAATCCTTTATTTAGAAGGGGATGTTGCCCAGTAAATAATTCTATAGGTAAAAAACTATTACCTAAAGATTTACTCATTTTTTGACCATTAACGGTCAGCATATTGGTATGTAACCAATAGTTAGCCGGACTTTTACCACAATAAGCAATATTTTGAGCTATCTCGTTGGTATGATGAGTTGCTTGTAAATCCATGCCTCCACCATGTATATCAAATTGTTCGCCTAGATATTTAGTACTCATTGCCGAACATTCAATATGCCATCCTGGGAAACCCACTCCCCACGGACTTGGCCATTTCATTAAATGTTCTGGCTTCGCTTTTATCCAAAGTGCAAAATCTAATCTGCCCTTCTTATCATCTTGTCCCTCCAAATCTCTCGTGTTTTCAAGCAATTCTTCAAGTTTACGATTCGTTAAGGCTGTATAATTATTGGTTTTAGCAAATTTCTCAACATCAAAGTAAACCGTACCGTTACTTTCATAAGCTAAACCGTTATCTATAATTTTTTTAGCAATTTCTTGTTGTTCTATGATATGGCCTGTGGCAGTAGGTTCAATGCTTGGAGGCAATGTGTTAAATAAAGCCATAATATCTCTGAAACCAACGGTGTATTTTTGTACAATCTCCATCGGTTCCAATTGGGCTAATTTTGCTTTTTTTGAAATTTTATCTTCTCCTACATCAGCATCTCCTTCCAAATGTCCTGCGTCAGTAATATTTCTTACATAACGCACTTTATAACCTAAATGCAATAAGTAACGATAAATAATATCAAAGGACATAAATGTTCGGCAATTACCTAAATGCACATCGCTATATACAGTTGGGCCACATACATACATTCCAACAAATGGAGGATTAATGGCTTTGAATTCTTCCTTTGTTCTGCTAAGTGTGTTGTAAATAAATAACTTTTCCATCATGAGATTACAAAAATTTAAATTTAGCAAAAAAAGACGGCATATACCGTCTTTCTCTTATTAATCAATTACTGTCAAATTATTTTTCAAGCGGTGCATCGCCTACATAATTCCCATTTTTATATACGGATATGCGTTGTAAAATTCCATCTTCATCATAGACATAAGATTTCCCATCCATTAATTGATTATTTTTAAAAAAACCATCCTTGCTGATTTGTTTGTTTTTGTTGTACGTAATATGCTGTCCATTCAAAATAATAGGGCCTTTAGTCACAACATTATTTGGCTTTTCATCGGCTTTTAATACAACTTTTGGAGATTTATCAATGGTATCATCTTTAACTTTAGGCATAGGTTTTTTAATTTCAAACTCTTTGATAGAAGCAACGTCAACCACGCCATCATTAAAAGTTTTCTGAGCTTTTAAATCCCCATTTTCATGATACTCGCGAATTTCGCCTGTTTCTTTTCCATTAACAAAATTACCTTCTAAAGCCAATTGACCGTTTTCGAAAAAATATTTCACAGGCCCCTCTCGTTTTCCGTTATTATTAAAATTAAATTCGTGTTGCGGTTGCCCATTTTCGTAATAGAGTTTATACGGCCCAGTCCAACGGTTATTTTTCCAAATTCCTTCTTCTGATATTTTACCATTTTCGTGATACATAATGGCATAACCATCGGGTTTCCCATTTTGAAAATGGATTAAACTTCTTAAATTACCATTACAATAATACTCAAACCATCTTCCTATCTTTCGATTATCAACGTAAATGCCTTCCTCCAGCTTTTGTTCGGTCGAAAAGCAGGTATTTTGACGATGCTTACTCTTTATCACCCACCTTCCTTGTTTTTTGCCCAAAGCATCAGTCACGTTAATTGTATCCTTACCTGTAAGTCCGCCTAACTCAAACGTTTTAGTTTGAGCAGTAATAACCTGATATGTTAAAAAAAACAGAAGTAGATAAACCTTACGCATGGTGATTATTTTATCAAAAACAACTTAAAATTAATTCCATTCATCTAATTTCAATAAAAAAACAAACAAAACAAAGCATGTGAACTTAATTGGTTATTGGTTTATCCATTTAACCAATTTATTCGATAAAATAGGATTATGCCAAATTTTGTAGCATATTTTCAACTAATGAAGTAAGATCGTATTTAGCTGACCAATTCCAATCTTTTTTTGCCTCCGTATCGATAATACTTTGAGGCCAACTATTGGCAATTTCTTGACGGTAATCCGGTTTATAAGAAATTGTAAAATCAGGTATATGTTTTTTGATTTCAGTTGCAATTTGTTCAGGTGTAAAACTAATTCCCGCTAAATTATAACTTCCTCTAATTTTGATATTTTCATAGGGAGCGTGCATAATCTCAATAGTTGCTCTAATTGCATCTTCCATGTGCATCATGGGTAAAGCAGTATCTGCACTCAAAAAACATTCATACGTTTTTGTTTTCAATGCTTGATGGAAAATATGTACAGCATAATCTGTAGTACCTCCACCTGGAGCAGATTTCCAACCAATTAGTCCGGGGTAACGTAAACTTCTCACATCTACATCATATTTATTGAAATACCACTCACACCAACGTTCGCCAGCTTGCTTACTAATGCCGTAAATGGTTGTAGGCTCCATAACAGTGTATTGAGGTGTATTTACTCGAGGAGTGGTAGGACCAAAAACAGCAATAGAACTCGGCCAATATACTTTTGAAATATGTTTTTCCTTAGCTAAATCCAACACGTTAAATAAGCCCTCCATGTTTAATTTCCATGCAAACATTGGGTTTTGCTCGCCGGTTGCTGATAATAAAGCGGCTAAAAGATAGATATGAGAAATACGATGTTTTTTTACAACATTTAATAAAGCGTCCTTATCTAAAACATCCAATTTTTCGAATGGATTATTGCTCAATGCCGGTATCTCCTTTAAATCAGCCACTACCACATTATTAGAACCATACAATAAACTCAACTCCTGAGCTAACTCTATCCCAATTTGTCCACCTGAACCTATTATTAAAATTTTATCTTCTTTATTGTACATAACACCAATTTTACATATTAAACCAAAAATGATTTGTTATAAGCTTTAAGTTTTTAGTAACTTTGCAAACCTAATTAAAAATGTGCTGATTTAAAAATCTATCATATTTAAAAATATATAGTATAACCTGCAATTATATCTATTATGAAAATGCCTGAATTAAGAAACCGAATTAACAAAGAGGAGTTAAAACGTCGTTTGGCCCAAGAGAATATAGAGCGTGTAACATTCTCTTTTTACAGATACATAAAAATTGAAAATCCCAAAGAATTACGCGACCAATTATTTACCGCCTGGACTAATTTGAATTGCTTTGGAAGAATTTATGTGGCTCACGAGGGCATTAATGCCCAGATGAACGTTCCCAAATCTAATTGGGATGATTTTGTGAATTTGCTTTACAGCGACGTAAGATTTAATCAAATACCTTTCAAAATAGCTGTTGATGGTAACGGAAAATCTTTTTACAAATTAGTGATTAAAGTAAAAGAAAAAATTGTTGCAGATGGTATTAATGACTCGACCTTTGACTCATCTAATACAGGGACTTATTTAAATGCAGTAGATTTTAATAAAGCCATTGAAGACCCAAATACCATTGTGGTAGATATGAGAAACCACTATGAAAGTGAAGTTGGACGATTTGACAGAGCTTTTTGCCCTGATGCTGATACATTTAGAGAGGAACTGCCTTTGGTTGTAGATCACCTAAAGGGTCAGGAAGACAAGAAAGTAATCATGTATTGTACCGGAGGTATACGTTGTGAAAAAGCAAGCGCTTACCTAAAGCATCAAGGATTTAAAGATGTTAATCACTTACATGGAGGGATTATTCAGTATGCGAAAGAAGTAAAAACTCAAGGCATTGAAAGTAAATTTAGAGGAATCAATTTTGTTTTTGATGAGCGCATCGGCGAACGAATTACAGAAGATATTCTTTCTAATTGTCATCAATGTGGTCATCCATGTGATAAACATGTTAATTGCAAAAATGACGATTGCCATTTATTATTTATACAGTGCGATGAATGCGCAAAAAAAATGGAAGGCTGTTGCACACCTAAATGTCAAGAAATTGCCGCTTTACCTATTGAAATGCAAAGAGAATTAAGAAAAGGACGTGTTAAAAATGGGCCTGAATGTTTATCAGTATATAAAAGTCGATTGAGACCTAATTTAGCCGAAATATTAAAAAATGAATTATTTTTTAATAAATAATTTATTGTTTCTCTTTATTCTGTGGCACATAAATAAATAAATAAGAATTCCTTCATTTTCTATTTTATTCCCACATTCTTTAATTAATTAAACAAAAAAATCCCGATTATTTAATCGGGATTTTTTATAATTTAATTTTATGTCAATTTAAAAATGCCACATATCATGTTCATACTTAAAAATGTCATATTTTATACGGTCTGATTCTAACAAGGCGTCTATACCTTTAGAGTATGAATCAATAGAACGATCATACATGTTAGATTCTTTAATTGCTACACTTGAAAATTGTCTTTTCCAAAATATATCCTCGAAAGTTCTTCGTTCTGAATCATTTTTAACATTGTAAACTTCATGTTTAGCAAAAAATAGACGGCATGCAGGAAAATAAGTATAAAACTGAATCATTTCTCCTGCATCCTCTTTACCTTTTTTTGTAGCATAAAATCCCATGCCTAAAATTCTTACCTCAAGAGAAGATTTTTGCTTGTCAAAAAACCAATCTTCTTTTAATTCCAAAGAAGTAAAATTTTCAAACATCCATAAAGAATCTGCAGGAGGGAGAATTTTGGTGATTACTTCCTCACCAGCCTCATTTATACCAACTTGATCTACTGAATCTGTAGGTTGTATGATTACTTTTTGTCTAATTTTAGTCAATTCATAAGGTTTTAAAAATCCTTCATCCTCAAAAGCGATAATTTGCCCTTTTAAAATATACTTTAGAACCACCTGCATCAAAGACATTCGACCTACTACAATTTCTTTTGGAAAATACAATGGTTGATTTTGCTTTTCTCGCATATCGATTCTTCTCCAAACACGCTTTTGCCAAGTCACATCAGCTTCGCGTAAATGCGTATAAGGTATATAGCGTCTATATACCGCATTTTCTTTAGCATAAACTCCATCTCTATAATCACCGGGCTGAAAAACACCAGGCTGAGCACTTACATTTATTGCCAATCCAAAGAAAACGGCTAATAAAAATATTTTCACGAAATTTACCATAATGCAGATATTATATAATTAAAAAATTATTTAGCAACTTTTAAAGCTGTAGTTACAGGATAAGGTTTACCATCTGGTCCTTTAACTTTAGCATCAATATAAAGTTTACCGCCTACGTCAGCATCCTTTAAAAACTTTTTTGCTTCATCAGATAACATAGCACCAGTACCACTTGTCTGAACAGTTTTACCTTTTACTTTACATAAAATTTCCCAAGTTAAAACAACATAGTTCGCTTGAAAATCAAATCCAAGAGCACCTGCACCCAAAGCAGCAGCAATTTGCAAATCAGCCTTTTTAATTTCTTGACCTAAAAATTTACCACCAATTTTTAAATCAGGTTTTGGTAATGGTTTTACTCTAAATTTAACTGGAAGACCTTGTGGTTTCACCCCATCTTTTAATTTAGCAGAAACAGTCACCATACATTCTCCAGTACCAGAAAAATTAAATTCATACTTACCAGGACCTTTACTTACGACCTTTACACCAGCTCCCGACGCGGCTACGGTAATATCAGCTGGAGCAATACCAGCCGCAGCTGCAGTTACTGGATTCGGCACGCCCGCATAAAATACATTCATTTGATCTGCAGAAACACTCACCGAAGGAGGTGCTACTTTATAAGATTGCTCAAATGGATAATACTTAAACGTTCCATCAGGACTTTTATATTTAATAACTCCTTTGTAAGTTTGATCTCCAGCCCCGCTTGTACCAGCTTTATATTTCCCTTCACCTCCAACGATTTCAATGGAGTTTCCTTTCGCTCCATTAACAGCTCCAAGAGAATCTACACCTATTAATACTTCCATGTCTCCCGCAGATAATTTTGATGATGATGCCGCCAAGAAAATGTCTGCCTCATATTGTTGTCCAGCTTGAATATATGATGAAGGAGCAACAACACGCGCCTTAATCGCATCAAATTTAATCGCTAACTTACCACTAGCGCCTGCAAATGTTTGGAGGATTTCAGCTTCTAAATTGTTTAATTCAGATTGAAATTTATTTAAATTAGCTACAGCAGCAGCATTTGGTAAATGATCAAAATGTTCCAATTCCCAGGTTAATTTAATACCATCATCCTCTCTGCCACTATCAACTGGTTTAATTTTAGCGAATTTCTTTTTTAAACTTTCGTATTCTTCGGGCATAAATTTTTCTTGAGGATTTTTTTGCATTTTTTCTATCAATGCCAATAAATTATCACTCAATTTGTTAAATTCTTTTCTTAATGCTACTGCCCCATGAGGATCAGAATGAGGAGCCGTTTTATCTGAACCAATCATCACGTGAGTAGGCACATCATAATCGTCAAATTTTTGGTGAAATCTCATTTGGAAAGTATCTGCCACTTCAGGTGTAACGCCTTCCACGTGACTAATTAATTCATTTCTGGTTTCATTGATGTATTTATATAATTCATCAATGTATTTTTTAGCTTCTTTGGCTCTTTCAAAATAAGGCTTAGCCGCAGCATTGCCAGATAAAGATTTTTCAAAAGCTTCGAAAATATTTTTATTGTTTTCAGCTAAATTCTTCTTAGTATCTTCCATACTTTTATTGACAGAAATATAACCTTGCAATACTTGTTTAGAAACGTTCATCGCTAATAATGCCGTCAATACCAAGTACATCATACCGATCATCTTCTGTCTAGGTGATTCTTTGCCTCCGCCTCCCATAATTTATTTTTAGTTTTTGTGTTTATATTAACGGGGAAGTGAATATTCCCCGTATATTAAATTAAAGTATGTATATTATTTATTGAAATTCATAGCACCCAACATATTGCCATAAATTGTATTTAAGGCAGTTAAGTTAGTTGATAATTGAGCCATTTCAGCACGGTATTTTTTAGTATCATCAACTGAATCATGTAAATTTTTCATCAAATCAGCCAAACCTTCATAAAATTTCTCAGTAGCTTCTAAATGAGTACGAGAACCTTGTAATTGCAATTCATAAGTAGCATTTAAAGCAGATAAATTTTTGGCTACATTATTTAAAGAACCTCCAATAGAAGAACCCGCATCGTTTGATTCTGCTAAACTAGCGATAGAATCTGCAGCTTTGCTATATGTGTCTGCTAAATGAGCTACATTTTTAGAAGCATTTTTAACGCTATCAACGTATTCATTAGTAGCTACTGCTGCATTACTAATGTCACCAATTTTAGAAGCCGTATCGCTTAATGAACGCATACCTGTCCCTAAACTTTCAATTAATTCAGGACCTATTTTTGCTTCAGCTAACATAGCATCTAATTGAGATGATACTGGTTCGATAGATTTTGTTTCTTCGTGATGAGATTCTTCATGGTCATCATGATTATGACCATGACCGCCCATTCCTGCTAACTCAGGATACGGTAAAGTCCAATCATATTCTTCATGTGGAACATCAACACCAAATAAGATAAATAGTACAGCTTCTGTACCAAGTCCTGCAATGATGGCTATATTAGAACCAGGCCAGTGCATAATTTTAAACAAAGCCCCAACGATTACAATCGCCGCACCAAAACATGATGCTAAGTGCATAAACTTTTTAAAACCAGTTATTTTAGGTAATGAACTCATAATTTAGTTGTTTTTAGTTGTTATTTGATTTTGATTAATTATTATCTATTAAATTTCATCCCCTTTTGAACGACCTAAATAAGTCATAACATTACGGAACCCAATATATGCTTTAGCTGTATCCTGATATTCATACGTTCTTGAACTAACTTGTAAATAATAACCTACATCTTTCCAAGAACCTCCACGTATTACTTTACGTTTCAAAACATCTGCATCTCTATCTTGCGCCTCGTAAACGTAATCAGGATTTAAGTCGTGAGAGAAATCATAAGCAGACTCATCAAACGCATTACTTGTCCATTCTGCTACGTTTCCAGCCATGCAGTACAAACCAAAATCATTCGGATTATATGAATAAACATACACAGTATGAAAACCTCCATCATCAATATATGAGCCTCTCATGGGTTTAAAATTGCCTAAGAAACATCCTTTAGCATTTCTAATGTATGGTCCTCCCCAGGGATATGGAGATAATTCGTTACCCCCACGAGCTGCATATTCCCATTCAGACTCAGTTGGCAATCTAAAATCATTCACAATAGACATACCCTCTCCAACTAAATAATTATTTAATAAATTAGAACGCCATATACTGAATGCACGAGCTTGTTTCCATGTTACACCAACAACAGGATAATCGTCATAAGCAGGATGCCAAAAATACATATTAGTCATTGGCTCATTAAAAGAATAAGTGAAATCGTGAACCCAAGCTAATGTATCAGGATAAACATTGATGACATCTTTCAATATAAATACTGAACGGTCTACTCCTTTTCGAGAACGTTGGATGGGAGGGTTTTCAACACCGGTAGACACCAAATCTTCAACATTATATGTTCCCAATGTCTTTGGATCTTTTGCTGGATCCCCAACCGGTGTTGAAGGTGCCCCAGGAGTACCATTTTGCCCCTCGTTAGTATGAACCCCATTTATATAGTCCGCCTTTTTATATTCATGAGTCGGATCTTGGGTATCTGTTGATTTTTGTCTGACAAATCGATTAGATCTTGAAGCTGCCAATCTGATATCTATCCTATAGTACTCATAATTTAACTTACGCGTATCTATTTCTTTTCTATTATAAAAACGTTCTGATTCGGGTAGATACAACGGCTGTAAATCTGTTCTATAGTCTTCATCATCACTATCCCATTTGATTTTTGTTGACCAATTAATATAGGGATCTTGTAAATTCTGATCTGTCTTATAAACAGGCCACATATTTAAAAAGTCTTCTTGAGAAATTTGATAATCTTCAGCGTCTCCATTAGATCCAAATGCCAATAGTTTACGAG
Organism: Chitinophaga pinensis; assembly: GCA_945860225.1. Lineage (GTDB taxonomy): Bacteria > Bacteroidota > Bacteroidia > B-17B0 > Aurantibacillaceae > UBA4416. The sequence goes on along the minus strand of CAMAPT010000012.1, from coordinate 12,595 downwards.
CGATAGAGTCACGAACCCAATACACGAATTGTCGGTACTCATTATTGGAAATCTCTGAATCATCAATATAAAAAGCCTGAACAGAAACCATTTTTGATTTAGCTGTATGAGCTGTAGTTACCTCTTCATCACTTGGCCCCATGTGATAGCTACCCATAGGAACATATAAAGTACCAAACGGATCAGGCTGAAACCATTTTTCTCTATCAGTAACCCCAACCAATTCTCCAGCCTTTTTGTTACATCCCGTAACAACTGCTATAAATGAAGCTAATACAATCAGTTTTTTCATAGTGATTTTTGTATAGTTTGTCTAATAAGGAAACTTAAATATTTTTTGTTTCACTTTTTTATTTATAACTCCAACTTTATATTTCGTTACAATAACTTTTATCAACATGTTATAAACAAAAGAGACAAGTTTTTAAGGGATTTAAACGTGTATTATTTGAAAAAGTTACAATTAATCCAAAAATCTTGCATTTTGATAACTACTTACCTTTTTAGTTTTCTTTATTCCAAAGCAATATCCAGCCATAATTTCATGAGTACCAGAGCTATAGCCCTTTATTTTAGATAAAGTCAAATCATAAGAATATCCTACTTTCAAACTTCTATCTTTCAAGAATTTATAGCCTACCATTGGAGCAATAGCATCTTGCATACGATACGTTAGCCCTGCCCATAATAATTTATTATAGATGTAGGTAATATTTAAATCAACTTGAGTGGAAGACGCATCTGATTTTATTTTAATATTAGGATTAATCCCATGTTGCCCACCTTCGCCTAAATTAAAAGTATAACCCCCAACAATATAATAATGACGTGCTAAAGCAAATAAAACACTACTACTAGCACTAATATCTTGAGCTGCCAAATGGGTAGAAGATATACCTAAGTACATCTTATTAGCAACAGAATAAAAAACACCAAAACCACAATCGTAACTCAATTTATTGAGTGCTGGATTTGATGCAGTCACAGTTCCTGAGATATAAGATGGAATAGATGGATCGTAAACGCTTATCCCGTCAGGAGCTTTCCAATCTCCATTAAATTGTTTCTGTAAAATCCCTCCATCAACTCCAACTCCCAAAACACCTGCACCTATGCGACGATTATAAGACAATGCTAAACGTGCAAATAAAGTTTTATCATACCCAATTTGATCATTCATAACATTTAACCCTATTGCTATTGGCATTTGTCCAATAGGCATATCGAAACTTAATAAACCAGTTTTTGGCGCACCCGGAAAGCTTACCCACTGTTGTCTTGCCAATACATTCGCGCAGATTGCCTCGCTAGTACCCGCATAACCTGGATTATAAATCAATTTGCTATGCATAAACTGTGTAAATTGTGGATCTTGTTGTGCAAATAAGGCGCTTGTAAAAGACATTAAAGCAACCGTCAAAAAGGATAAAATTTTATTCATGTACACTAGATATGCTTAGTTTTTTGTATCATTTTAATACTTGGGCGACTAAGATATAGCATATTTATTAAAACTCAAACTTTTTGAACTTTTTTTTGTTAAAAACCATAAACTACAAAAAAAATACAAAATTGGACAGATTTAGCAATAATTAAGAGCTAAATTTGTAAATATTTGTTTACTAAAATCTATTTGAAAATAATTCCATCTAGTTATTTTAAGCTATTACTTAATGCTTGACAAAAAACAACCTCAAAAATGATTGCTTCTATATTTCATAAAGGAAAACAATATAAAATTGATTTTTATCAACCCATCGATATATCAATGCCCTTGCATAGTTCTGAAAATTGCGCTAGTGCATGGTATGTAGAACCTATGAAAATAGAACCTGTGGTTAATGGTGCATGGATTGGGGACGTCAATCAAGGAGGTTCTGTTAATTTTAGAAATATAACTTTTAATCCTCATGGAAATGGAACACATACAGAATGTGTAGGACATATTAGTAAAGAGTATATTTCTATCAATCAATGCTTGAAACAATTTATGTTTTTATCCGAAATTGTTACTTTTTTACCTACTCAAATTGAAAATGGGGATTTTGTCATTACAAAAAAACAAATGGAAATGGCACTTAAAGGCATTAAACCTGAAGCCATTATCATTAGAACCTTATCTAATGGTCTTAATAAATTGAGTATGCAATATTCTAATACCAACCCAACTTATCTATTAGAAGAAACTATTCATTTTTTGAATGAAATAGGAGTTCAGCATTTATTGATTGACATGCCTTCTATTGATAGGGAAAATGATGAAGGGAAACTATTAGGACATCATGCTTTTTGGAATTATCCTAACAACACCCAATTTCACAAAACTATTACTGAATTCATATATGTACCCAACGAAATACCTGATGGCACCTATATTTTAAACTTACAGATCGCAAGTTTTGAAAATGATGCCAGTCCAAGTAAACCTATATTATATAAGGTATTTTAAATAACTTACGTTTTAAATTTAAATCATGAATTTATATTTGCCATATAGCAATAGTTTAACAAACTATAAACGATTTTTAACCCATGAAGTAACTTGCGGTGAGATAGGAATAGGTGGACAAAACCCTATTCGGATTCAAAGTATGACCACTACCGACACTATGGATACCAAAGCAACGGTAGCTCAAAGCATACGGATGATTGAAGCTGGATGTGAATTAGTTCGAGTGACTGCACCAAGTTTAAATGAAGCAAAAAACTTGGAAAATATAAAAAAAGAACTTTTAGCTGCTGGGTATAGAACTCCTTTAGTAGCAGATATTCATTTTACACCCAATGCGGCTGAATTTGCCGCTCGCGTCATAGAAAAAGTGCGTATAAATCCAGGAAACTACGCTGATAAAAAGAAATTTGAAGAAATAGATTATACAGACTTTGCCTATGAACAAGAGTTGGAAAGGATTAGAACTCGTTTTACGCCGCTTGTAAAAATATGTAAAGAGTATGGAACAGCTATGCGAATAGGTACAAACCATGGTTCATTAAGCGATCGGATTTTAAGTCGCTATGGCGATACACCTTTAGGAATGGTTGAATCTGCTTTTGAATTTTTACGTATTTGTGAAGATTTAAATTATCATAATATTGTTATCTCAATGAAAGCTAGCAATACTCAGGTTATGGTTCAAGCCTACCGTTTGCTGGTTCAAAAAATGCTTGAAACAAATCGTCATTATCCTTTGCACTTAGGTGTTACGGAAGCAGGAGATGGAGAAGATGGACGAATTAAATCTGCTGTGGGAATAGGCACATTGCTGGAAGATGGTTTGGGAGATACTATCAGGGTATCATTGACAGAGGATCCTGAATTTGAAATTCCAGTAGCCAAAGCATTAGTAGACCGCTATTCTGAAGAAAAAATCAAACTTCACCAACCGATTCTTCCATTACAAACTGAAAATCAAAAAATATTTTTATCATACAATCCATACAACTATCAAAAACGTGAATCAAATACCGTTTTAAATATTGGAGGCCATCAGGTACCTAGAATTATAGCCGATTTTAGCGAAAAAACAAGCATTAATCCGTCTACATTATTCGCCGTTGGTTATAATTATTCTGTTCCTATGGATAAATGGAATATAAGTGATTTAGCATGTGACTATATTTATGGCGGGAACAATCTACTCCATTTTGAAATTCCGGGAACGTTAGGAATTATTTATAATTCTGAAGCATGGAAAACTATTGAGCACCCAACGAGGGCATATCCCTTATTTTGTGGCGAAGAATTTTTTAAAAGCGACAAAATTCACCCGGAATTAAATTTTGTAGCGATTACTAAAGAAGTTCTTACGGAAGAATTTATTTCAAAAATTAAAAATTCAAATCATGTAGTTTTAATTGCTGATAGCTTTAATCCTTTTGCTATGCCTGAATTAAGGCGATTATTTGTTTCATTAGCAGAAAACAATGTTCATTTGCCAGTTATTATTAAACGTAATTACAAAGACATCAATGAACAAGATTTTCAGTTAGGTTCATCAGCCGAAATTGGAGCATTGTTGTTAGATGGACTTGGAGATGGATTATGGATTAAACAAATCAATTGTACATCACCTCAAATTGCGAACTCAACAGCGTTCGGTATATTGCAAGCAACCAGAACCCGAATCAGTAAAACCGAATATATTTCTTGTCCGAGTTGTGGTCGAACCTTATTTGACTTGCAAGAAACAACTGCCAAAATTCGCGAGCGTACAGATCATTTGAAAGGAATTAAAATCGGTATTATGGGATGTATCGTTAACGGCCCGGGAGAAATGGCTGATGCAGATTACGGATATGTAGGAGTGGGAGTAGGAAAAATTTCATTATACAAAGGGAAAGAGGTCGTGAAAAAAAATGTCCCAAGTGAAAATGCAGTTAATGAACTTATTGAGTTGATTAAAGAACATGGTGATTGGGTTGAAAAAAATTAAACTAACACAACTCTACTTTAACATAAATGATGAGATATCTCATTTATTTTAGTTTTAACTATTTAGGTAACAAGTTGACTGATGTTTAATTTTATTGCTATTATTAATACTTTTTTGATGCACACAAGGATTTCAAAAATTATAGTAGCAATTTTTTTTATACTTAATTATTTTATTGGTTTTGGTCAACATAGTAATCCATCCGTACAAGACACTCTTCAGCAATTGACGACTGACAATCATCTTACTGTGCCTTCTTTAACTAAAGAAATTTCTGATAGTACTTTATATACTCAAGCTTATTCTTTGATAAAACAACATCACATCAATGAAGCTAATCAACTCGTTACTCAACTTCAAAAAAAAAATCCAAAACACGAAGACGTTTACTTTTTAAAGGGATTACTATTTGCCTTAAAAGGTAAATATGCTTCTGCTATATCCAATTTCAATTCGGTACTTGATAATAATCCTAAACATGAAAAAGCGCTTTATAACAGGGCCTTAGCAAAAGCCCTGCTAGATGATTATAAAAGTGCTATAGAAGATTTAAATAAATGTATATCCATTAATCCTAGTTATACCCTTGCTTATTACAGCAGAGGTTATTGGTATGAAGTGATGCGGAATTTTGAGGCAGCAATCTCCGACTATCAAAAAACAATTACCTTGGATAAATATTTTAACGAAGCTTATTTGGCCTTGGCCTATGTTTATTATGAAACTGGAAATAAAATTAACGCCTGTGAAACACTAAAAAAAGCAGATGCAGAGGGAATTAATACTGCCTCTGAATTTTTTCAAAATTACTGCCAATGACGCGCTTATTTCCTATTTTATTTTTTTTATTCAAAACCATCTATGTCGTTAGTCAACCGTTATCTATTGTACTATCAAAATATGAAGTTCCTTGCGAATTAGGAAAGGCAAGTGCCTCAATCTCGGGATCTAATAATTATTCACTTAATTGGAGTACTGGCTCTCATAACAATTACATTGATGAATTAAGTCCCGGAGATTATTCAATAAATATACAATATGATTTAAATAAAGACACTGTTGTTTATTTTACTATGAGAGAAATAATTTGTGAACCCATTGCGGAAAGCCATTTTACACCTAATGGCGATGATTACAACGATACATGGGACATAGCAAGAATCGAAAAATTTCCTGATTTTGAATTATTTGTATATAATCGTTGGGGTCAACAAGTGCATCATCAAACTAAAAATTACGAACCTTGGGATGGTAGAAGTTTAAATTTACCTTTACCGGATGCCGCTTATTATTATGTTATTTATTTTTCCAAAGGAGACAAAAGTAAATTTATTAAAGGTAATGTTAACATCATAAGATAAATGAAACATTTCCTTTATATCATTTTATTAGGATTAACATTAAGTATTCGGTGTCAACAAACTGGACAGTTTACACAATTTACGTTTAATAAATACGGTTATAACCCTGCAGCAGCAGGAACTAATATTAATAATAATTTAGAATTAATAATAGGAGGAAGAAAGCAATGGATTGGGCTCAATCGTGCCCCTACATCTAATTTTTTAAGTGTTAATTATACTATTAAACCAGAAAGAAGTTATAAGCACTGGCATAATTTTGGATTTTATTTGGCTAATGAATCTGCCGGAATTTATAGAAATGATTCGTATTACCTTTCCTACACGATTCATTTACCTCTCAATAAAAAAACATACTTATCATTTGGTATTTTTGGTGGGCTCAAAAATTTTTCTGTCGACAAGGCTTCTATTTCAAAATCAGATCCTGTGTTTGCAGCTACTTATGACGATTATTTTTTAGCTTATCCTGATTTTATTCCAGGTATGAGAATATACAGCAAAAAAAAATTCTTAGATGTCTCTGTTAAACAATTATATAAAAACAGACAGGTTCAAGGCAATAAACAAATCGGACACAAATCGTTATTAGTCCCTCAGTTGTATGTTTCATTTGGCAACAAATACCTTTTAAATAACGGCGTTTTATTTGTTCCTGCTTTTAATATCCACACATCTTTTACAAACATCCCAAGTGTAGAGTTAAATATGATGACTTATTATCTCAGACGACTAGGCTTAGGAATAAGCATACGGAATAAAGATTTTGTTTCAGGAATTCTTCAAGTAAGGTTTTTAAAAAACATGACGTTTGGTCTTTCATACGATTATAGTATTAATCAACTTAATCAAGTGGCACCCAATACTATTGAATTTATGATTGGTTTAACTCCCTTAATGAATTTTATGGGAATTGATAATGAACAGTATAATATTACAAAATGTCCTAGCTTTGATTTTTAAATTAGTCATACACCATATTGAATAATAACTTTCATAGCAAAAATTTTCGTTCGATATTTCTCAGTTATTTGAGTTTCGAGCCAACTCTTGATCAATCAACACTGATTAATTTATTGAATGAATTCATAACTAACCATGATGAACGAGAAATCATGGTTATAAAAGGGTATGCAGGAACTGGTAAAACCAATATGGTGGCTGCTTTGTCTAAAACATTACCATCGTTTAAATGGCGCAGCGTCTTATTAGCTCCAACAGGTCGAGCTGCAAAGGTGTTATCAACCTATTCACAAAAACCTGCTCAAACCATTCATAAAAAAATATTTAAAAAAATGACCACTCCTGATGGAGGAGTGCAATTCAGCTTAGGAGAAAATTTACACCGAAATACGGTTTTTATAGTAGATGAAGCATCGATGATTGGATTAGATAATCCAAATTCAGAATCAATTTATGGAAGTTTATTAGAAAGTTTATTTGAATATGTTTACTCGGGCGACAATTGTAAACTAATTTTGGTTGGAGACACAGCTCAATTACCTCCGGTAGGAAGTAATGAAAGCCCAGCGCTAAATATAGATTTTTTAAAATCGGCTTACCATCTTAATATTAAGTATATCGAATTAAAACAGGTGGCCAGACAACAAGATGCTAGTGGTATTTTGTTAAATGCTACGTACTTAAGAGAATGTATCGCTAATGACATGGATACTTTCCCTAAATTACAACCCTTTTCGGATGTCATCAGATTAAATGGCGATGAGTTAGAGGACGCATTAAATCAAGCCTACAGTAATTATGGATTTAATGATGTATTGTTAGTAACAAGAAGCAACAAGCGCGCTTATTTATTCAATCAAGCCGTTAGACAACGAATACGTTATATGGAAGACGATTTATGTGGGGGGGATTTAATGATGGTCGTTAAGAACAATTATTTTTGGTTAGATGATAAATCAGAGGCTGGCTTTATAGCCAATGGCGACAGCCTTGAAATAAAAAAAATTATAAAAAGAAAAGAAATGTATGGATTCAATTTCGCAGAATGCATTGTTAATTTGTGCGATTATCCTAACTCACCTGAACTTACGCTTAATTTATTGTTAGACGCGATTAGCACCGAAACATCTGCCTTAAATAAAGAACAGCAACAATTATTATTTGAGGCCATTATGGAAGATGTATCCGATCAACCTATTAAAGGATTAAGAATGGCTTATCTAAAAAACAGTCCATATTTTAATGCGTTGCAAGTAAAATTTAATTATGCGGTAACTTGCCACAAGGCTCAAGGCGGACAATGGCCATGTGTGTTTATCGACCAAGGCTATTTAACTAAAGACATGATTAATGTTGAATATTTGAGATGGTTGTATACTGCTTTTACAAGAGCTAGCGAAAAAATATATTTAATGAATTTTTCAGATGATTTTTTCGAATAATCTAATTTCATTTTTTGCTTTTCTATTTATAAATTCAAAATCAATTAAACGTATTTAGTTTGTAATTTAACCCTATCTATATACTTTTTTCGCCCTTTTAAGGCGTAAAATACGACACAAATAACCCTAATTTATTTCATTTTCAGATAATTTAAGTTTCTCAAAATCGTTATATTCGCATAATACAATTCACTTAACCGAATGACAACGATTACGAAAAAAATCCAAATGGTTGACTTAAAAAGTCAATATGAAAAAATAAAAACAGAAGTTGATACGGGAATACAAGAAGTTATTAATAGCACCAGTTTTATTAATGGCCCTGCCGTAAAAGAATTTCAGGCAGATTTGGAAAATTACCTCCATGTAAAACATGTTATTCCTTGTGCAAATGGTACAGATGCACTTCAAATAGCCATGATGGCCTTAGATTTAAAACCAGGCGATGAGGTTATTACGGCTAGTTTTACATACGTAGCTACTGCCGAAGTTATTGGATTGTTAGGGTTAACTCCCGTATTAGTGGATGTGTATTCAGACACCTTTGATATCAACGTTGAAGCAATAGAAAAAGCAATAACGCCCAAAACTAAAGCCATTGTTCCCGTCCATTTATTTGGACAATGTGCGGATATGGAACGCATTATGGCTTTAGCTAAAAAATATAACTTATATGTTATTGAAGATGTTGCTCAAGCAATTGGTGCGGATTATACATTTAGCGATGGTAAAAAAGCTAAAGCAGGTACTATTGGTACTATAGGTTGTACTTCCTTTTTTCCAAGTAAAAACCTAGGTTGTTATGGAGATGGTGGAGCAATGTATACTAACGACGATGCTCTAGCAAAAAAAATGAGAATGATAGCCCATCATGGTCAAAGTGTACAATATGTTCATGATGTGTTAGGTGTGAATTCTCGTTTAGACACAATACAAGCTGTTGTTCTAAAAGCCAAATTAAAACATTTAGATGAATATGCAGCTGCTAGAAATAAAGCGGCCGACTATTATGATAAAGCTTTAGCTAATCATCCAAAAATAAAAACACCAACAAGAGCCAAAAACTCAACGCATGTATTTCACCAATATACCTTACAATTAAATGCGATTGATAGAACAAAATTAAGAGAGCAATTAGCTGAACTTGGGATCCCGGCTATGATTTACTATCCTATTCCTTTACATGAACAAAATGCTTACAAAAGCGACCGTTATAAACAAGGTGATTTCCCAATTACCGAAAAATTATGTGCTACAGTTTTATCGTTGCCAATGCATACTGAAATGGACGAAGAAACTTTAAAATATATTACCGATAATTTAATTCAATTAGTAAAATAAAAAAATGAAAGTAGCAATTGTAGGAACCGGATACGTTGGATTAGTTACAGGAACTTGTTTTGCCGAAGTTGGCATGGATGTTACTTGTATAGATATAGATCAAAAAAAAATAGATAATTTACATAAAGGTATATTGCCAATCTATGAACCTGGTTTAGAAGAAATGGTTACGCGTAACGTGGAGAAAAAACGTTTACATTTTTCTACTTCCTTAAAAGATAGTATTCAAGGTGCCGAGGTTGTTTTTATTGCTGTTGGCACTCCTCCTGATGAAGATGGTTCTGCAGACTTAAAATATGTATTAGCGGTTGCAGCAAGTGTTGGTGAACACATGACTCATCCATTAGTAATTGTTACAAAAAGTACAGTTCCTGTAAGTACAGCTGAAAAAGTAAGAAAAGCTTTAGCCGAACAATTAGCTAAACGTGATTCGACCTTAGAATTTTATGTAGCCTCAAATCCCGAATTTTTAAAAGAAGGGGCGGCCATTGAAGATTTTATGAAGCCGGATAGAATTGTCGTTGGTGTTGATAGACCAGAAGCGGAAGCATTAATGCGTAAATTATATAAACCATTTTTAATGAACGGTCATCCAATTTACTTTATGGATATCCCTTCTGCCGAAATGACTAAATATGCAGCAAACGCTATGTTAGCTACAAAAATTAGTTTTATGAATGATATAGCTAATCTTTGCGAAATTATGGGAGCCGATGTAAACATGGTTCGCAAAGGAATTGGAAGTGATGCTCGTATTGGCAATAAATTTATTTATCCGGGTGTAGGTTATGGAGGAAGTTGTTTCCCGAAAGATGTAAAAGCGCTTATTAAAACCGCCAAAGAAAACAACTACGATATGCGTATTTTGGACGCCGTTGAAAATGTAAATGAAAACCAAAAAGAAGTTTTATTTAATAAAGTCAAACATCATTTTAACGGCGAATTAAAAGATAAAAAATTTGCTTTATGGGGATTATCATTTAAACCAAAAACAGATGATATGAGAGAAGCCCCTTCATTGGTTATTATAGAAAAATTATTAGATGAAGGTGCAAATGTGGTAGCTTATGACCCTGTTGCTATGAAAGAGGCTCAGCACAGTCTGAAAAATTCTATTGAATACGCCACTGACATGTATGATTGCCTAAATGAAGCAGATGCTTTATTAATTATTACTGAATGGCCAGAATTTAGGGTTCCTGATTTTGATGAAATAAACAAACGATTAAACCAAAAAGTATTATTTGATGGAAGAAATATTTTTGACCCTCAAGACATGAAAAAATTAGGATACAGCTATTACTGCATAGGAGTTAAGACTAATTAGAAAATGAGACGATGAGTCATTAGGTAATTCAAAAAAATAACAAAAAACAAACTTTTCTTTAATTGACTCATTGTCAAATTATCGAATCAACTAATTAAAAAAGTATGCAAAAAAGAATATTAATTACGGGAGCAGCTGGATTTTTAGGTTCGCACTTATGTGATCGTTTTATAAAAGAAGGGATGCAAGTTGTTGCCATGGATAATTTAATTACTGGCGATTTAAAAAATATTGAGCATTTATTTAAATTACCCCAGTTTGAATTTTATCATCATGACGTTAGTAAATTCATCCATGTTCCAGGCAATATTGATTATATTCTTCATTTTGCATCACCTGCAAGTCCTATCGACTATTTAAAAATTCCGATTCAAACTTTAAAAGTTTCTTCATTAGGTACTCACAATATTTTAGGATTTGCCCGTGTAAAAAAAGCGAGGGTTTTAGTGGCATCTACCAGCGAAGTATATGGAGATCCTCATGTTCATCCGCAAAACGAGGAATATTGGGGCAATGTAAATCCGGTTGGACCAAGAGGTTGTTATGATGAAGCTAAACGCTTTATGGAAGCCTTAACCATGGCTTATCATGAGACTCATGGTTTGGAAACCCGAATTATTCGCATATTTAATACGTATGGACCTCGTATGAGATTGAATGATGGGCGTGTATTACCTGCATTTATTGGTCAAGCTTTACGAGGTGAGGATTTAACTATGTTTGGGGATGGTAGTCAAACACGCAGTTTTTGTTTTGTTGATGATTTAGTAGAAGGTATTTATCGTTTATTAATGAGCGATTATCACTTGCCTGTCAATATTGGAAATCCAAGTGAAATTACCATTAAAGAATTTGGAGAAGAAATATTAAAACTAACCGGAGCGAAACAACAATTAATTTCGTTACCATTACCAAAAGATGATCCAAAGCAACGCCGGCCAGACATCTCAAAAGCAAAAGAAATTTTAGGATGGGAACCGAAAATAAGTCGTGCAGAAGGATTAAAAATCACATTTGATTACTTTAAATCTTTATCTAAGGAAGAACTTCTTAAAACTGAACACCGAAATTTAGAAACATTAAATAAATAATGTTAGTCAGACATTATAATATTACTGTAAAAGGCAAAGTTCAACGAGTATCTTATCGTTTTTGTGCTCATGCCCAGGCCATAAAATATAACTTAACAGGTTATGTGAAAAATTTGCATAACGGAGATGTTTACATTGAAGTAGAAGGAACAGAAGATGACATCAATCAACTCATTAATTGGTGCTATGTAGGTTCTCCATTATCTCAGGTAATAGAAGTAGATGCTGAAGAAAATGAGTTAAAATACTTTGAAACTTTTGAGATTAAAAAATAGGACATTATACTGAAAATGGGTTTGTTACTTTTACAAAAACAATTTGTGAAATTCAGCAAACTGTCAACTAAGAAGTTGATTGGAGGTTAAAATACTCCTCCAAATAGAAACGTTCTCTTTGTGCTTACTTTTCAAATAAATTTTAAGTTTTTATCAGTCCAATATTGAAAAAACAAAAAAGGCTCGATATTTATCGAGCCTTTTTTTTAAACTATCTCTCGTCCTGAAATAGGTTGTCACACAAACAACTTAAAAGATGGTAAAACCAACGGAACAGGCAAAGAAGCGTAGTCAGCGAGATTATAGTTTGTCCTTTAAATTACAGTTAGTGGGAGAGCTAGAAAGAGGAGAGCTCAATTTTT
>CAMAPT010000011.1 GCA_945860225.1 Chitinophaga pinensis | reverse complement strand
ACATAACCACAATAGCCTCTTACGCGGTTGATGTAGCCTGTTTTAGCGCGTAAATTATTCTCTGCAAAAGTGCCTTTGCATAAGTTTTGCATGCTCCCATTTTTGCCGGCAATTGGTAGAGATGCATTAAAAGCCTCATATATTTGTTTATCTCGGTATATTTTCGACAAAATAGTTGCCTGAGTTTTTGTAGTAATGGAGTTTGCCCTCGAAAGTCCGCTCCCGTCAGCCATGTGCATACTCGCAATATCTACACCTCTTTCTTTCCAATAATCTTCAACAGCTCTAATACCGTTTTCGGTGGTGCCTTGTTTTCCTGATTTTATAGCCCCTAAGGTTTTTAATAAACTTTCCGCATAATGATTGTTGCTTTTGACATTTGTGTAATAAACTATTTTTTCAAGTTTAGGAGAGGTGTGTGTATGAATTAACTCACTTGTGGTTTGATGGAGTGGGAAAGGGGCATCCGTCATTGCTGCTTTTGAGTTGATTGTGGCCATATTTTGTTTTTTAAATTCAATAAGGAGCTGATTACTGAAAAAAAGTCCGGATTCTGGCATGGCAGCCTCTATTTCGTAGTGCGTTTTTAGGGGTGGGATGGTACCATTCACGTATCTCAAATAGGAAGTTGGATCACCAAACACATAAGCATTATCATCTGTTCCGCCTGCTTTTACATTGGAGGTGACCGATATTTTTTGTGAAAAATAGGCAGGTGAAATGCTTTCTAAATAGGCAGGGGTGTTATTTGCTCCACTTCGGAAAAATAGTGAAAATTTATTATCTCTATAAGATAATCCATTGGCTCCGGCTCCAAAATAATTGCCTATATCGCCCCAAATCCAATGACTGGGAATCGAATTATCAAAAATAGAAACATCTGTTATCACCTTTCCATTGATGTTTTGGACCCCCTTTAATTTAAACTGGGTTAAAATAGGTGTCAAAAAAATGGAGTCATTATTATAAAAGTAAGAGGAATTGAAAGAGGGGTCGCCACTTCCTTTTATCAAGAGATGTTTTTTAACAGCATTGGAAGCTGAATCTTTTTCTGTGATATAAAAAAAGGATGTTTTGTAGGTGTAATTTGTACCTAGTGTTCCTAGTGCTGCAGACGTTGTGATTATTTTGAGCGTACTAGCCGGAATGAGGGCTGTTTCTGAATTCAATTCCTTAATGATTTTTCCGGTTTGTGCATCCAATACACAAAAACCATAACTCGCATATTGCAAGTCTTTGTCTTTTTTGAAATTTTCTACCACACTGTCAAAATTATTTTGACCTTTCATGGTAACGGCAATCAAGATTAAAAGTGAGTATATAAACAGATTTATTATAAACGTTTTTTGTTTAGTTGTATTTGTGTGTCGAAACATAGCTATTTATGCGTTGATAATATAATAGATATAGGATTTGTACTTTGAATATAAGGATATAAATGACGGTGAGATTAATTACTTTTAAAAATAATCACTCTCATGAAATAAAAAGTCCTTGATAAATTTTTGTTTTTAACTTTATGCAGTCTAAACCGATAAATCTGGTATATGTCGAGCTCATCATTCGAATTTAAACAATTTATTATCAAGCAAGATAAATGTGCTATGAAAGTTGGCACTGATGCTGTTTTACTAGGTTCGTGGGCAACAGCTAATGGTAGTCGTTTTATTTTGGATATAGGAACCGGTACTGGTATTATCGCCATGATGTTAGCACAAAAAACAAAAGCTCATATTGATGCAATAGATATAGATGAGTTGGCATGTGTACAAGCAACGCAAAATGTTTCGCAGAGTAAATTTTCTGGACGAGTAGAGGTTATGCATTTATCCTTGCAGCAGTTTGCAAAAAATACTCAGAAAAAATATGACCTCATTATTACGAATCCCCCTTATTTCGAACAATCTTTAAAATCATCTGATGAGCAACGTTCGTATGCTCGGCACGCAGATGTATTACCTTTTGATGAGTTGATTGACGGCGTTGTCAAATTATTGGACGAAAAAGGTAAGTTGTGTTTAATTTTACCTACTCTCGAAGCCGAAAAATTCAGAGTGTTGGCGAAAAAAAAAGGATTGTTTTTATCTAAGTTATTAAGAGTGAAATCGAAAGAAAATAATCAGTCAGAAAAAAGATGCCTCATGCAATATGAATTTACACCTACTGAATTTTCGGAACAAACCATCGCCATCGAAAAAGGAGAAAGACATCAATATACAACTGATTATATCGAACTTACAAAGGACTATTATCTAAATTTTTGAAAAATATTATTTTTCATTTTTTTTTCTATCTTTAAAAAATTAACATTTTATGATAAGATTTATTTTTATTTCCAAATAAGCTCATGTAGTGAGCATGTAAGAAACGACAATAGAGTTATATAAAAATTATAATTTATATATCAAATAGCCATGTGCTGCACGCACAAACACAAATGAAGATACATGGCGTATAACATATGACAACTAAAAAACAATAAAAATCTACATATGAAGCATTTACTTTTGTTATGTCTTGGATTTATGTGTTTAAGCACCGCAGCTCAAGATACTGTTAAGGTTAAAACAGTTTTAACACCTGAGCAAGAGGCAGATTTAGCCTATAATGACGGACTCGAATTAATAACCAAAAAAGATTACAGTACCGCTGTGAGTCAGTTTTCAAAGGCCATTAGTTTTAAACCAAATTTTGAACGCGCTTTTTATAATAGGGCAGTTGCCAGACATGAGTTGAGGCAGTTTGAGGAGTCTATTCAAGATTATAATCACACCTTATTAGTTAACCCCACCAACATGGAAGCGTTATTTGGTAAAGCCGAAAATTTTTATCAATTAAAGAAAAAAGATTCATGTTTAACCTTTATTCATAAAACTATACAAAGAGACAGCCTTTTTAGTAAAGCATTTTATTTATTGGGGCAACTAAAGTTTGACGAGGCAGAATATAAAGAGGCTATTTTACACTACAATAAAGCCATTTCAACAAAAGCTGATTATGCATATGCCTATAATGATAGAGCATCTGCCAAAAAACTTTTAGGAGATGATTCGGGAGCTATTCAGGATTATGAAAAAGCGATTGCGCTAGACCCAAAACTTTTTTTCGCTTACAATAATTTAGGATCATGTAAAAGAAACAAAGGCGATCATGCCGGAGCGGTAGAAGCTTATACGAAAGCGATAGATTTGAAACCGGATTATTTTATTGCATTAAATAACAGAGGAACTGTTAAATTAAATACCGGAGATTATTTGGGAGCGATGCTTGATTTTGAGGAAGCCTTGAGACAAAAATCTAATTATCCATTAGCTCTTAATAATTTGGCTTCGGTTTTTATTAAAAAACAAGATTTTAAATCAGCCTTAGATTGGAGTAATAAAGCATTAAATGCTGACGTAAATTTGGGTGCTGCGTATTTAAACAGAGGTATTGCCAAACAAATGTTGAGGGATGAAGAAGGAGCTTGTGTTGATTGGAAAAAAGCATCTGAACTTGGAATTCCTGAAGGCAAACGCTACCATTCTAGTTACTGCAATTAGTGTTTGGAGTATTTAGGTTTATTTTATCATGTTGATTATATAAAACAATAAAAGTTAGTTATGAATACATTATATAAAATTGTATCTCTTATTTTTTTCTCTTTTACAATTGGTTTTGCTCAAAATATTGAGTTTGAAGAGTCGAATTTTCCCGGAAAGAAGGACCAATGGCCTGAGGTAAAGGAAATTTTCAAGGACGGAAAATATGCTTTTGAAATAGGCAAGAAGGAGTACGATTTGATGCTTGAAAATTATGTGATGGAGAATATATATTATCCTGCCAGCCGAAAAGATTATCAGAGAGCCGGGAATGTTTATTTTAAACAGGCATTACCGTTATTATTAAAAGCGCAAACTTTCAATCCTAATAATGCTTATTTAAATTATATGTTAGGAACAACCTGTTTTAATTTAAATCCACAATCAGATTCGGCGATTAAGTTTTTTGAAAAAGCGATTGCTTTAAAAGCGAAAATTCCAACTGACGTGAATTATTTTTTAGGATGGGCTTACCAATTTCAGCTTAATTGGGATGAAGCGATTAAATATTATAAACTTAATCTCAATTCTTTGAAAAGTAATTTTGCAGCCAACGAGTTGGCGATTGAAGACATTAACAAAAAAATTAATGAATGTAAAGTAGGTAAAAAAGAAATGGCTTCTCCGAAACGTATTTTTGTAGACAATCTAGGAGAAAATATCAATTCTCCTTACCCTGAATATAGTGCCTATATATCGGCAGATGAATCAATGATGCTGTTAACCGCTCGTAGAGAAAATACAACCGGCGGAAAAACAGATGAAAATGATAAATGGCCATTTGAAGATTTATACCAAACTTTTAAGGTAAATGGTAAATGGACAAAAGCCAAAAATTTAGGAGAGGTGATTAATACGGCCGACCATGATGCCTCTTCCGGATTGTCGGGCGATGGGTCAACCATGTTTATTTTTAAATATAAAGAAAAAGATGGTGGAGACATTTATAGTAGTAACTTATTGGGAGAAACTTGGACTAAACCCGAGCATTTGAATAAAAATGTCAATTCAAAAAGACACGAGTCATCTGTTAGTTTATCTTACGACGGTAAGCGCTTATATTTTGTGAGTGATAGGGATGGGACTATAGGAGATAGAGATATTTACTACTCAGATAAAGATCCAAAAGGTGAATGGGGAAAAGCTGTAAATGCCGGACCTATTTTAAACACTAAATATGGTGAAGATGGTGTATTTATTCATCCTGACGGCAAAACTATTTATTTTAGTTCGAAGGGACATAATACAATGGGAGGGTATGATATCTTTAAATCGGTGTTTGAAAAAGGCAGATGGAGTGAACCGGAAAATTTGGGTTATCCCATTAATGGCCCAGATGATGATGTGTTTTTTGTGATTAGTGCCAGTGGAAATCACGGTTATTTTGCATCTTCAAAACAAGGTGGCTTTGGAGATAAGGATATTTATAAAATTACTTTTCTGGGACCAGAAAAACCTCCGTTAGTTATGAACGAAGATAATTTATTGGCCAGCGTAACAGCTCCAATTACAGAATTTAAAGCTGAAAAATTGGTTACTAACGGACCTAAAATGACTATTTTAAAAGGTGTCATTACGGATGCCAAAACAAACCAACCCCTCGAAGCAACGATAGAATTGATTGATAATTCTCTCAATGAGGTGATTGCTACCTTTAAATCTAACAGTACTACCGGGAAGTATTTAGTGTCGTTACCTTCTGGTAAAAATTACGGTATTTTCGTTAAAAAAGATGGGTATTTATTCCATTCTGAAAATTTTGACTTAAAATCTTCAGACGAATATCAAGAGGTAGAGAAAAATGTGGCTTTAAAACAAATAGAAGTTGGTCAATCGATTGTTTTGAAAAATATTTTCTTTGATTTTGATAAAGCATCACTTCGATCAGAATCTATGAATGAGTTAAACCAGTTGGTTAAATTATTGACCGATAATCCAACTTTAAAAATCGAATTAGGTAGCCATACAGATAGCAAGGGTAGCGATGAATATAATCAAAAGCTATCACAGTCTCGTTCGCAGTCAGTTGTTAGTTATTTAATTACTAAACAAATTTTGGCCGATCGTTTGGTGCCTAAAGGTTATGGCGAAACGGTTCCGGTTGCTACAAACGAAACAGAAGCAGGTAGGCAAGAGAACAGAAGAACTGAATTTAAAATTTTGAGTAAATAGTTTTCAACCTGTTTTATTTTTATTTTTTCACAACAGACCTTGCTCACGCCCCCTATCCGAAAAGGAGAGGGGCTAAGGTTAAGGACTTTTTTACGGCCTTTCGATACCTTTTTTTGCAAGATCCAAAGCAAAAAATCACTCAAGGCGACAGTTGTTAATTTTAGTCTCGAGAACTATTTCTTAGCATTTCCCATAATACAATACCCATACTTACTGACACATTAAAGGAGTGCTTCGAACCAAATTGTGGAATTTCGATACACGCATCGCATTGATTAATAATTTCTTGTTCAACTCCGTACACCTCGTTGCCAAAAACTAATGCAAGTGCTTGTTCTGGTTTAGAGAATTTATTTAACATGACAGAATCTTTTGCTTGTTCCGCTGCTGCAATAAAATATTTTTTTGATTTAAGTTCATCGATCGCTTCTTGCGTAGTACGAAAATATTTCCAGCTTACCGTTTCAGTAGCTCCTAAAGCGGTTTTTTCAATTTCGGGCTTGGGAGGCGTGCCGGTTACACCGCATAAATAAATGGCTTCTAATAAAAAAGCATCAGCCGTTCTAAAAGCCGAGCCAACGTTATTAAGGCTTCTAATATTATCTAAAACCAAAATAATTTTATTTTTGGTAGAGGCTTTAAATTCATCGGGGGTCAATCGACCCAAATCACTCATGCTTAATTTTTGATTCATTGTTGAGGATAGTTGAGGTACCTTTCTGTCTATTATTTATAGTATATAGAAAAGCATTGTAAAATCATTATTGTAAATTAAATCTTAAACTAAAGCCAGCATTTGTGTTGGCAGTAGGAAAAGAATTGGATGTTTGCGGAGTGGTTTTTATCCAATCGTAAAACAATCGTAAGGTGATTGATTGAGATAATTGGTAATCAAGTGCCGTTTTCAGAGTGATGATGTTTTGACCACCGGTTGGTGTGCTAATTTCATCAACAATGCGTCGAATAATGGTAAGGTTTTTTCTGTACGATAAATCAAGTTTGAAATTTAAGTCACTTTTTAAAGGTTGACCTTTTATTTTAAATGCTTTAATGATGAGATTAGGGAAACGATAACCGAACCCAACCACATATTCCTGACCTTTGGTTTCAATAATTTGAGGACCAGTAATGTTGAGGTTTACCGTTTTGTCTTTCTTAATTTCAAAATTGGCCAATAGTCCGGGTTGTTTAAATTTAAAGTCAAATTTGATTAACGGACTAAAACCTTCTGTAATGGTAGCGCCTTGTATTGTGTATTTAGAATTGAAATTGGATGATTGTTTAATACCACCAATCATTGAATTTTGAACAGGCACTCTTGATTCCGCATACCCATCGCCGTTATTATCTATAAATAATAGGTTATTGGCATATCCACCAATTGAATATATGGAACGGTAAGAATGGCGTAAAGTAATTGATTGAAAATATTTTTTCATGAATTTTAATTTACCAAGTCCGTCCCAAGTCGCAGTCCAGTTTGGTAACGGAATTTGGTTAAACATTTTATCGGTACCAACTTCTTTTAATTTTTTCCCGGTATACGTTTGGTAAAAGGCCCCTAATAACACATCTTGTTGGGTATTGCTATATCCATCGTAATACGATTGACCTTTACCATCTGGCAACAAATCATCTATTCCGGTTTTATTAGCAAGAGCAAGTTCTCTTGCTATGTCTTGTCTTACAGTTAAAAATTCATCAAATAATACCGATGAACCGTCCTTTACATTGCCTTTATCTTTGAATGATTTTCCTAAGGTGAAAATACTGATGCTATAATTACCGGTATTGTTCGGTGTTTCGAATAAATAGCCTTTATTACCATTTTCAATTTTTGTGGAATCGTATCGAACAAATATGGATTGATTTTTTCCGTAAGTTTTTGTTCCGTTTATTTCTATTTTTAAACTTCCATGAGGTTCTACATTACCTCTGTAGGTTATATTTTGAGTATTAGTTGTAGTATAGGGTAAACTTTGATTAGCATTTTTTACCAACCATCCATTATTAATAGAATTCCTTAAAATACTATCATTAGAGCCACTAATAAAACCAATGCCTGGAGCCATATTGTTTCCCGGAGCTAATCCAAGATATTGCGAGCTTGGAAAAAATCCAGGTAAGGCGGTTCCATCTGATAGTTGATAAGACAGAGATACTTGCTTAAGCATCATAATGCCTTTAACGACTAGCTCTGGTATATCTTTAATATTATTCGTTTTTACTTTGGTTGAATCTTTTGGTTTTGAAGGTTTTCCATTCGCTTTTGGTTTACTTGCACCTGTGTTTAAGCTTTTGAAATAAGGAATTTTATTATACAATGTTGTCATGTTAAACGTACCATTCACACTTTTAGTACTCGTGTTTTGAATGGTATTTCCTATAGATTCTTGCGCAAATGGTCGTCTTGTCCAAGTATAAGAAGCACTATAACGGGCACTAGCATTTACAAAATCTAACAATGGAATTTTATTGATAGGGATTTGGTAATTGATATTGCCTTGATGTCTGTAACTGGTAGTAGTACCGAAATCGAGTAAATTTTGTTTTATCGAGTCTTTTTTCTCTTGGGTGTCAATTTTTCCGAGTGGTTCCAAAATTCGACCATCGTTATTTGCTGTAAAGTCAAATTTCAGATTTTTGGTAAAATTCCATTGCAAATCATAACTGCGAGTTATATTAAATGTTTTATTGAATTGGGTTTGAGTTAAATTGTCTGAACTTCCGCTATAAAAACTCGTCATGTCGCGATTCAATAATTCGCTGTAACTTCTGTTGATATCGGTATTAAATCCTAAGCGATTTGGTAGAGGGGTAATATTAATGTCCTTTACCAAAGCCATCCATTTGTGATTCAGAATTTTAGAACTTGTTTTAGAAAATGGTGCCCATGCTTTAGCGTTTGTTGAATAATTGTAAGCTAAAGCCCCTCTAATGGTTTTATTAATACTATGGTCGATATTGACGTTTCGTCTAAATGTTTCGTTATAAGCATAGGTTACTGAAAAATTGGAAATGTCCCATGGCATTGGTTTAGCACCTTCACGTTTAAAACCGTCAATTTTGACATTTGAAAAATTATATCCTTTTCTAACCGTTACATCTTGAGAGTTTTGCTTGATTTGTTTTTTTAGTTCGGGATTGATGTTGTCATTATCTATTTTGATGTCCGGATCATAAGGACTATACTGTGGGGTTATTTTCGTTTCTCCATAGGCATAATATATCGGGAGGTTTATTTTCCATTTTACCGGGAAAAATTTACCAAGTTGAAACGTTGAGGTAGCATCCCATTGAAAATTTGTTTCTCTACTTCTTTCACTTATTTTCTTTTCTATGCTTCCAAAAAATGGTCTGCTATATGTTGCTGCCAACGATACTTGTCCCAAATCAGCTAATTTAGCTTGTAAACTTCCGGTGGTAGCCCACCCCCCTTGGTTTACGAAATCAGTTAAACGCAATTCGTTGACCCACACTTCTACACATTTTGGCAACCCTCCATTATCTTTCGGATTTCTGATACCAATCATTAAACTTTTTATGCTTGCCAAATTCGGATTACCCACAACCGTAATTTTATTATTACCATCCGATTCGGTATATGGTTTTTGAAAAGCCGTTAAATCTATATTGGTATTGATGCCATTTCGATTCATTTTGGTAGATGTGATTTTTTCAAAATCAATCACAAATTCATTATCGGTTGGCCACACGTTATATTTTCCTCCATCTGTGTTCGGATCGTAGTAACCAGGTTGAGTTAATTTTACAGGAATTTCGTATTCGTAATAGTTGTTATTGTAATCTGAACCTAAACGAACAAACACGGTAACGTCTCCGTCATTTAAAGGGTCAAATCCTAATTTTTCGGCGTGCATAAACAATTTCATTTTTCCAAACGACCGCACATCTAGTTCTGTATTCTTCACAATTGCCCGACTATCTCCGTCTTTTAAATTACAAGCTCTCAACGACAAGGCTTGTTCGTTTAACAAAACTAAATTGGTGGTTTGTATATTTTGTTGTTGATTGATGCCTGGTGGGATAACATAATTTACCGGTTTTTTTTCACCGTTTTCTTGAAGACTAACAGCCGAAACATCGAATGTGGTAGAATTATCATCGTTGGCGGTATATTCTCCCGGTTTTTTTAGGTCAAAAGTATATCGTCTCCAATCGCTTCTCACTAATTCCATCCTCGCAATACGGCAAACCACCGGTTTATCAAATCCTTTCATAAACACACGCATAAATCGGATGGAGTTAAAACCTTCGATAGAGCCCACGGTTTTTTCAAATTCAGTAACCGGCACTTTGAATTGATACCATTTGACATTTTTTTGTCGGTTACCTATTGTTGCCGAACCATCTAAAACATTCACAATATAATTTTGTCCTATATTATTTGGACTTAAGTCTTGAGGGGATATTTTGATTTTGTATTGATAATAATTTTCGGTTTCACTTAGGGTATTATCTTTATTAATATCCTCTATATTTGGATTATTACTCGCAGCACTGGGTACTCCGGCTTCCGGATATTGTGCTTCAGTTGGCGAATTACCTTCAGGATTGTTGTATTTTTTATAGCGATGCAATGTATTGCCTTCTAAATTTGATAAACCATCATAGTCACTGCCTCTGAAAAAATGGTATTTGTCTGAACTAGGATCGTTTAAGGCATCGGTTACAGCTTTACCGGATGCGCCTGAATTATTAAGGGCGGAGATGAATGAAGAGAACTTTCTAGCTTCGGCCGTATCAGTTAACCCATCGTAACCGGCATCTTGAAATGGTCTGTCTTCAGGATCATTTACGAATGAATTAGAAATTGGACTAATTAAAGGTGATTTTCCAAGATTAGTTTCAATGATTGGTAAACTGGCATTTGCTCCACTTGGTTTTCCGGGCAAACCATTTTCATAACACATTTTGCCATCTTTTAAAATATCTTCGCTTACATTTCCTAAATTGATATAAAGCTCCCCACTAGGTTTACTATTAGCGTCCATATCGGGATAAGTAGTGCTGTTATAATCACTATTAAACGGATCCATCATCCAGAATTGAACATACTCTATATTGGCTGCCTGAAAATCATTGGTTTCCAAACGCCTCATAATTCCACCCCATCTGGTTTCCGGATTTTTTAACCGACCATTTGATAATATACCGGAAGAAATGTTAGTGGCATTTACATCATAGTTATAAGGCCCTCTTTCTTCAGGATAAAATGCCAAATCCAAAACAGACATGACTACAGGTTGTCCGTTAGCCGGAGTTTTGCTCGGAAATAATTCGGTTTCTAACACCTGGCGCATAAAATTGTTGGAAAATGTGGTTTCAGGAATATTTCCGGGTTTTATACTCGTATTTTGTTGTCCATAAAATAAGGGATCGATATTATACCAGTTAAACTGCGCCCGGTTTAAACCACTTTTAATATCATCGTTATAAATGGCTTCCGGAAATAAAGAGGGTTGTCCTTGAGGAATACTTGCCAAATGCCATGAATTTGGACTTTTTAAATCAATGAGGGATATACTTCCCTCAAAATCATCCACGTATGAATTCCCATTTTTTCCAATGGCTTTAGCATTTCCAGGAATGAGTTGTGCAAATTCGCCCCGTGTGGTAATGCTACTCATTTCTTTCGTATTCAATAACGGAATTTTGTCAATGAGTCTAGTTAAAAACGGAACATTGGTTTTATAGTTGTAATCAGCTCCCCAAATGGTATTAGATACCGGTTCGTCACCGATATTTACTTTTTGTGTAACAGGCTTTTCACTCAAATGTAACACCGTTCCACCAAAAGTTAAGTCTTTATTGGCTTTAAAATCTAATCTGGTACCATATAAACTTTTTTGTTGTACCATAAATAAAGAATTACTTTCTGTACTTACTTTAATATTAGCACCTGAGTTTAAAATACTTTCATTGATGATTTTAACCCTTCCTAATGTATAATCTACCGTATAATCTACGTTTTCAGATAATTGTTGTCCATTGGCCGTAACCTGAACCGCACCTTGGGGTATATTTAATGCATTTAAAGAAATTTCTGATCCTGATGCTGATTTATATTGACCTTTTATTTTGTAACGATTTTTTTCCGGCAATTGTTGGGCAATTGTTCGGGTAGAATCATATAATTCCTGGTAAATGTATTTATTGGCAGTAGGAAAATCGCTTGAAGCAAATTTTTTTCTTAAATTTTCTCCAAATGGCTCTTTAGAAGATAAGTAAATCCGACCATTATTCGAATTAATCGTATAATCTTTTACAAAGTCAAACACACCATCCGAATAAGGATCGCCATTAACGCTCAATTTATCTAAATCCATTACTTGAACTAATAATTTTCCATTCACACTTCCGTAGGGAATATAAGGAATATCAACCCCTGTTTCAATATTGTTGTAGTAAATGTCACATTTAAAATCTGCCGGATTTAAGTTATAAGCGCCCAATGAATACACATTTTTCATCATCAGATCCCAAGTACTGAATTTTGGGCTGGTAATTGAACCACTTTTTAATAATTTTAAATACAAAGGTCCTGAGGTAAATTGATCAGAAAATTCACCAACCTGATAAGTTTTTCCGTTGTAGGTGTATTGGTAGGCTATGGCAACTGTTTGGTCGTTGTTGATAGTTTGATTAATGGAAATAAAACCTAAACGACTATTAAAGGTAAATTCTGAAGGATTTAATTTTCGGGCATTAGATACATACTCGAAATCTCTGGCGGCAATCATAAATTGCCCGTTTGTATTACAAGTATTTGGTCCTGTGGGAGGTGGCGATTGAAGGATATTATTAATGGCTTGAAGCGTATTGCTTCTAGAAGCAATTAAACCATTGGATGTATTGGTTAAAATATCATACAAACTATTAGCCTCATTGTGAGGGTTAGAGCCCACACTGTCAGCAATAACATAAGGAGAGGCACTTGATTGACAGGCAAATGTTCCGTTATGATTATTTAAGGCCTTGTTAACATGAGTCGAATCTTCACCTAAGTCGGCAAAGGCCGCAATGCTTCTCACTTGCTCTGTACTTCCGGTTTGATTGGTAATATATACCTCTACTTTTGTAATAACTACCGGCGTGGTAACAATGGGTAATGTGGACATCCATTGGTCGTAGTTGTCACGAAAAAAATGTCCTATGAAGTAATGTTTATTTACTTCATAATTATCAGCATTTACATTAAAATACATGGTTTGCGCTCCACCCTGAACGGACACTTCTTGTTTTTTACCGCGTTGTTGAGAAAATAATGCGGTGGCGGTTAATCTCCCAAATTGTAATTGAGTTTTTACACCAAATAAGCTTTGGCTTCCTTGTATGAGCGAGCTATTTAAAGGTAAACTCACATTACCAGCTTCTATTTTTTTGATAATCTCATCTTCATATCCGGTATAATCTAGCTTCATTTGATTTTCCCAATCAAAGGATGCTTCTGTATTATAACTTGTTGTTATTTTAAGTTTGTCTCCAATTTTTCCAATTAAGTTTAATTGAATACGCATATTAAAGTCAAAATTGGTGACTTTTTGTTGGCGTTGCGGAATGGCAGGGTTTAATGTCTTATTTCGGTTTAACGCAAAAATTAATTCGGCCGTTCCGGTAGGTTTAATATCTACTTGATTTCCTCCAAAAATGCGGTCAAAAATTTCGCTATTAACAGTTAATTTAGGAATGAGGCCTTTTTTACTTTGATTTTGAAGATCTTCGGCTTTAATTTTCGTTTTCCAATGGTTTTTAACAGCCTCTTTAAATAATTGATCTTGGAATTCTTGAAATTCCACATAAGTTTCTGGCCTAAAATCTAATTTCCCAATTTTTTGGGTTATATCATAGTTTCCGGTTTCTGTATTGTATTTTGTTTCTGTTTTAACGTTCGAGGGGTTATTAAGGTACAATCCGCTTTTGTCGTCAAAATTTGGTTGACCACCATTATTATCGTTGAATTTAAAAGGTAGGTCTTTTTTTGTAATAATCGGAGAATCAACAGGTAATGGTGAATTAGAAAAATGATGAAGTTTACTTGGGGGCGCGTTCTTTGCTTTTGATCCAATGACAATACTCATTAAACCAACAGATATAGAACCTGCTACTAAAAAATTAACAACACCCTTAATCACGCCTTACACTACATATTTTTAAGTGCTGATTTTATCAGCAATTCAACATTCTCCGTTGTCACTCCTTGTTGTTTAATTGATTTTTCTATGGCTTTCTCTGCCGCCATTTTCGGAAAACCCAAGGTGACTAGCGCCATTAACGCTTCATCTTTGTTTTTATTGTACGACGGATTTAAAATTTGAGAAATACCACCTTCGTGTTTACCCATTTTACCTTTTAAATCAACCACAATGCGTTGAGCTGTTTTTTCACCAATACCTTTAATGCTTTTAAGCAAGGCTACGTTGGCTGTATTAATGGCTCCGGCAATTTCGGCAGCGCTCAATGACGATAGCATCAAAATCGCACTTCCGCCTCCAACTCCGGATACTGAAATTAATTTTCTGAATAAATCCCGTTCTTCTATATCAGCAAAACCAAAGTATCTCGGATTATCATCCCTTACATAAACGCTTTCTACAAATAATTTAGCGGATGTTTTACCTTGAATTTGACTATAAGTAGTTAAGGAAATCAGTAATCCATAACCTACACCGTTGGCTTCTATTACCGCTAAAGCAGGATTCAGTTCGGCTATTTGGCCATTTACATAATTAATCATAAGAGGGTTAAAAATAGCATTATTTTTTTGTAATGTTTGAAAATAATAGTGGGTTTTGTCACTTTTAAGCTATTTGATTTTAACAAAACATCCGTTTGATTTTTAATAACTTGAAATGTATTTGCCTGTAATGAATTTTAAATAATCATTATTTTTGTTTTTAAAAACGGCTTAAATTGGAAACCATTACAATTTTAGGATTATTTTTAATGGCCTATTTACTGGGTTCTATTCCAACTGCGGTGTGGTGGGGTAAGCGTTTTTACGGCATCGATGTTCGGGAATTTGGTAGTGGAAATGCTGGTGCCACCAATACGTTTAGAGTATTAGGTAAAAACGCAGGGATTCCGGTACTATTTATCGATGTTATCAAAGGCACTATATCTGTTTTATTAGCTCACTTTTCTTATTTTTTAGATGGAAGTAATGAATTTATTAATTTGGAATTAGGATTGGGGATGACGGCTCTTTTGGGTCATGTATTTCCTATTTTCGCCGGATTTAAAGGCGGAAAGGGGGTTGCCACCGTTTTAGGAGTGGTTATCTGTCTTGCTCCGTTTGCTTCTTGTTTGGCTTTGTGTGTTTTTTTATTGGTTTTATTTTCAACACGTTATGTTTCATTGTCATCCATAACTGCCGGTTTAAGTTTTCCGTTTTTTTTAAATATAGTATGTAATAATCAAAACCAAATTTTATTATTTTTCTCTGTGTTTGTTTCTGCGTTACTGATATTGACTCATAAAAAAAACATACTTCGGTTATTAAATCGTGAGGAATCTAAAATAAATCTCTTTACTAAGAAAATTTAAAAGCTTTGTAAGCTATTTTTTATATAATTCATGGAAAGGGGCTTAAATCACAAAAATTGATTTCAACAATTAATGTTTGTATCAAAGTAGTTTTCAATTTCAATTATTGCCCTTTCAAGTCCATTCTCCAGTTTTATTTGTTTCCCAACTATTGAAACATTATGATTTATTTCGTCCGTTTGAACTTTTTGAATGGCTGAAATAAGTTTTTCACTGGTTAATGACTTTACTGGAATATGCGCTCCTACCTTTTTTCGTTCAACAATTTTTCCCCAAGTTGGTTGATCGGTATAAAAAGAAACAATGATAACCGGCAAATTGTGTCTTAACATTGTTGCCAAAGTTCCTGCACCTCCATGAAATATGCCTAATTTACAATGTGGCAAAATTGATTCGTGATTTACATACTTTGTTACAAATAAATTTTTATGATTCGGAAGATTGTCAAACTTCGACCAACCGGTGCTAAACAAAATACGTTCATCTGTTTTCTCTATAACTTCCATAAGTATTTTAGAAAATTTTTCTGGGTTACCGATGCCGTTACTTCCAAATCCCATATAAATTGGTCTATGGCCGTTCGACAACCATTGTGTCAGTTCTTTGGTTGTTTGATCTAAGAAATGTCCTTCTCTTTTATCTTTGTCAATATTGATAAATCCGGTTATTTTATGATGGCTTTCCCAATCTTTAGGTTGTGGAATTAAAGTGGGGCTTAGGCAGTATAAATCTAATATTTTTTGTTTGTTGAGATAAGTTATTAAACTCTCTTTCAATTTAGGTAGACCTAATTCTTCTCTATATTCCAAGGTATCTTTTTTTATAAAACTCCAAAAGAAACTGAGTGCTATTCTGTAAGTCAACTTATTGTACCAGGGAAAATTGAAAAGGTCAAACTCTGCTAAAGGAAATTCTTTTGTGGGTACAACAGGTGGCATAAAATAGGTTAATGCAACTTTTTTATTCTGTTTTTCAGCAATAGCACTAACAATAGGAAGAGTCATTGTGTTAGCAATGATAAAATCAACTTTAGAAATTGCTTCAAAATACGTTTTTCGTAACGATGCTCTATTATCATGTATTACTTTAAAATAATACTTCATGAGTTTTATAGGATTTTCGGTCTGTAAAATACGTTGCCCTTCTGTTGAGTTCATCATCATTTCTGCATTTCCCCAAAGTGGTTGAAAATTAACACCAAATCCTTCAACAAACTCTTTAAAGTCTTCTGTTGCAGAAATTGTTACTTTATGTCCCTTTTCTATAAGACCGAGAGCCAATGCCACGTATGGTTGTAAGTCACCTCTGGTTCCGTATGTAAATATTCCTATATTCATAAAGCAAATGAAAGAAATCTGTATTCAATAATTTTTAGCATAGGCTAAAAAATTAATTCTGCTTACGAATTCTGCTAAGTGTTACTTGATTCATTCCTAAATAGGATGAGATGTATCCTAAAGAAATACGGTTAATTAAATTTGGATATCGCATTAAGAAATCTGTGTAACGTTCTCTTGCTGAAAGTAATTGCAAGCAATCTATTTTATATTGTAATTGTAACATACTCTGAATAGCAATTAAGCGTCCTATGCGTTCTATCTCATGATGCTTTTGATAGAGTCGTTCTAAGTCAGAAAAATGTACACGAATAAATTCACAATCTTCTAATGTTTCTACTGAGTGAATGGCATTTTTTATAGGAAAATTTCGAATTGTAGGACCTATCACCATATTTTCAGTTCCAAACCAATCAGTTATTTCTTTTTCATTATGGTAAAAAAAAGCTCTTACTACACCTTTAGAAATAAAATACAAATATTGTGACTTTGATAATTCCGGAATTACTATGTGTTTTTTTTGAACTCTAATAACTGACAGGCAGATTTTAATGTCTTCAATGCCGGTATTACTAAGTTTTGAAATACTGTTTATATATTCGATAAACGTATTTATCGCATTAGAGTCTATGGATGGCACAAAACTATCTGGCTAAGCTGTTATTATATGGAATTCTGTTGATAATGGAACGCCCTAAAGTTACTTCGTCTGTATATTCCAGCTCTTCACCAACAGCAATACCTCTTGCAATGGCAGATAGGGTTACCGGATAAGCCGCTAATTTTTTGAAAATGAAAAAGCTAGTTGTTTCGCCTTCCATCGTTGCATTTAAGGCAAGTATAATTTCTGTTACATCCTGATTAGCAACTTTATTGATTAAAGAATCAACGGTTAGGTTACTTGGTCCAATACCTTCCATAGGAGAAATGAGTCCGCCAAGTACATGATACACTCCTTTATAAAGACCAGTGTTTTCAATCGCCATCACATCTCTATAGTCTTGAACAACACACACCAATTGATGATTCCGTATTGGATTGGCACATACTTCACAAATATCGTTGTCAGAAATAGTGTGGCAATTTTTACAAAATTTTAAATCTTGCTTTAGCGCTTTTAATGTATTTGAAAAATTAATAATACCCTGCTCATCTTGCTTTATTAAATGCAGAACATAACGAAGCGCTGATTTTTTGCCTACACCCGGTAAACTAGAAAAATGCCCCACCGCTTGTTCGATTAATTTTGATGTAAATTCCACGTATTATTGAATTTAGGAGATAGTAATATTTGTTAGAAACAAAAATTAAAACGGATTACAATATAAAAAGTTTAACGCAATTGAATAATAGGAAACTAAATTATGCAATTTATCATAATTGACATCATGTTGTGTAAAACTGTTTAAATACTTTGATGAATTTGGCCTACGATTTAGCTAACATTGTTAGTTAAGCATTTTTAAAAAACTCCGATAATGATTTCTTTTATAAAATATATTTGCTGTTCATGTTTTGTTATTTTTCTATTAGGTGTTTTCACATCTTGTGGTGATGATAATGAGGAGAGAGACCAGCGAACGGTATTCAATTATAATGAAATGGCCGGTATTTCTAGTCTAGATCCAGCATCAGCTAATAATACCGAAGATATTTGGGCGGTAAACCAAGTCTTTAATGGATTGGTTCAGTTAAATGATTCATTAGAGGTTATACCTTGCATAGCCAAAAAATGGAATGTGAGTGATGACGGATTGATGTATACATTTACGTTGAGAAATGACGTTTATTTTCATGATAATTCATGTTTTGAAAGAGGAAAAGGCAGAAAGGTAAAGGCTAAAGATTTTGTGATTTCTTTCAATCGATTGTATGATTCGCGCGTGAGCAGTGCTGTATCCTTATTATCTAATATCGATAGAAGTGAAAAAACAGCTTATAAGGGTTTTTTAGCAACTAATGATTCTACGTTTGTCATTTATTTAAAGGAGCCATTTAGTGCCTTTTTGAGTGTACTTACCATGAAATACTTTTCGGTTATCCCTCATGAGGCTGCCGATTATTATGGCCAGGATTTTAGGAGAAATCCCGTTGGAACAGGAGCCTTTAAGTTTAAATTGTGGGAGGAGGGTACTAAATTAGTTTTATTGAAAAATGAAAATTATTTTGAATTTGATGGCACAAAACGTCTGCCTTACCTCGATGCCGTGACCATTTCTTTTGTGAAGGATAGAGAAACCGCATTTATGGAATTACTTAATGGAAAATATGACATGTTGAGCGGTGCTGATGCTTTTAATATTAATGAGGTATTGGATAAGAATGGAAATTTAAAACACGTGTATGCCAATAAATTTAATTTACAAAAACAAACATTTTTGAAAACAGATTATTTTGGAATTTTAGTAGATGAAACTATTGATATTGTAAAAAAATCACCATTACGGATTAAAGCTTTACGCCAAGCCATTAATTATGGGTTTGATAGAGAAAAATTAGTGAAATTTTTCAGAAATAATATAGGTTATCCTGCCACTGTAGGCTTTATACCCAATGGGATGCCTTCGTTTGATGATAAAAAAGTAAAAGGATATAATTACAATCCTGATAAAGTAAGGCAATTGTTAATAGAAGCCGGGTATCCGGAGGGTAATAATCTTCCTGAAATCACCTTGCATACAACCGATAATTATTCTGAACAAACTGAATTTATTCAATCTCAATTGGCAGAAAATCACATCAAAGTAAAAATAAGCGTTGATAAACCCGTTGTTTTAAGACAAGCAGTTGCAAGTTGCGAATACAATTTTTTTAAAAAATCGTGGGTGGCAGATTATGCAGATGAAGAAAATTTCATGAACTTGTTTTATAGCAAAAATTTTGCCCCAATAGGCGCTAATTACACGCATTATAAAAACGATGAGTTTGATCGTTTATTTGAAAAAGCAGTTCGTGAACAGAGTAGAGCAGAGAAAAACAAGTTGTATCAAGAAATGGATCAGCTCCTAATGGAAGATGCTGTAGTGGTTCCTTTATATTATGATCAAATTATCAGGTTGGTTCAAAAAAACATTAAGGGCTTAACGACTAACCCAATGAATCTACTCAATCTTAAAAAGGTTAAAAAAGACAACATTCATCCTTAATCGTTTGCCTTCTCAAAAAACAGTCTTCTATTAGATGCTAATTTTATGAGAACATGTGAATAAATGTATCAACGAATTTATTTTATAGTTATTTTTACCCTTTTGGCATTTTTATTTAGGTTCATTCTCAAAATGAATATGCGCATACTTTAAACTAAAGCAAAAAATTATGTGGAAATATTTTTCGAATTTATTATTGAAAAACAAAATCATATTTACTTCCGTTGTTTTGGCCATTACCGCATTTATGGCTTTTCAAATCACACGGATTGAATTATCTTATGATTTTGCTCAAATTTTACCAGACACAGATAGTACATTCATTGATTATCAAAAATTTAAAAAGTTTTTTGGAGAAGATGGCAATGTGATGGTCATGGGCTTTGAGGATAAAAACTTATTTCAATATCAGAAATTTAAAGATTGGCATGAGTTAAGTAAAAATATTAAGCAAATAAATGGGATCAAAGACCTTATGTCTGTTCCTACAGTTTATAAGTTTATTAAAAACGACAGTTTAGAGAAATTCGAATTTGTACCGCTTATCCAAACTCCAATTACTAATCAGGCAGATGTAGATATTATAAAAAAAGACTTTTTGAATTTACCATTTTATGAAGGTCTTATTTATAATAGCAAAACCGGCGCCAATGTCATGGCGATTACGTTTCATAAAAAAGATTTAAATTCTAAACGTCGGTTGGAGATTGTAGCTCAAATTAAACAAATGGCAGAAGCATTTTCAAAGAAGCATGCTTTAACGATGCATTATTCAGGAATGCCATATATTCGTTCCCATGTTATGACCAAAGTATCTCATGAAATGACCTTATTTCTGATACTTGCAGTTTTGGTTACTTCCCTCATTTTATGGTTGTTTTTTAAGTCCGGAAATGTGGTGTTTTTCTCTTTAATCATTACCGCCATAGGTGTTATATGGTCAATGGGGATAATGCCGTTATTTGGATACAAAATCACCATTATGTCGGGGCTTATACCGCCACTTATTATGGTTATTGGTTTGCCGAATTGTATTTTTTTAATAAATAAATATCAAAGTGAGTTTGTACTTCATGGAGATAAACTAAAAGCAATATCCCGAAGTATTGAAACCATAGGCGTTACTTTGTTTTTGGCTAATGTTACTACGTCTATAGGTTTTGGCGTATTATATTTTACTAAAAGTTTATTATTGGTCGAATTTGGTGTAGTAGCCTCTATTAGTGTAATGGTTACTTATTTTATTACCCTTATTTTAGTACCTATAGTATTATATTTTTTACCAACTCCTAAATTAAAGCATACCAAGCACCAAGATGGCAAAATCATTAACAAAGTGCTGGATACAGTTGATTATTTAGTTCAAAAAAAGAGAGCCACTATTTACATAACTACAACGGTGGTTACGGCTATTGCTTTATGGGGAATGACATTTATAGATATGAATGGTTTTGTGGTAGATGATTTACCAAAAAAAGACCCAATTTATACTGATTTACATTTTTTTGAAAAAAACTTTAATGGTGTTTTACCTTTCGAAATAAGTATAGATACCAAAAAAGAAAATGGCTTATTTGCTAATAACGCCCAGGCATTATATAAAATTAAAGCCTTGCAAAAAATATTGGAAGCCTATCCTATTTTTTCTAAACCATTATCCGTTGTTGAGGCAATTAAATTCTCCTATCAAACTTACAAGGATGGTAATCCTAAATACTATAAATTTCCTGGCGTTTCAGATTTAAAAACATTGTCAGAATATTCGGGATCTTTAAAAGGACAAAACAACAAACTTTCAAAATTTATAGATTCTACCAAGCAAACCACGCGCGTTAGTTATCAGGTAGCCGATATTGGTTCTAAAAAAATGAAGGAATTGATGTCAGTTATCAGACCTAAAATAGATTCTATTTTTGACCCGAAAGAATACAAGGTGAGTTTAACAGGGCATAGTTTGGTGTTTCTTAAAAACAACGATTATTTGTTATCTAATCTTTTAGAAAGCTTGCTTATTGAAATTATACTAATTGCCATTGTAGGAATTGCTTTATTTCGTTCGGTTCGTATAATCGTGCTGTCCAAATTGCCGTGTTTAATACCACTCATTATAACTGCTGGTATTATGGGATTTATGGATATAAGATTTAAACCTTCTACCATTTTAATTTTTAGTATAGCTTTTGGTATTTCATCCGATGGAACTATCTACTTTTTGACAAAGTACAGACAAGAACTAAAAAACAAAAACAGAGGTGCCGCAGCTGCTATTACTGCCGCTATAAAAGATACAGGTTTGAGCATGATTTACACATCCGTTATTTTATTTTCTGGTTTTTCTATCTTTTCGGCCTCTAGTTTTGGTGGTACTGTAGCTTTGGGTATATTAGTATCGCTTACATTGATTATGTCGATGTTTACGAATATCATTTTATTACCGGCAATTTTATTATCTATTCACAAAAAATCAATCAAACAAGAGATCATAGAAGAACCTTTGATAGATATTGAAGAAAGTTTGGAATAAAAAAGATCAAGTAGGAGTTTAAAACTCTTCCGGTTACAATTTTTCTTTTAGATATTTTCCCGTGTGACTTTCATTGTTTTTAATAATGTTTTCGGGTGTTCCTTCAGCGACGATATGTCCTCCTGATTCACCTCCTTCCGGACCAATATCAATAATCCAGTCGGCGCATTTGATGACATCTAAATTATGCTCAATAATCACGATTGAATGCCCTCGATTAATCAACGCATTGAATGATTTTAATAATTTGGCAACGTCATGAAAATGGAGTCCAGTTGTAGGTTCGTCAAAAATAAAAAGAGTAGGGGTTGATGAACTTCCTCCAATTAAAAAGGTGGCTAATTTTATACGTTGAGCTTCTCCGCCACTTAGGGTGCTCGACGATTGACCTAATTGAACATAGCCTAATCCAACTTCTTGTAAAGGTTTTAAGCGTTCACTGATGCGATGACAATATTTATTCGTAACATCTTCACCAAAAAATTCAATCGCATCATCAATGGTCATGTCTAATATATCTGATATCGATTTGCCTTTATATAAAATTTCGAGGGTTTCAGACTTAAATCGTTTCCCATGGCAGGATTCACATGGTAATGAAATATCAGCCATAAATTGCATCTCAACAGTAATAGCCCCTTCGCCTTCGCATATTTCGCATCTGCCGCCATCCACATTAAATGAAAAATGTGAAGGTTTATAGTTTCTGAGTTTAGCTAAAGATTGGTCAGCAAATAAATTTCTAATTTCATCATAAGACTTTGTGTAAGTTACCGGATTACTTCTCGATGATTTACCAATAGGATTTTGATCAATAAATTCAACATGCTGAATTTGTGATAAGCTACCGGAAATCTTATCACTTTTAGCATTCGTAAAAAAACCTTCTAAATGTTTTTTTACATTCGGGTATAATACTTTTTTTACTAAAGTTGATTTTCCTGAACCACTTACACCGGTAATACAGCATAATACATTTAGCGGAAATTTAACTGAAATGTCTTTTAAATTATTATCTGTAGCATGATGTATTTCAATAAATTCTTTCCAACTGCGTCGTTTTTCCGGAATTTGTATCCGTAATTGATTGGTTAAGTATTTGGCTGTAAAACTTTTCGAATCATTTAATAATTCTTGGTGATTGCCCTGAAAAACTAATTCGCCACCATGAGTGCCTGCCTCAGGACCAATATCAATGAGTTGATCGGCCGCATTCATAATATCTTCATCATGTTCAACTACAATAACGGTGTTTCCCTGTGCCTTTAAAGATTTTAGAACACCAATCAATCTTTCTGTATCGCGCGAATGAAGTCCGATACTAGGCTCATCTAAAATATACAAACTGCCAACTAAACTACTGCCCAATGAAGTTGCCAAATTAATTCGTTGGCTTTCTCCTCCACTCAGTGTATTAGCTACACGATTCAAACTTAAGTATCCTAATCCTACATCTAATAAAAATTGCAGACGGCTATTGATTTCAATTAATAAACGTTTAGCGATAGAGCTTTCATGTTCGTCTAAAATTAGGTTTTTGAAAAAGGTACTCATTTCAGAGACAGGCATTAAAACCAATTCAGAAATACCCATATTTCCCACTTTTACATAATTAGCGTCTTTGCGTAAACGGGTTCCATTACAATCGGGGCAATTCGTTTTTCCTCGGTATCGAGCCAACATAACTCGATATTGAATTTTATAACTTTCTTTTTCTAACATTTTAAAGAAAGCCGTTATGCCTTCAAAATATTCATTTCCTTTCCAAAGGATATTGTATTGGGCTTTGGTTAATTGGGCAATTGGTTTATGAATCGGGAAATCGAATTTATGGGCATTTTTTATTAATTGATTTTTATAATACGACATGGTTTCTCCATTCCAGCAAGCTATGGCATTATCATACACCGAAATACTTTTGTTAGGAATAACTAAATCCGGATCGATACCAATAATACTCCCAAAACCTTCACAGGTTTTACAAGCGCCTATGGGATTATTAAAACTGAAAAAATTTAGGCTAGGTTCTTCGAAAGATATACCATCTGTTTCAAATAAATTAGAGAAATGATGTTGTTCGTACGATTTATCTGTTTGCTCAATTAAAATATCGCATTGATGGTTTCCTTCATAAAAAGCTGTTTGTACGCTATCAGCAACACGATTCTGAAAATCCTCATCAGCAGTATTGATGATAACACGATCAATTAATAAAAAGATAGAATCTGCAGAAGAGATGATGTGTGGTTGAAAATCGGTTATTTTGATAATTTGATTGTTGACTAAAATTCTGGAAAAGCCTTGTTGATTTAATAAGCCTAAGTGTTTTTCTAAAGTTCGGTCTTTTGGAATTAAAAGTTCTGTAACAATCAAACATTTGGTTTCGTTTGGCAATGTTTGCACAAAATCAACCACATCGCTTACTGAATGACGTTTTACGATATTTCCGGAAATAGGACTATAAGTTTTGCCAATGCGGGCGAATAATAATTTTAAATAATCATAAATTTCGGTAATGGTTCCAACCGTGCTTCTAGGGTTACGCGATATCACTTTTTGTTCAATAGCAATAGCCGGCGAAATTCCTTTAATATAGTCTACTTTAGGTTTTTCAAGTCTGCCTAAAAATTGTCGGGCATAGGCTGATAAACTCTCTACATATCGTCTTTGTCCTTCTGAATACAACGTATCGAAAGCCAACGATGATTTGCCGGAACCAGATAAGCCTGTAATGACAATAAATTTATTTCTTGGAAGCGCTACATCAATTCCCTTTAAGTTATGCATGCGAGCTCCCTTAATGATAATGTATTCTTTTGGATCGAGCGTTGAAATATCTGTTTTAGTAGCCAAAATGTAAATTAAAAATCAGGATTAAATATAATAGTGTAGGTCGTAAATGTATTTTAAACTAATAACAACATGGATGTCGTTAAGTTTAATAATTAGGAAAGTCGTTTGGAGATAATTTTAGAAATATTTCCAAAAACCTGACCAGGTGAAAATTTTCGCCATTCAAAATCATTTAACTCACCTCCCGTATTAAAATAGTAGTCAAGATTAGCATTTTTAAATTCTTTTAAAACATGTTCTCTAAAGTTAATAAATGTAATCCATCCATCGCTATCTTGTGTGTCCTCAAACCATTCTTCGTAATAGGAATCGTCAGAGTGATGAAAATTCAACACATTTTCTCCAATCAAAATGTATTTATTAATACCATGAAATGCTAATTCATCAATAATGTCACGTTTTAAAAGCATAATATCATTATTGATAGCATCATTCCATTCGCCCATAAGTTCTATAATGGCGTAATGTTCATCATAATCTACAAATAATATTTTAAGATACAAAGTTTCGCTACCCATGTTATCCCACTGAGGATGAATATAATAGTTGTATATCGTATTACTAAATGTAAACTCGCTATACTCGGCTTCGTAAAAAGGAGAATCTTCATCTTCGGCGGCGATGTATAAATGTCGCCAGTTATAAAAGGGTTCAAGCTCGTGCATACTACCAAATGTTTACTTAATTTGTTTTCATACTTAGCCTAATTTGGGTAATGATTTTTTTTGTGTAAAGCGGGAAATCTCCCTGCATCATCCAATTATAGTATGAGGGTTCTTTTTCAAATACTTCTTTCACCGATTTATCTTTGTGTTTACCAAAATTAAAAACCTCTATATCTTTATCATTAAATATAATTCTACCTGCCAAATCTGCATTTTTGTTTCGTGCCGTTAAATGACTTAACGCATTCATGTCATTTTTTATAGGGTTAAATTTATTGCCTTTTTCATCGGTTAGTTCTGTATCTTGATAACGAGCAATTTGTGCTTTAAAAATTTCATAAGTCGCTATGGTATCAGCTTCTGCAGAGTGAGCATTCTCAAGAGGTTTGTCGCAGTAAAATTTGTAAGCCGCACTTAAATTACGAGGCTCCATGTAATGAAAGATGTTTTGTACATCAATGAGTTTTCGATGTTTTAAATCGAAATCAATACCGGCACGCAAAAATTCCTCTACTAAAACAGGCACATCAAATTTATTGGAATTAAACCCTGCCAAGTCGCAATGGGTTAAAAACTGTGCCAGCTGAGGCGCTAAATCTTTAAATGTTGGGCAATCAACAACGTCTTTATCATAGATGCCATGTATTTTGGAAGTAAATTCGGGAATAGGGATGGTTGGATTGATTCTTTTAGTTAAAATATCAGTTGAATTGTCAATATTAACTTTAAGAATAGATATTTCAACAATTCGGTCGCTACCAACATTGATTCCAGTTGTTTCAAGGTCAAAAAAAGCGAGTGGTTTATTTAGGTTTAATAACATGATTTAATTGGATAAATGTTTGATGACTTCTTCAACAGATTTAATATCTGAGTAGAAACTATTTATTTTATGAATAACTCCTTCTAATATCGAATCAGGACAGGATGCACCGCTGGTTAAAATAATTTTTACTGGCGATTTATTTGGTAAAAAATGGGTGGTTGTTAGCTGTTTTTTAGATGAATAATCAAAATGATGAATCGTTTGTTGATTGATAATTTCT
This sequence comes from Chitinophaga pinensis, assembly GCA_945860225.1. Taxonomy (GTDB): domain Bacteria; phylum Bacteroidota; class Bacteroidia; order B-17B0; family Aurantibacillaceae; genus UBA4416. The sequence continues at coordinate 86,531 of CAMAPT010000011.1, read as the reverse complement.
GTTTCGGAAGAAATAAAGTAGGTTGGAAATTTACGTTCACATAATTCAACAAGATGTGAGGTATTACTACTGTTATAGCCTCCTACAACAATTGCTATATCGGCATTACTTTCGAGTAATCCATAAGTCGCATCCTGATTTTCGTTGGTTGCATAACAAAGAGTGTCACGAGTATCTGCAAAATGTTGGTTGACAACTTCGACACCATATTTTTCTATCATCAATGATTTGAAAAAATTGGCAATTTCCTGAGTCTCACTGGCCAACATCGTTGTTTGATTTATAACCCCAAGGCGTTGCAAATCGGTTTCAATATTTAAATCTTCCGAATATTTATCTTTAAAATCAATTTTAAATTGTTCTATCGATTTATTGCCTAGGATATATTCTCCCAACAGTTTCGCTTCGGCAAGATCTCTAACAATAATGGCCTTATTGTGTTTATCGCTTCTTGAAAATGTGGAGCGAGTTTCTTCATGATTATGTTTGCCGTGTATAATAATGGTGTATAGCTCTTTACCAATCGATTCTGATTTTTTCCAAACTCGTTCTACAAACGGACAGGTTGTATTATAAGCTTCTGTTTTAATTTGTTTAGAATCTAAAAGTTCAATAATATTTAAGGGAGCTCCAAAAGCTGGAATAATCACGATATCTTCTGATGTTAGAGAGTCAAAAGGTATGAGTTGTTTTCCATTAGTATCTTGCAAAAATTGAACACCTCGTTCTATTAAGTCGTTATTCACATCTGGGTTATGAATCATTTGACTTAATAAAAAAATGCGTTTTCCGGGATTTTCTTCTAGGGCTTTAAATGAAATTTCAATGGCATTTTCAACTCCGTAGCAAAATCCAAAATGGCGGGCAATTAAAAATTGAACTGGTCCGAAATCTAATAGAGTAGGTGAGTTGTCTTTTTTTCGAGGATCTTGTATTTTTCGGTATTGTTTTATTTTGCTGATAATTGGGCTTCTATAAAACTCAGGAACGTTAAATGCTTTCATTTTTTTAGTGTTTGTTGTTTAGTTACTTCTTAGCACTAAACACTATTCATTTTTTTATTTTAAAACCAGTTCTTTAATTAATCGTTTACCAACAAATTTATTGACTTTTTCAATAATGCTTTCTTTTGCATATACCGTTTCGTTTCTAATAATTGCAGAGTCTATTGAAACAAACAAAATACCTTGAGCATAGTTTATTTGCGTTGTATGTTTAGCTACGGTTTTTCCCACAATTCCTTCCCAACCGTTTCTGATAGCAAAGATGCTGTATTTTTCATCTAATTTTTCTTCTTTAAAAATTTGAGAAATAGCGTCGCCTAATTTTATCAGATTATTGTTTTTAGCCATGTTTTTCAATCTTACCGTTACTAACTACATAAATAAGATGCAATGATTGATTTTTTTCAAATAAATTCTTGATTCGTTCTGGATTAGTATCTGTAATAAATACTTGTCCGAATTGATTGCCACTCACGAGTTCAATTAATTTTTTGAATCTTGTTTCATCGAGTTTATCGTAAATGTCATCAAGTAATAGCAAGGGATTCGTTAATTTTTTCTCTTTTATAAATTCGAATTGAGCCAGTTTTAAAGCCAATAGATAAGATTTTTGTTGCCCTTGAGAGGCAAATTTCTTGACGTTATGCCCCATGAGTTTGAAAAGTAAATCATCTCGGTGTGGCCCAGAGGTGGTATAATGAACGGCTCTATCTCTGCCTAAATTAGATAATAAAACTGTTCTGTATGACAAATCTTTGATAGATGATTCATATTCAAGGCTTACATGTTCATTGTCATCGCTTATAAATTGATAATTCTTGACAAATAGAGGAATGAATTCTTCGAGAAAACGAGTTCGGATTTTAATAATTTCTTCACCATGAATGATTAATTGTTCATCCCATATTTCTAAACTCACAGAGTCAAACTGTTTGTTTTCATGAAAATGTTTTAATAGCGCATTTCTTTGTTGTAAGACATGATTGTATGCAATTAGTTTTTCCAAATAAACCTTGTCATATTGGGAAATAATGCTGTCCATAAATTTTCTTCTCACCTCACTTCCGTCCCAAATTAATTCGGCATCTGCCGGTGAAATCATAACCAAAGGATATAATCCAATGTGTTCTGATAATCGTTCATATTCTTTTTTATTATGTTTAAATTGTTTTTTATGCCCACGTTTTACGCCACAAAATATTTCGTGAGTATCTCCATTTTTGTTAATCCATGCCTGAATGGCAAAAAATGGCAATTCGTGTTTAATATTTTGACTATCAATGGCATTAAAAAAACTTTTACAAAAAGAAACGTAATGAATTGCATCCAATAAATTGGTTTTACCCATGCCATTATTACCTACAAAACAGTTAAATTTATTACAAAAATCAATTTGCGCTTCGTCGTAATTTTTGAAATTTATGAGAGATAGTTTTTCTAAAATCATGAACATTAAATGTACGAATCAAATCCTAAAATAAGAGATTATGTTAATTAATTTAATTGTTCAGATAGTTTAAACCTGATGAAAAACAGTTCAGTAAAAAATCAAATTTAAAATGTGTAAGTCAAAGCTTGATGCCTGATAAATTGAATCGACTTTTTACTTAAACCAAGTGCTATACATGACATAGTTATCGGCTATTCTATTGATTTCTCCATGAATAAGTTCTTCGGATATGTCTTTTACTTTTTTTGCTGGTACACCCGCATATATGCATCCGCTCGGCACAATGGTTCCTTCTGTTAAAACAGCGCCAGCTGCAATAATTGAGTTAGATCCAATTTCGCAGTTATCCATTACAATAGCACCCATTCCAATCAATACATTATCATGAACAAGGCTACCATGTACAATGGCATTGTGTCCAACCGACACGTTATTGCCTAAAATGGTTTGTGTTTTTTTATAAGTGCAATGTATAACAGCGCCATCTTGAATGTTCACTTTGTTCCCAAGTCGGATAGAATTGACATCCCCTCTTACTACCGCATTAAACCAAAAACTACAATCTTCGCCACATATAACATCTCCAACGATGGTAGCGTTTGGAGCAATAAAACTGTTTTTCCCAAAGGATGGTTCAATTCCGTTAACAGGTAAAATAAATGCCATATAGTTATTTTGTAGAAATGATGTTTGTTCTTAGTGTGGTAATCTTTTGATCTAATTCTTTTAAATCGTCATTCTTAGTTTCCATTATTGTTTTTATGGATTGTAAATCAGAAAGCACGTTTTTTATATCGACTTCTAAATTTGAAGTTTCCAATAATTGGATTAAATAATTTAATGATTCCTTTTGGTTGAAAATAGCCTGGATCATTTCTTTATTATTGATTTCTTTTGCTGTTTGACACGCTACATATATGCCTTCAATCCATGCGCCTGCTATTAATAGAGCAGATGTTCCAGGGCGACCATTATCACGTAGCGTTTTATCAGCACTTTTAAATGCCTGATTAATGATTATTAATGTAGAGTCTCTATTTGCTTGGTTGGCATTCATACGATCTCCCATATTCTCATTAAAGGAATTACTTACACCAATGCTTTTAGCTAAAATGTTTATACATTTAAAAAACAGCATGGACTCTTGATATTGCTCGTAAATGCTCGCTACATTTAAATCGGTTCCGTAAACTCCTAAATTTAGTGCTTTTCGGCTTTCAATTAAATATTTGTTGACATCGTCCGGGTTATTTAATAAGGCAACATTGTATTCAGAATTTGCTTCTTTGATTAATTTAATTATTTGGTCTCGAGCGGGAATCGAATTAAATACATGTTGCGCGTAGATAGACGACGAATCAATTCCAGAATTGGTTGTTGTATTATTAATGTTTTCGAACTCTTCTTGTTTATCCCCTCCACAAGCAAACAAAATAAGCGAAGAGAAAATTATTAGAATTAAAGTTTTTAATTTAAAAGACATACTTCTTTGTATTTATAGTAGTAAAGTTAATTTTTTATATAAATCGTTATGTTATTCAGAGATTATTTTTTTACTCCGTTTTTGTAGGTCATTCTGTTAATTTCTGTACCATTTTTGTCATAAAAAAACCAAATTCCGTGAGCAACACTTTGTTTTTTGCCTTTTCTTTTTTCGCCGATGACTTTATAATTACAAATAGATTGTATCATTTTGTTTGAAAAATAAGTAATGGATTTACCAGATAAATGACCATTTTCGAAATGTTGTTCTTTCATAAGACCTCCTGTTTCGAAATAATATTTCCAATTACCATGTTGTTTCCCTTTTTTGTATTTGCCATCACTATCAATAAAATTTCCCTTTTCAAAGTAGCTAATCCAGCGCCCGTGCTTAATGCCATTCATGTAAGAGCCTTTTTCTCTAAATAATCCTGATTCAAACCAATATTCCCATAATCCTTGTTTTTTGCCTTTGGAATTATATTCACCTTTATAGTTTGGTTTACCTATTATATACCAACCTTCCCATAAACCTACAGTTTGTGCGTTTTTAAAATAACCTCGATCTTTTAATTGACAGTTGTTGTACCAGCTTTGCCACAATCCATTTTCTTTGCCAATTTCATAAGGTCCTTCCTGCAATTTATTACCATTTTCAAACCAGGTTGTCCAAATTCCATGTTTTAAACCATTTTCAAAATTTCCAACTTTCCATTTTTCTTTTGTTGGGTAAAAAAAATTCCATGTACCTGTTTGTTTATCTTCCGTAAAATTCCCTTCAGATTCTTTGTTACCGTTACTATAAAAATAAGTCCATTTATCGTGACGAAGATTGTTTTTTAAAAAACCTTCCATTTCTTTGGTTCCTTTTTCAGTATAAAATTTCCAAATACCATTCTTCTTTCCATTTACAAACGGACCTTCGCTTTTAATATGATGATTGGGATAGTATGAAGAATAATAGCCATTTAAGATGCCTTTTTCATAGTTAGCTTCATAGTCTAATTCACCATTTGTGTGAAAATATCGCCATAATCCATGCATATAGCCATTTAGATAGGATCCTTGTGCTTTTATAATTCCATTGTTGTAATGAGCAGTTAAAGTGCCGTTTCCTTTTTTTATAATTTGCGTTCCATTTTCATCCCACATATTTAGAATTAAAAAAGCAGCAGAATCTAAATATTCTTTCTCAAATTTTTGTTGACCATTTTCGTAGTATTCAAGGTATTTACCACAAGGATTGTTTTTGCAATAATTTAGCACAGCATAGGGCTTCCCACTTTTATAAAATGTTTTAACTTCCCCTTCTTTTAAATCATTATGAAAATTTCCAATGCTTTCTGCTTGATTATTATCGTAATAATATGACCATACACCTTGTTTTTTGCCTTTTGAAAAAGATTCTCTACTCTTTACGTTGTTGTTGTCGTAATAAGAGGTCCAAACACTATCCGCTAAATTTTGTTTAAAAACCGTTTCTTGAGCAAGATTACCACCTTTGAAATAATAAAAATTATGTCCTTGTTTTTTACCTTTTACATATTTTTCGGTAGCTTTCAGAACTTTGTTTTCATAAAAAAAATACCAAGTACTATCTTCTTTCCCATTAAAATAATATCCTTTTCGTGAAATATTACCGTTTTTATAGTATTCTGTGTACTTGCCATGCGGCATGCCTTTTATGATATTGGTCTCTGATTTAAGTTTCGTTTGATCGTTATCGTAATATTCTTTTTTAGGTTGAGCTAGCGATACAAAAGCTGAAATAATAAAAGTGATTAAGCAATAATTCGCAAGGTTTTTCATAGGCAATAGTATCTTATACCGAATAAGGTTGTAATAGTAATCTTAAAAAAATTATTTTAGAAAATAAAGGACATCTTGATTTAATTGTTTGCTTTTACTAAAATGAGTATCATGTTTGGCATCTGAATAGATAATTAATTTTGTGGTATTAGGAAATGCTTGATTCAATTTAACTCCAACACTTGAAGGAATTACTCCGTCCTTTTCCCCCCATATTAATAAGGTTTCTGTTTTATCTAAATTGTAATTGTAGTTTTGATAAGTAGATTCATGTGAAATTAAATAGCTCATTTGTTTATCTCTTATTTCTTTGAACGGCACAAATTTATAGGTGAGTATTTTTTGTTTCATGTTTTTTGATAATCGAATATCAGATGACATGACCGCTTTTCTCATACAATCAAATTCTTGGATTGTTGTGGGAACAATTAAACGGTTTATATTTTCAACGCCTATTGAATGTGCCATGCTATCAGCCATTTGGTTAGAATAATATTTTACCGGTCCATCAACAATAATTAGTTTATTTACTTTGATATGAAATAACTGATTAAAAACCGCTGCGGTTAAACCTCCATAACTAAACCCCATAATATTTATTTTTTCAGTTATGCCAAGTTTTGAGATAGCTTCATGAATTTGTTGTACTTGAAATTCAACAGAAACAATTTGAGAAGAAGATGAACTTTCTCCAAAATAAATGAGGTCGGGTAAAATTAAATTAAAGTTTTTAGAAAGTGGTTTAATTTGCTTGTACCAATTTACACGAGCATTAGCCCCCATTCCATGCAGTAATAATAAATAGGGTTTGTTTTTTTTATTATCAAAACTAATATGTAAAGTGGCACCGCTTGTCGAAACCAATGTGTCAAATGGTATATGTTTTTTTAAATGCTTTTGTGATTTTTTATTTTGCCAACGAAATAACCACGGTTGTTTCGTTTGCCCGAAAGCAGAATTAAGGCAAAATAATAACACAAAAATGAATGGTATTTTTTTCATTAAATTGAATTTGGCATTTGGTCTAAGTTAAAGCAATCTATAAATGAAGTTATTAGATCAAGAGCTATTTTATATAATATAGTATAAATCGGTTAGGGAATATTTATGTATGAGCTATACAATTTTATGTTTGTAAAACTCCTACATTATAGGCTTTTGTAATAGGTGCATGGTTAGCGGCTTCTATCCCCATACTAATTATTTGACGAGTTTCAATCGGGTCAATAATGGCATCTAGCCATAAACGAGCAGCCGCGTAATAAGGAGTAGTTTGTGCGTCGTATTTGTTTTTTGTTTTATTATACAATTCAGCCTCTTTTTCAGGAGTTATTTCTTCTCCTTTAGCGCTTAAACTAGCTATTTCAATTTGTACTAATACTTTTGCTGCCTGAGCACCGCCCATCACGGCTACTTGTGCTGTAGGCCAACCAACAATTAATCGAGGATCATAGGCTTTACCGCACATCGCATAGTTGGCAGCCCCGTAACTATTGCCTATAATAATAGTGAATTTAGGAACAACTGAATTTGCCATGGCATTTACTAATTTGGCACCATCTTTAATGATTCCGCCATGCTCGCTTCTAGAACCCACCATAAAACCAGTGGCATCTTGCAAAAACACTAAGGGAATCTTTTTTTGATTACAATTCATTATAAATCGTGCTGCTTTATCTGCACTGTCGCTATAAATGACACCTCCAAATTGCATTTCGCCTTTTTTGCTTTTCACGACTTTTCGTTGATTGGCCACGATGCCAACTGCCCATCCATCTATTCTAGCATAAGTACATACAATCGATTGCCCATATAATTCTTTATACTCATCATGTTCACCATTGTCAACAATACGTTCAATAATTTCGCGAACGTCGTATTGTTTATCATTAAAGATACCATATAGTTCTTTAGCGTCCTTTTTGGGTAAATTAGGAAGTTCTCTGTTAAATCCAGCTTTATCATAATCACCTATTTTACTCATAATGTTACGAATTCGAGTTAGGCAATGAGTGTCATCTTTACATTTATAGTCAGTTACTCCGCTTATTTCGCAATGCGTAGAGGCTCCTCCAAGTGTTTCATTGTCAATATGTTCGCCAATAGCCGCCTTCACTAAATATGAACCAGCTAAAAATATAGAGCCTGTTTTATCCACAATCATAGCTTCATCACTCATAATTGGTAAATAAGCACCACCTGCAACACAGCTTCCCATCACAGCAGAAATTTGTAGAATTCCCATTCCGCTCATTATGGCATTATTTCTAAATATACGTCCAAAATGTTCTTTGTCAGGAAAAATTTCATCTTGCATTGGTAAATAAACGCCGGCACTATCTACCAAATAAATAATTGGTAAACGATTTTCCATAGCAATTTCCTGTGCTCTTAGGTTTTTTTTACCTGTAATAGGGAACCAAGCACCTGCTTTTACAGTAGCATCATTGGCTACTACAATACATTGTTTACCACTTACATAACCAATTACAATTACAACACCACCGCCAGGACAACCACCATGTTCCGCATACATTTCATAACCAGCAAAAGCTCCCATTTCAAAACGAGGAGAATTTTTATCTAATAAAAAATCAATACGTTCGCGAGCAGTCATTTTTCCCTGTTCGTGCAGTTTTTCGATGCGTTTTTTTCCTCCGCCTTCATAAATTTTACTTAAGCGTTGTTGCATTTGAGAAATCAACAAACGCATTTTATCGTCATTTTTATTAAATTCTAAATCCATTTTATTTTCGTATTGAGAGTATAAATATAGTAAATGAATTATTTTATATACATTAGCTCCTAAAATATATATTTGAACCAGAATAAGATTATAGGTAAAGATCACCAGTTTGTTTGGCATCCTTTTACACATTTAAATTATGCTGAAACACCTATTCATATTGTAAAGGGTGAGGGAGTTTATTTTTTTGATAACGAAGGGAATCCTCTCATCGATGCAATTTCATCTTGGTGGGTTAATTTGCATGGTCATTGTCATCCTTATGTTTCTCGAAAAGTGAGTGAACAACTGAATACATTAGAGCATGCAATCTTTAGCGGATTTACACATGAACCGGCTGTTATTTTGGCAGAACGTTTAATAGGTCATCTACCAGAGAATCAATCTAAAATTTTTTATTCAGATAATGGATCTACAGCTGTTGAGGTCGCATTAAAAATGGTGCTGCAATACTGGCATAATCAGGGTTTAAACAAAAGAAAATTTATTGCATTTGAAAATGCTTATCATGGAGATACTTTTGGAGGCATGAGTGTTGGAGCTAGAAATGTTTTTAATAATGCTTTTGAAAATTTATTATTTGATGTTATTCATATTCCGTTACCTAACTCTGAAAATATGGATGACCTCATTAATACCATAAAAACTTGGATTTATCACCATCATGATATTGCAGGTTTTATATTTGAACCATTAGTTCAAGGTGCGGCAGGTATGTTTATGTTTGAGGCTGAATACTTAGATCGATTAATCAGTTTATTTAGAGAAAACAAAATCCTTTGTATAGCGGATGAAGTTATGACAGGTTTTGGCAGAACGGGAGAATTTTTTGCCAGTAATTATTTAACTCATAAACCAGATATTATATGTTTATCTAAAGGTTTAACGGGGGGATATATGCCTTTGGGTGTCACCTCTTGTGCTCAATTTATTTATGATGCCTATAAGAGTGATGATAAAACAAAAACTTTTTTTCATGGTCACAGTTACACAGCTAATCCATTATCGTGCGCCGCGGCTTTGGCGAGTTTGGATTTGATGGAAAAATCAGAAACTTGGAATCAAATTCGATTAATTTCTGAATCTCACGCCCAATTTGTTAAAAAACATCAATTCCATGAAAAGTTAAATGACATAAGATGTAAAGGGACAATTGTTGCACTGGAGCTAAAAACATCAGAACATACCCATTATTTAAACAATGCTTCTGAGAGTATCGCCTCTTTTTTTATTAAAAAGGGAATTATTATTCGCCCACTAGGCAATGTTTTATATTTGATCCCTCCATATTGTATCACGTTAGCTCAATTGAACGAAATTTATACAGCGATAGAAGAATTCTTAGCACAACTATAGTCTGAGTATGGGCATTTATTTTTCTCAAAATGTTTGCCTTTACGATAAAAACGCTATTTTTGAAATCAAAATAAGAACTAATATCGTCATCATAAATAGCCATTTTACGCAAAACGGAATGATTATTTAAATTGTCTACACTAAATAACTACTAAGAAATAATTAAAATAAACATATGAATATTCACGAGTATCAAGGAAAAAGCATTTTAAAAAGTTTTGGTGTTTCCATTCAAGAAGGAATTGTAGCTGAAACTCCTGAGCAAGCTGTAGAAGCAGCGAAGCAAGTTATGGAAACGTATAAATGCGATGGAGTTGTAGTTAAAGCTCAAATTCACGCTGGTGGACGTGGAAAAGGTGGTGGGGTGAAATTTGCACCTAATTTAGAAAAGGTAAAAGAAGTTGCTACAAATATTATAGGCATGCACTTAGTGACACCTCAAACAAGTGCTGAAGGAAAATTAGTTAGTAAAGTATTAGTAGCTCAAGATGTATATTATCCTGGAGCAAGCGCTACTAAAGAATTTTATATGAGTATCTTGTTAAACCGTTCGACTGGACGAAACATTATCATGTACAGTACAGAAGGCGGAATGGATATAGAGCAAGTGGCAGAAGCTACTCCTCACTTGATATGGAAAGAAGAAATTGACCCTAAAGTAGGTTTGCGTGATTTTCAATGTCGTAAAGTTGCCTTTAACTTAGGATTAAGTGGTAATGCTTTCAAAGAAATGACAAAGTTTGTTGCAGCTTTGTATAAAGCATATGAGTCGACAGACTCTTCAATGTTTGAAATTAATCCGGTATTAAAAACTTCTGACGATAAAATTATTGCAGTAGACGCAAAAGTAACATTAGATGATAATGCGTTATACCGTCATAAGGATATTGAGGCTATGCGCGATGAATCAGAAGAAAATCCGGTTGATGTAGAAGCACGAAAAGCTGAATTAAACTATGTTAAATTGGATGGAAATGTTGGTTGTATGGTTAACGGAGCTGGATTAGCTATGGCAACCATGGATATTATTAAATTATCAGGTGGCGAACCCGCTAATTTTTTAGATGTTGGTGGAACGGCTAACGCTGAACGTGTTGAGAAAGCTTTTCATATAATTTTAGCTGATAAAAATGTAAAAGCTATTTTGGTTAATATTTTTGGAGGAATAGTACGTTGTGACCGAGTAGCGCAAGGTGTGATTGATGCCTATAAAAATATGGGAAATATAAATGTTCCAATTATCGTTCGTTTACAAGGAACTAATGCTGAAGCTGCTAAAAAATTAATTGATGATTCTGGATTAAAGGTTTATTCTGCTATCCAATTGCAAGAAGCGGCCGATTTAGTAACTAAGTTAATTGCTAACTAAAATATAATATTTACATGCAACGTAAAATTTTTCTAACTATTCCTTTGGTAGCAAGTTTAGCGCTTGCTTCTTGTAAAGGAGGAGATCATGCTGAAAATTCAGATGATTTAACAGTCGCAGATACTGCTAAAGTAGAAACATCCGAAAAAACAACTAATGACGAAACCTTTTTTCAGGTACCTTCTCCAGGAGAAATGCTTTCGTTTATTAAAATGGTTGGAGGTAAAAACAATAAAAATGTTTCATTTTTAAATAGCCCTGAAAATCAAAAGAATTATATCGACAACAAAATGAAAGCTTTGAACTTTGGTGTCTATACTACTGATTTGAGTTATTGCAGTATTTTTGAAATTGGTTCAGAAGCTTTAAAATACTTTAAAACAGTAAAACAGTTAGGAGATGAAATCGGTGTTTCGTCGGCTATTAAACCTGAAATTTTAAAGAGACTCGAAAAAAATGTCGGTAATCCTGATTCATTATCTGCTATAACCGATGAAGTGTATTTTTCTTCATTTGAAACATTGGAAACAGGTAAGCAAGGTCCTGTTTTATCTTTAGTGGTTGCTGGAGGATGGATTGAAAGTTTATATATTGCAACTAATTTAGCGAAATTTGAACCTAAAAGCCCAGTTGTTGAACGTTTGGCAGATCAGAAATATACGTTGGATAATTTAATGGAATTTCTAAAGAAATATGAATCTGATTCAAATGTTGCTTCTGTTATCTCTCAGTTTACAGAATTACAGTCTGAGTTTAATAAAATTGGAGAAAAAGACGTCACTTCTACCACACAAAATAAATCTAAACATGTGTTAGGAGGAGGCAAAGAATTAGACATTACTGCAGATCAATACAAAAGTATTGTAGAAAAAGTAAAATCAATTAGAAATTCGTTTACTCTAACAAAATAATTATTTAAATTCATGAAACAAATATTTTTATTGTTATTAACGATTGGTTATTCATCAGTATTTGCTCAGGCCAGTGTTTGCGGTCAATTTCATCGTACTGAATGTTTAATGGAAACTAAGAAAGGGGATAAAAACCCTTGGAAGTACAACGCTCAATCTAAAAGTGGATTGTTTAACCAAGGAGCAACTTCCAAAATACGCTGTGTCATTTATAAAGGAATGGATTACCGAATTAATGTATGTGCAGAGACTTCTTTAGGAGATAAGTTACATTATAAGATATTTGATGCACGTACTAGTGAACTTTTATATGATAATTCATCATCACAATTTGATCCTGTATTTGAATTTCAAAGTACTTCTACTCGTCAATTGATTATAGAATTAACTGTACCAACTGGAGCAACAGAAAAAAGTGATAAAAATAAACCAATGGAAGCTGCTTGCGTAGGTTTGTTAATAGAGCATAAAGTAACAGAAAGACAAGGTTTTTCTAGCTATTAGTCAATTTAACAGTTTTTTTATTTTAAAAGCTACCAAACTAATATTGGTAGTTTTTTTTATGCATAAATTTTAGAATAAGAATATCAGATAGGTCTTTCAAGTATATTTTCGAAAATTATTTTACTTTTAGAAATCTTTTCATAAAAACGTAGTTCTATTTTTTCTTTTTTTGAAGTTTGAATTAAAAAATCCATTCCTGACCAAACTAAAAACCATCCAGATGGTTCTAAAACCATAAGTAAAGTGTTCATTAAGAAATTAGATGAACGATAGGATGAAATGACGCTTGCTAAAACCATCATAACAACACCTATGAAAATAAATAATAAACCTCTTTTTCTTTCATCTTTTTTTTTTCTTAAATGATAATGATAGTTATCATTAAAAAAAGTTCGTAATCGTTTAATAATTAATAATTCAGTAGCTTCTTGTCTTTGTTTTGCCGGAAGCAGTAATTTAATTTCATGTACCGATAAATCATTTTCCATAGAAACTTTTTTTATTTCATCCAAAAAATCGTCTGAAATGTTTCTTTCTGAAAACAATCTTGGGTCAAAATCAGAAAAAATATCATCATAAGAGTCTAGCCAAAGACTAATTAAATGGTGAGTTTTTTTTTTAATACGTTTGGCTTCATTCATATTAATGTTTATTGAAATAATAGCTGATATTGTTTTTCCTGAACACTTTTAATGTTTAAATCATTAAAAAATAATTTTTACAAATCAACTAACCAAATAATGGGTTTTCAAGGAGTTTACTCATGGTCTTTTTTGATTGAAAAGGATATCCATTTTTATTCTGATTCATGCAATAGTCGAAAAGAGCATAAAAGAATGGTTATTTGTTTTAAATTTATCATATATTAAAATTTAAACGTACCAAAGTTTAATTTTTTAATCTTTATTGTAACAGGCTTTTAATTTGAAAATAAGTAGTATGATGAATGAAAAAATTATAGAACAAACTCAAAAATGGATAAAATCTGTGGTAATAGATTGTAATTTTTGTCCTTTTGCTGCTAAGGTTTTTTTTGAAAAAAAGATACACTATGTTGTAAAATCAAATGTGTTGATGACGGAAAGTCTCAACAGTTTGAAAGAAGAATTGAATTATTTGCAAAATGAAACAAGTGTAGAAACTAGTTTTATTATTTTCTCAAATGATTTTTTGAATTTTGGAGATTACTTAAACTTAGTAAGAAAGGCTGAGCGGCTTTTAATTAAAGAAAACCTAGATTCTGTATTTCAAATAGCCAGTTTTCATCCAGACTATTGTTTTGCCGACTCAGATCCAGAAGATTCGGCAAATTATACAAATCGTTCAATTTATCCAATGTTACATATTTTAAGAGAGGATAGCTTGACAAAAGTTTTGAAGATGTTCCCTAATCCTGAACAAATACCAATTAATAATGTAGAATTTGCAAGAACGAAAGGACTAAAATATATGCAAATACTTAGAGCGGCATGTATGTGATGTTTTTTTAATAAAGGAATCAATTATAAAAATAGAGAGTTGTCCATTATTTTCGATGTGACCGAAATATAAAGAGACCATCGAAAGATGGTCTCTTTATTTTCAAATAAACTACACAGTTGATATTAGTTAGTTTTTCCAGGATATACTTTTAGAGCCTCTTTTAAACAATTAACAGCATTTTCTAAATCTTCTTTTTTCAAAACATAAGCTAATCTAACTTCATCGGTTCCAGCACCTTCTGTGGAATAAAAACCTGAAGCAGGAGCCATCATTACAGTTTGTCCATTCAGTGAAAATTCTTCTAATAACCATTGGCAAAATTTATCAGAATTGTCAATTGGTAAACGTGCTATACAATAAAACGCACCACTTGGCTTCGGACAAAAAACGCCATCAATTTTATTTAATTCTTCTATTAAAAAATCTCTTCTTGCAATATACTCGGTTTTAACTCCATCAAAATATTCTTTAGGAGTATCTAAAGCCGCTTCGGCTCCTATTTGTCCATAACTTGGTGGCGATAAACGAGCTTGTGCAAATTTCATAGATGCTGCCATTACATTTTTGTTCTTTGTAATCATTGCACCAATACGAGCGCCGCAAGCACTGTAACGTTTAGAAATGGAATCTAATAAAATTACATTTTCTTCAATTCCCGTTAGATGCATAACAGAAATATATTCTTTACCATCATAACAAAATTCACGGTAAACTTCATCACTTAATAAAAACAAATCATGTTTTTTTACTAATTCACTTAATGCTTGAAGTTCGTCTTTGGTATACAAATACCCTGTTGGATTACCAGGATTACAAATCATAATCCCTTTTGTTTTAGGCGTGATTAGTTTTTCAAAATCACTAATTGGAGGAAGGGCAAATCCATTTTCGATGTAACTTCTAACAGGAACAACTTTTACATCAGCCGCTCTTGAAAATCCATTATAATTTGCATAAAAAGGTTCAGGGATAATCACTTCATCACCTGCGTCAAAGCATGTCATCATTGCAATTTCAATTGCCTCTGAGCCTCCGCATGTAATCAGTATTTCAGAAGCATCAAGATTAATTTGGTAGCTTTTGTAGTAATTGCATAATTTTTGGCGATAGCTTTCATTACCAGCACTATGACTGTATTCTAATACTTTTATATCTGCAGATTTAACGGCATTTATAAAGGAAGCAGGAGTTTCAATATCCGGCTGTCCAATATTTAAATGATAAATTTTAGTTCCACGTTTTTTTGCAGCATCTGCAAAAGGTACAAGTTTGCGAATTGGAGAAGAAGGCATATCAATTGCCTTGTCTGATATTTTTGGCATATTATAGAATTAAAGTTAGAAAACAAAAATAAACATTTTTTTACACTATAAATAAGGGAGAAAATTGGAGTAGTATTCATTGCTTGATTATTAATAGATATTGGCAATAAAAAAACTTTTATTTAGAAAAGGGTAAGGGCGTCCATCTTGCCTATTTTTTATTAAAAAAGACTAACTTTGATTGTAATAATCCCTTATTTATGATTTCTAACAAACGAAAAATTATCAATGATCCAATATATGGTTTTGTAACCTTACCAGATGACCTTATACACGATTTAATAAATCATCCATTTTTTCAACGATTAAGAAGAATTAAACAGCTGGGATTAACTAATTTAGTTTATCCGGGAGCACTTCATACCCGCTTTCATCATGCTATTGGGGCTATGCATTTAATGACTGAAGCCTTACAAATATTGAAATCTAAGGACGTTAAAATAACAGATGAAGAAATAAAAGCCGCTAACATTGCTATTTTGTTACATGATATTGGGCATGGTCCTTTTTCTCATGCTTTAGAACATACAATAGTGAAGGGCATACATCATGAAGATATTTCTGCCATGTTGATGGATGAACTAAATAAGGTTTTCGGAGGTAAGTTATCTTTAGCTATCAAGATTTTTAAAAATGAACACCCGAAAAAATTTTTACATCAGTTAGTATCTAGTCAGTTAGATATGGATCGATTGGATTATTTAAATAGGGATAGTTTTTTTACAGGAGTAACGGAAGGTGTTGTGGGAAGTGACAGGATTATAAAAATGCTTAATGTAAAAAATGGGGAGCTAGTGGTAGAAGCAAAAGGTATATATAGTATAGAAAACTTTTTGATTGCTCGTCGTTTGATGTATTGGCAAGTATATTTACATAAAACTGTATTAAGTGCAGAAAAATTATTGGTTAATATTTTAAAAAGAGCTAAAGAGTTGTCGTTGAACGGAGTTGATTTGTTTGCCACTCCAATGCTTTCTCTTTTTTTGAAAAATAATTTTAGTAAAAAAGACTTTATTAAAAAGCCAGAATTGTTAAATCAATTCGTATTATTGGACGATTATGATATTATGGCTTCCATAAAAGTATGGACAGAACACGCTGATACCGTGTTGTCAATTTTATGTAAAAATTTAATGGATAGGAATTTGTACAAGATTGAATTACAAAACAAAAATTTTACAATTGCCTATAAAAATCAAATTCTTGAACGGGTTATGAAAATATATAAATTAACCAAAAAAGAGGCAGATTATTTTGTGTTTACTGAAAGTGTTAATAATAGCGCGTATAATTCATCTTTATTCAAAATAAACATTTTGTACAAGAATGGAGAATTAGCAGATGTAGCCAAAGCTTCTGACCAATTGAATATTAAAATGCTCAGTAAAAAAGTGACTAAATATTTTATTTGTTACCCTAAAGGACTGTAAATCAAAGATATGATTTTAAATTACTTTTACTAATTCATTCCACACTTTGTCGTCAAGGTTAGGTTTACAAGTAATACTTATTTTTTCTTGTTTTATTGGGTGAATAAATTCTGCTTTATAAGAATGTAAATGAATAAATGGTGTCTGATTAGAACGGTCAAACCCATATTTTAAATCGCCTTTTATCGGACAACCTATTGCTGATAATTGAGCTCGTATTTGGTGGTGTCTTCCTGTATATAAGTTAATTTCTAATAAATGATAATTTGAGATAGAGGCTATTAAAGTGTAAGATAATTCTGCTTTAAGGGCTCCATTTCTTTCAAAATCAAATGCTTTAGAAGTATTGTTTTTTTCGTTTTTTAATAAATAATGAGTTAGTCGTTCTGAAATTTTTGGAGGTTTGTTCTTAACCACAGCCCAATAAGTTTTTTGGATAGTTTTATCTCTAAAAAGCTCATTCATACGAGATAGAGCCTTACTTGTTTTCGCAAAAATAACGATACCGGATACAGGTCTATCTAAACGATGACAAACGCCACAAAATACGTTTCCAGGTTTATTATCTCGCTGCTTGATGAAATTTTTCACCTTTTCAGATAAGGGAATATCACCAGTTTTATCTCCTTGAACGATTTCTGATGCTTTTTTGTTGATGACGATAAGGTGATTATCTTCATACACAATTTGCGAACTATCAATGGTTTCAGTAGGTAACAAATTTTATTTATTAATAATTAATTTAAATTCCAAACGTCTATTAGCAGCATGTTCTTCTTCACTACATTCTACACCATTAGCACAATGATTGATGAGTTTTGATTCTCCATAGCCTTTAGCCAAAATTCTTTTTACATCAATGCCTTTGCTAATTAAGTAGTCTTTAGCACTGTTTGCTCTTTGATCGCTTAATTTCAAATTCCGTGCATCACTACCTTTACTGTCGCTATGAGCCCCCAATTCAATAGATAAATTGCTTATTTTTTGCATTACTAAAACTATCTTATCTAATGTTAATTGAGAATGAACTTGAAGGTCTGCTTTGTTGTATTCAAATCCAATATTTTCTATGATTGTTTTTTGATCATAGTTAGAGCTTTTACCATCTGCAACTTGTAGCCATGAGTCGTCAAAATACAGGTCGTTTAATTTGCTTAATTCTATTGGCAAAGGCTTATAATTTAATGTTTGATCTTTAGCAAAACCTATACTTTTGATAAGATTGTCTTGGCTATCAAAAACTAAACAAGTGCGTAATGGTTTTTCTATTCCACTTTTGTTTGCTGTATTTATAGTTAAGTCTTTTGTAAACGGTAAGCGTTTAAAAGTAAAAATCCCATTTGAATTTGTAATACATGAATCTATTTTAATGGATTTATCGTTCAAAATATATACCGTGAAATCAGATAAGGGATTGTTTTTATAATCGCCGCATAACTTGCCGTACACATCCATTTTTAAATCGGTATCATTCATAATCATAGGTTTTATTGAACCTGATGAATTGGAGGTAAATGAATATCTAAATTGTTTGTTTAAACAAGAATCTAGTTTGGAAATGAATTTATCTCTTACACTAAAAAGATTTATACTGTAATTGTTAACTACATCTGCACTATCGTAAGCGATGGTGTAACGGAAGCCATCAATGATTTTTCGGAATAAAAAATTACCCAACAAATTAGTTTTTGTTTTTTGAATAATGGCATTTTTATCATCCAGTAAGTAAACGTTTTTTCCTGATGCTATTTTTTTATCATTACCATTGATGGCTACCAATTTGCCCGAAATTTTGTAACCGTAATCGTTATCGATAATTTTATCTAAAACATTTTTTCCATCTTTATTAATAAAATAATGTTTTTGATTTGAATTAATAGACAGACCAGCTAATTCAGAATTACTGTTTGATAATCTGATTTTTTTATTAAAAGGATTTTCTGCGTCACTTAAGTTTAAAGATAATCCGTTTACTTCGCTCATATCTGCATTTTGAATCACAAATATTCCGAGTGTATTGGTTTGGCATGTTGCAATTGTTTCTGCTTTTTTGTTTAAAACTGTGATTGTTTTATTGCTTAAAATGGTTTGTTGTTCGTCATCTAAGGTTAATTTTCCTACAAGAACAGATAACTCTTTTGTTTTTTTGGTTTCAACAGGTTTTGGCGCGTTTGGATTTACGAGATTATTTGTGTCAAGTGGTAAAAAAATGTTTTTAATGAAATTTTTCATGTATTCGGTATCATCCACAAAATTTGATTTGCCATCAAAAATGACTTGGTGGAAAGGTTTTTCAAAACGAAGTGTATCAATGATATTACCGTTTTTTGGAAAAAAGGGAATATTTAACGAATAACCTGTAGATTTATTTTTTATGTTTTCGGAAATATTTTTTGCTAAAACCCTAAAAAACATGGTTTGACAATTCGGATTAATCAAGTAAATATCATAGTCCTTTCCATAAGCTAGGGTGATCTTAAATGTATTTTTATCCTTGGTATTGAATTCGGAAATAGTTATAGAATCAGATGTTACCCTTATTTCTGTATTTTTTAGAGGTTTACGATTTAGATAATTTTTTCCCGCAATCTCTAAATCACCATCATATTGTCCCATTAATTTAATTGGGAAAGAAATAACAGAAAAGAATATGAAACCAAAGAAAAATTTGATAAGTGAACTTTGAAGTTGTTTTGGAGTGAAACGCATAAGTTAATTTGTAGCTTAATACACCTTAAATTTTCTTTAAAATAGTTTTTTCAACAATTTAATAACAAATATAATAAAATACTCACAACTTTAAAATGTTATAGAATGGGATTGTATGACTTAACCTGACAATTGTCGGGACAAGTTTCCAATAACTCAGTAATCGTTTTTTTTGATTTAGGATGTAAAAAATGGGGAGCTATTTCCTTTAAAGGCATTAAAACGAAGTTTCGTAGATGAAGTCTTGGATGAGGAACTATCAAATTTGGATAATTTATGATTTCGTGATTAAAAAAAAGAATATCTATATCGAGGGTTCGGGGATTATAATTATCACTATTAATTCTTTCTCTGCCTAATTGATTTTCAATATTTAAGAGAGAAGAAATCAATTCGAGAGGATTGTAAGAGGTTATTACCGAAATACATTGATTTAGATATGGATGATGATTATCAACACCCCATGCTTCTGTTTCGTAAATAGAAGATTTGGCTGTGATTTTACCAACACTATTATTTATAGTGTTTAGCGCTGATTCTATGATTTTTTTTCTATCTCCAACATTACCGCCCAAACATAAATATGCAGTATTAACTTTTTCTGAGTTTATTTTAGAATTAAATAAAGGCATTTTACAGATTTATTTGTAAAAGTAATGCAAACAGCACTAACTTAGTAAGGTTTTAATTTATAAGTTTAAAGTCATTTTCTGCTAATTCATCAATTTAAATACAATGAAACAATTTTTTGGAGCTTTTTTTGGTTCGTGCCTAGGGATATTCATCACAGGATTACTCATAGTTATTATAGCCATTGCAACTATTACCAGTTTGTTTAATGAAGCAATTAAAATTAATGCCAATAACGACCATGATTTAAAAAAACATTCTGTATTAAGAATTAATTTAAACGGAGAAATTAAGGAACGGGGAGAAAAAAATCCTCTTGGTAATATGGATTTAGGTCTTTTTTTACCAAAACCGTCTGCAGGGTTAGATGAAATTTTAGCTACTTTAAAGTATGCTAAAACGGATGCTAACATAGATGGAATTTATTTAGAAATCAGTAATCCGGTAGCAGGATTGGGTACGTTAGAAGAAATAAGGAATGGATTATTAGATTTTAAAACTTCCGGAAAATTTATTTATTCATATTCTGAAGGTTTTTCACAAAAAGCATATTATTTGGCTAGTGCGGCAAATAAATTATACTTAAATCCTCAGGGCTCTTTAGAAATAAAAGGTTTAGGCTCTCAAATTATGTTTTTTAAAAATATGTTTAAAAAATTGGATATGGAAGTTCAAATTTTTAGACATGGTAAATTTAAAAGTGCTATTGAACCATTTATGCTCGATAAAATGAGTGAAGCCAATAGAACTCAGATTGAAATGTATTTAGGTTCATTATGGGGACATTTGATTAAAGGTGTAGCAGACAGTAGAAGTATATCTGTTCAAGAAATAAATGATATCGCTAATCAATTGAGCATCAGAAGAGCGGCAGATGCAGTTAAATATAAGTTAATTGATGATTTAAAGTATGAGGATGAGGTATTTAACATGATTAAAAAGAAGATTCAATTAAAAGATGATGATAAACTTAATTTTGTTACGCTTGATAAATATTCGAATACAAGGAGCGAAACGGAAATACATAAAGCTAAAATAGCCTTGGTTTATGCAGTTGGTGAAATTGATAGTGGCGAAGGAGATGATGAAAAAATAGGTAGTGAAAGATTGGTAAAAGCAATTAGAGATGCCCGTTTAGATCCTTCTGTGAAAGCAATCGTTTTGCGAGTAAATTCTCCTGGTGGGAGTGCATTGGCAAGTGATGTGATTTGGAGAGAAACTGTTTTAGCGCAAAAATCAAAACCTTTTATTGTTTCGATGGGAGATGTGGCCGCTAGCGGCGGCTATTACATCAGTTGTGCTGCTGACAGAATATTTGCACAACCTAATACAATAACAGGATCGATTGGTGTTTTTGGAATGCTTCCCAACGCTCAAAAAACATTGTCTGAAAAATTGGGTATAACCATTGATACTGTAAATACAAATAAACATAGCGATGTAGGTACTATTTTAAGACCTGCAACTTCAGATGAATACCAATATATTCAGCAAAGTGTAGAAGATATTTATGATTCATTTATAACAAAGGTAGCTATTGGAAGAAAAACATCTAAACGTATGATTGATAGTGTGGGGCAAGGAAGAGTATGGAGTGGAAAAGATGCAATTAAAATTAATTTGGTAGATGAGTTGGGTGGCATTAATGATGCGGTTCGATATGCCGCTAAGTGCGCAAAATTACAAGACTACACTATTAAAAACTTACCAAAGCAAAAAGATCCATTAGAAGAATTGCTGATTAATATGCAAGACGATATGGAAACTAAAACAATGAAATCGTATTTAGGAGAACAATATATTTATATTAAACAACTAAAAAATGTATTGCATTTAAAAGGAGTTCAGGCACGACTTCCGTATGAGATGATTATAGAATAAGGATTTGCTTTTTATAAGATTTTCATTTGTATATTTTTTATGTAGCCGCTTATAGACAAAATACGCTACAAATAAACGACACAAATAAATGGATTACATAAATCAACATTGGTTAACTTCAAACACAATTTTCGGATTGACACATTTTGTTACTGCGACAATCGGACTAATATTAGGTTTAGGTATTTTATTTTTACAACCAGGTTCTAAGACACATAAACTTGCAGGATATATATTTATTCCTATTTTATTACTTGTAAATATTTCTGCCTTATTTGTTCACGAAATGGGAATGACATTTGGACCATTTCATTATTTAATACCATTTTCATTATTTTATCTTTTTTTAGGAGTTAAACCTTTCTTATTTAAAACTAATGGTCAAGCTAGGTTGAAAATTCACATAAAAGGAATGGTTGGAGCTGCTTTAGGTTTATGGGCAGCCTTTTTCGCTGAATTATTTGCGAGGACTCCAAGCATAAACAAAATATTATTGCCATCGGGAGAAAACTCATTTTGGATACAAACAATTGAGGGTTTTATTTTTGTTTTAATCTTTATTTATATCATTCAAAAAGTTAATAATAGACAATTCGCAAGAATAAACTTAAAAAATGAAAAACCAATCGCATAATACCGGTTTGTAATATTTAGGAGTAATTACTAATTCTGATAAATCAGTAGGTTAGATAGGGTATAATTCAATTTTAAGAATTGATATTCACTTACATGAAAATTGCCTATAAAGTATAACTCCTATAATCTTATGTTGAAATAAGGTTATAGGAGTCATTTCAGTATTAGTTTAAAACAGATAATTGCTCTTCTAAAGTTTTTATTTTAGATAAAGCATCGCTTTCTTTTTTTCGTTCAATGGCAATAACTTCTGGTTTTGCATTGGCCACGAACTTTTCGTTCGATAGTTTAGTTTGTACCGACTTCAAGAAGCCTTTATTATATTCTAATTCCTTTGTCAAACGATTAATTTCATCTTCTTTATTAAGATTCATTGATAAAGGGATGTAAAATTCTGTGGTGTTTATTTGAAATGAAAAGGCGTTTTCGACTTTTTCTTTAGTGTAAGAATAGCTAGATAAATTAGCCAATTTAATAATTGTATTGTCAAAATGTGATTTAGATGATTCAGATTTTTCAATCACATCTAGCTTTTCTTTCGGAGACAATTGTTTTTGAGCTCTCACATTTCTGACCATTGTTACCAATTCTTTAGCAACTTCAAATTCTTTTAAAAGTGGCTCGTTTAAATGACTCAACGATTGAGGCCATTCGGAAATAATCACGCAGTCTTTTTCATCACGTTCTTTGATTAAGTGCCATATTTCTTCAGTAATAAAAGGCATCCATGGATGCATTAGTTTTAATAAATCTTCTAAATAATGGATGGTTGCAGAATAAGTAGTATGATCAATAGGAAGAGCTTTCCCATCAATAAATTCTGGTTTAATAGCTTCTAAATACCAAGCACAAAAATCGTCCCAAACTAATTTATAAGTGGTCATTAACGCATCACTCATTCTGTATTTGCTATAATGATCATTAATGATTCCCAATTGTT
The DNA here is from genome assembly GCA_945860225.1 of Chitinophaga pinensis. Classification (GTDB taxonomy): domain Bacteria; phylum Bacteroidota; class Bacteroidia; order B-17B0; family Aurantibacillaceae; genus UBA4416. The sequence continues at coordinate 62,870 of CAMAPT010000011.1, read as the reverse complement.
CTGATAACCTATTATTAAACCATTGAATGGCAGCTTTTGAAGATTCGGGTTGTTCAGTGTTTGCTATTTCGAATCCTTTGATGAGTCTGAATGCATTCCAAACTTTATTAGCAAAGTTTCGACCTTGTTCACAGTAGCTTTCATCAAACATTAAATCATTTCCAGCCGGAGAGCATAGTAACATACCAACACGCACGCCATCAGCTCCATATTTTTCAATCAAATCTAACGGATCAGGAGAGTTGCCCAAACTTTTACTCATTTTTCGACCTAGTTTGTCGCGAACAATGCCGGTAAGATAAACATTGGTAAATGGCTTTTCTGCCAGCCATTCGTAACCGGCAATTGCCATTCTGGCAACCCAGAAAAACAAAATTTCCGGAGCAGTTACCAAATCATTTGTAGGGTAGTAGTAGTTTAAATCTGTATTTGCTTTGTCTTTTCCATTTTTAATAACCTGAGGATCAAATACGGTTATTGGCCACAACCATGAAGAAAACCAAGTGTCTAATACATCGTCATCTTGTTTAATATCGTCGATTTTTAAATTAGGATTCTTAATTCTTAATTTCTCCTCAGCCTCCTCTTTCGTTTTAGCAACCACAGTATTTCCTTGTGAATCGTACCAAGCCGGAATACGTTGTCCCCACCATAATTGTCGGCTGATACACCAGTCATGTACATTTTCCATCCAGTGTTTATAGGTATTTACAAATTTCTCAGGAATTAATTTGATTTCCCCATTTAACACGTTATCTAAGGCAGGTTTGCTAATGGTATCCATTTTTAAAAACCATTGCATGCTCAATCTAGGTTCTATAACAGCATTTGTTCGTTCACTATATCCAACTTTATTTTTAATATCTTCAATTTTTGTAACAATGCTTTGTTCTTCCAAATCTTTAATAATTTGTTTACGGCAGGCAAAACGATCCATCCCAATATATGCTCCTGCTGCCTCGCTTATTTTTCCATCTTGGGTCAATACGTCAATACTTGGTAATTGATGTTTTTGTCCTAAGTTAAAGTCGTTAATATCATGAGCAGGGGTTACTTTTAGCGTACCAGTTCCGAATTCTTTGTCTACATATTCATCAAAAATAATTGGTACTACTCGGTTCACAATCGGAACAATTGCATTTTTACCTCTTAGATGAGCGTAACGTTCGTCGGTAGGATTAACACAAACGGCAGTATCTCCCATAATTGTTTCAGGACGAGTAGTGGCGACTGTTATATAATCGCTACTGCCTTCTATTTGATACTTAACGTAAACTAATTTGCTTTGCGCTTCTTTGTAAATAACTTCTTCATCACTCACCGCAGTTAAACCTTGCGGATCCCAATTTACCATTCGAACACCACGATAAATTTGACCTTTATTATATAAATCGATAAACACATCAATAACAGATTCACTCATATCCTCGTCCATAGTGAATCTAGTTCTATCCCAATCGCAACTTGCACCTAGTTTTTTTAATTGCTCTAGTATAATTCCGCCGTATTTTTCTTTCCAATCCCAAGCATGTTTTAGGAAATCTTCACGACTTAAATCTGATTTTTTTATGCCTTGCTCTTTTAGTAAAGCAACTACTTTAGCTTCCGTCGCAATGCTCGCATGGTCTGTGCCCGGAACCCAACAAGCATTAAATCCTAACATACGAGCACGACGTATTAATACGTCTTGAATGGTATTATTCAACATATGCCCCATGTGTAAAACACCTGTTACGTTTGGAGGAGGAATAACAATTGTATAAGGTGTACGATGATCTGGAGTAGATTTAAAGAATTTTTTTTCTAACCAATATTGGTACCAGGTTTGTTCTGCTTTAGCAGAATCATATGTTTTTGCAATTTCCATCTGAAGTATTAAAATTTTTTGTTAATTTTCGCAAAATTAATCATAGTTACCCATATCTGCGCTATATTTATGGCACGATATTGGGATAAAGTCGAAATATCTAACCAACCATAGAATTTAATATGAAAAAAATAATTTTTACATTTGGGTTAATCGCTTCTTTTTCAGTTGTATCTTTTGCACAAGAACATAATGCACATGATGGGCATAACCACGGAGCAGCTGCTCCGGCAACAACTAGTTTAGCTGAAATCAAATTTGATAAAATGGTTCACGACTACGGTAATATATCCCAAGGTGATAATGGAGAGTGCGTATTTAAATTTAAAAATGTGGGGAAAGAACCTTTAATTTTAACCATGTGTCAGGGATCTTGTGGTTGTACAGTTCCTCAATGTCCTAAAGACCCAATTTTACCCGGTAAAACTGGCGAAATTAAAGTGAAGTACGATTCAAATAGAGTAGGACCTATTAATAAATCTGTTACTGTTCAGTCTAATTCAAAAACAGGAACGCAAACTTTAACGATTACAGGAAATATTTCAGCGAAGGTGGTAGAAGAAGCATTTCCTCAAAACCAGCCATCTAAAGGAGCGCCATTAGAGAAAAAATAACTAGTTTTAATTTTTAGTATCGTTTTCAATACATATATAGAACTAAAGTAAAAAGTATATAATTAATAAACCATTTAAAATAATAGATATGAAAAAAATATTAGCAGCAGCAGCTTTCGTTTTAGGAATTGGTTTCTCAGTCAATGCTCAAGAATCAGTTGTTCCGAATATTGACCCTAATGCACCCGAAATGAAATTTGAATCAGAAGTTGTGGATTATGGAACTGTTAAATTTGATGCCAATGGTGTTCGCGAGTTTAAAGTGAAAAATGTTGGTAAATCTCCATTAACGATTTCTAATGTTCAAGGTCAGTGCGGTTGTACGGCAACTACGATTGATGGTAAACCAGGTTGGCCTCAAGAACCTGTTTTGCCAGGAAAAACCGTAAGTATTAAAGTAAAATATGATACTAAACGCCCTGGACCATTTGAGAAAAATGTAACTATTACATCAAACTCGAAAGAGCCTAGTAAGGTTGTTAAAATTAAGGGGGTGGTAGAAGCAGCACCCGCTGACGGAAAGTAATATTCAATGAAATTTTTAAAAACCCTTCTAATTTTAGAGGGGTTTTTTATTTTCATCAAATTTGTTCATTTTTGCTCAATTAAATTGAGAATGAATATTTAAACGATGTAAAAATATATGACAAATTTAAATATCAGTATTTCAGATATTTCTCTGCATACAGAGGTGGCCAAGCAATTAATTGATTTTGTAGCAGGAGAACGTATTTTTTTGTTTGATGCACCTATGGGTTCAGGTAAAACAACATTTATTAAAACACTGTGTCACTATTTAGGGGTAAAAGATACCATGAGTAGCCCAACTTATTCAATAGTAAATGAATACCATACCCATGCTGATTATAAAATTTTTCATTTTGATCTATACCGCTTAAAGCATAGAGAAGAATTATTTGATATTGGTTTTGATGAATATATATCATCTACCAATTATTTATTTATCGAATGGCCCGAATTAGCCCTCGATTTTTTAGATTCCTATATTTATATAACGATTAATATTCAAAATGATAATCGTTATCTTTGTGCGAAATTAATCAAGTAATGATAATGAGGTTTTTCTTTTTTTTAGTCTTTGTATATTTTTATTTGTTTTCAATAGCTCAAATTAATCCTTCATCAAATGAAAATACGACTACCCAGCCTTTACTTCAAAAAATGAAACAAGGTGATTTTTATTTTTTATGGGGATACACTCGATGTGCTTATAGTAAGAGCGATATTCATTTTGTTGATCATTCAAATACTTATTATCCGGCTACCGGAAAATATCATGATTATGATTTTACGATTTATGATGCTAAAGCAAAAGATAGATCGGATTTTAATCAAATAAAGGATGTGATTAACATTACTATACCGCAATTTGTGGCACGAGTAGGTTATTTTTTTAACAATAAAAAAGATTTTGGAATCGAAATAAATTATGACCATGCTAAGTATGTGGTTACTAATTATCAAAAAGTTAGGGTAAAGGGCTCATTTAATGGTCAATACGTTGATAAGGATACGTTGTTAGATCCTGATAAATTTTTACATTTTGAGCATACTGACGGAGCAAACTTTTTGATGCTGAATTTCATTAAACGTTGGAAGGTTTATGAAATTTCAAATAAATTTAATTTTGGAATGATTTTTAAATCAGGTTTGGGTGTGGTTTACCCAAGAACAGATGTTACCATGCTTGGAACAAGATTAAATAATAACTGGCATGTAGCTGGTTATATTGGTGGTATTGAAAGCGGTATAAGGGTAGAGTTTCTTAAATATGGTGTGTTTGAATTTACAGGAAAAGGGTCTTATGCCAACTATACAAATGTGTTGGTTTTAGGAAAAGGTAATGGTAAAGCTAATCATCATTTCTACGCTGGTCAATTAACGATGACAATCGGTGCAAAATTTTAATTTTTTAAAAAATTAAAATCCAATTTTAGATTTGTTGGTGTTGAAACTTTCTTTCAAACCTAGCATTTTGATGGCAGTAACAGCTGCTTCATCTCCTTTGTTTCCATGTTTACCTCCAGTTCTATCTTCGGCTTGTTCTTGTGTATTAACGGTTAGGACGCCAAAAATAAATGGAATACTAAATTTAATATTGAGTTGAGTAATACCATGGGCTACTGAGTCGCAAATGAAATCAAAATGTTTCGTATCTCCTTGAATGACACAACCTATGCATATAACTGCATCTACTTGGTTTAATTCGGCCATATATTGAGCGCCTAAGGTTAATTCAAATGCTCCAGGAACTGTTTTCGTGACAATATTTTCAGCTTTTGCTCCATAATGAAGAAGAGTGTTATATGCTCCTTGCATTAATCGTTCGGTAATGCCATGATTCCATTCTGCCCAAACAATACCAAATTTCATGTTACTGGCATTAGGTATTTCTGTGCCTTCGAAAGTAGAAAGATTTTTTAGTTCACTAGCCATAGGATTATGTATTAAATAAAAAAAGGTGACTATAAATCACCTTTTACTAAAATTGATAATTAATTTATTGAATATTTCCAAGAACTTTAACTCTTGCAATATATTTTTCTATTTCTCTTGCTTCAGTACTTTTTGAAAATTCATTTTTCAAACGTTCGTAAATTGCTAATGCTTCAGTATAATTTGCAGTTTGTTCATAAGCAAAGGCTGCTTTTTTTAGGTAGATTGGGGTTGTGAATGCATTGTTAGACTTTTCAGCCGCTTTTAAATAAAATTTAATCGCTTCATCTAATTTTTTTAATTCCATGTTAGCATCGCCAATGGCTCCAATGGCAACGGGCGCCAACATTTCATCATCACCTTCATAATTTTCTAAATAAGAGATGGCTTCGTCGTATTTTCCTGTGCGTAATAGACAAATACCAGCATAGTAATTAGACAGTTTTCCTGTTTTTGTCGCTGAATAAGTATCTGCAATGTCTTTAAATCCCATCATTACTTTAGGACCATCAGCGGTTTGAACATTCACGCCTCCGTTTAATGCTACTAAAAAGCTATCTTTTTCGAAATATGTTTGAGCAAAAAAAGCTTCGTTATTAGCTTCTTTTTGTTGTTCAGGTAACCAATAAAAATTATAAACACTAAAAATAGCAATGATAGATAAAATAATTCCTCCACCATAAGTAATTGCTTTTTTGTTATTTTCATAAAACACCTCAAGTCCGAACAAATCTAATTGGCGGGAAGATGATTTTTTTTCTGTAACTGATTCGGATGTATAATTAGTTTCAACTTGTTCTATTTGTTCGATTTCTTCAGACATGGTAAAAATTAATTTTTTGCGTGGCGAAGATAATTAAAAATATCTACTATAAAAAATGAATTTGGGGCTGTTTTTAACCTTTTACCGAATTTAATCTTCTGTTACGGCAATGTTTTTGGTTAATTTTTCTCTGTTTCTTACAGAAATAGATAGTCCCCCTTTAACAAGGTAAGGGTGTGTTATAGCTAAATCACGTCCAATGGCAAATACATAATACGAACCTTTATAAAAAGGAATGCTGTAATTTCCATTTCCATCAGCTTGTACAAAGCTGTCATAAATAGTCGAGTCAGCTCCCGGAAATTCGGTGGTGTTAAATTTGATATAAACTTTAGCATTAGAGATAGGTTTATTATGATGCATCACGATTCCTGAGAGAGAGGCATCTCCTCCTAATTGATTTTTTTTACAACTAGTAAATATGAATAAACCAATTGTTGTGAAGATGATGAAATTGATGATTTTTTTCATATGTAGATATTTATTGTTTTTTAGTTGTCATATGGTATACGCCATGTATCTTCATTTATGTTTGTGCGCGATGCACATGGCTATTTCATATGTAGATTTTTAATGTTGTTTATTTACCATATGGTATAACCATGTTTAGTCATTTGTTTTTGCTCTGAATGCAACATCGTTATTTCATCTGATTTTTTTGAATTAATTAGGATCAGAAAAACGTTTATCTGTTAAAAATTGGTTGTCTGTTAAGGTTTTAAGGAAAACAAGTATATCTGATTTGTTTTGGTTAGTTAAAAAAATACCGTTTGTTAATAAAGGATCAAGTGTATTACTATTGTTAATTCCAAACACGTAATGATCTAAACATTGATTTAATGAGGTAAATCGACCATCGTGCATATACGGCCCAGTTTTTTCGACATTTCTTAAGGATGGCGTTTTGAATTTGAATTTATCTGAAGGATTTCCGGTAATATGTGCTCGTCCACTGTCATTATATAAGTCATTTACCTTAAGTCCTATATTTCTGAAAGAATGGTCTGTAAATAAAGGTTCTGTGTGGCAAGAAACGCATTTTTGAGTAAATAATTCGTAGCCAGTTGCTTCTGTAGAAGTGAAATTTTCTTTACCTGATTTAACGCGATCATATTTACTATTATATGAATACAAAGTTCCCATGAATTGAGTAATTGCTTTAAAAATTCTTTGCGAGTTGATTTGTTCGTCTCCAAAAGCCTCTTTAAATAATTGTTTATATTTAGCACTCACAGAGAGTTTAGATATGAGGTGAGGCATGTTTTCATTCATTTCAACAGGGTTGGTAATAGGAGCCAAAGGCATGACTTCTATATTTAAAATACCACCATCGTGCATAAAGGAAGAATTCCAGTTAATGTTTTGAATAGCAGGTGCGTTGCGAGTTCCTAGTAAGCCATCTATGCCATGACTAACGTCGTGTCCGGAATGCGAAAAAGCGGCAAATTGCTGATGGCAAGAGCCACAAGATATCGCGTTATCTGCAGATAGTATTGGGTCGTAAAAAAGAGTCCGACCCAAAGTAAAACCCTCTATGGTAAGAGGATTATTATTAAAATTGTAACTTGGTTGAGGCCAGCCTTGAGGAATAATTTCTAGTACATCGTCTTTTTTCAGTATTGGCTTTATTTCAGAATCAACAGAACAAGCAGTAATAAAAAAAACAAAACAAATTATGGCAAGTAGTTTTTTCATCTGTAAAAGATGGTATCAAAATTACTCATAAATAAAGAAAAAAACTATTCTACAAACCACCCAATTAATCGACGTCTGAGTTTGCTAATGTATGTTTGTGTTTGATAATCTGTATAATTATTGGTTGCATTTATACATTTTGCAAATTGCTTAACACGGTATTTCACTTCTTCATTTAAGAGATCAAATAATTCGAAAGCTTCATCAAAATCGGCTGCATTATCTTTTATTCTTCCAAAATGGTCGTCTAATGATTGGTCTAATACGGTTTGTGGTTTTATTCCTTTTCTTAAGCATTGTAAATACCGTTCTCTCACAACAAAGGCTTCTGCAGATGAATTTAAGAAACGAGCCTTAATATCTTCAGGTAATTCGTAGTCGTTTTCTAATTCATAATCCCATTCATCTTTATAGCGTTGTTCCAAATACATATGAGGCGCTACAAATACATGCTTCCAGTCGATAGGAAATTGCCAAAGATTAAATCGGCGAGCATTATTCCCTAAATCAACAATATTGAATTTTTTCTTATTTGGTAATACACGTGAACCACGACCAATCATTTGGTGGTATAGTGTAAGAGATTTGGTAGCTCTGTTTAGTATAATGGTTTCTACTTCTGGTTCATCAAATCCGGTAGTTAAAATACTTACCGAACTCAAAATGCCATCTTTCGTGTTTCTAAACCATTCTAATGTTTCTACCCTGTCTCTGTCGCTAAAGGTACTGTCTAAATATTTGATAGGGTAACCTTTGGCTTTAAACATATTATAAACGGCAATACTTGTTAAAATACCAGCGTTAAAAATTAATGTTTTTGTTCCTTTTCCTATTTCTTCATAAGCGTCTAATAATTTACCTTGCATTAATGCTTGGGTATATAGCATTTCGTGTGAGCCCGTGGTAAATTCTCCATTGTTGCCTATGCGCAATGCACTTAAATTAACGTCTGATGAGTAGGTAACGCCTTCTGCCAAAAAGCCTTGATCAATTAATGAAGCAATGCTTTCTCCAACGATAATTTCCTTATAGGTTTGGTAAAGTGGTAATTTTTTATTGCTACTTAGAGGAGTGGCTGTTACACCTAATATGTTGACATTTTCGAAATAGTGAAATATTTTGCGAAAAGAGTTGTAGTGAGCCTCATCTACAATCACTAAGCCAATGTCATCTAAAAATTCTTCATCTTCTTGCAATCGGTTATTGAGAGTTTCTACTAAAGCTGTAAAACTCTGGTAGTCGGTTTGTTGAGATAAATTTTTTACTTCAGAATTAATGAGTTTATTTTTTATGCCGATACTCGCCAATACATTGGACGTTTGTTTACTTAATTCAATACGATGAGTTAAAATCAAAACTTTTCGACTGAAATGAAGTATATAGCGTTTAGCTATTTCTGAAAATATGACTGTTTTTCCTCCTCCTGTTGGTAGTTGAAATAAAATATTTTCGTTAGGCTTTGCGTCTTTTAGTTTATTAAAAATTGTATTAACGGCCTCTTCTTGATAAGGATAAAGCTGTCGAGTTTTTATAGGTTCTTGAGTTTCCAACATGAAAAAAAATTAGCCCATAAACTTAGGATTTTTTTTGCTAGTTGATTGATAAAAGAGAAATAAAAAAACGATTTATTGACAAAAAATGCAAATGATAGATTTACCAAATTTCAAAATTATTATAAATCATAGCCTTACCCCATTTTTCTTTTCCAAAATCCTTTATTAATTGCGTTTTTAATTCAGAGGTTTGATAAATTTTTTGTTTGTTTTTTTTTCGTGTTAATGTTGTTAATTCTGGCTTTATTGCCTCTATTGTTTTGGCAAAATAAATTATGCCCCCATCTTCTGTTGCTAATCCTAATATAGCACCTGGCAATCCTACAAAGCTTTCGGGCCCAATGGACGGAATGATTTCAGGACAGAACCACGCATAAATTCTAGTACTATCATTTGCTTTCCAAATAGCTTTTCTGCATTGATAGCCGCTAATAATACGTTTGTTTTCAGTCATTTTCCATGAAAAATTTCTCACTGAATCGGCTAATAAAAATAATTCGCCCCATATTTTTTTTTCGGTGAAACGCGTCTTGGAGGAGTGATTTTGATAAACTACATTTTTTGTTGTGGTCCAACTCATTTGTTCGACTAATTCACTTTCTTGAGGTTTGAAAAGAGAGAGCGAATCATCGAAATACAATTCGAAAACGTCTATCTTGTTTTTATCATCTTCTTTTATCCATTCTTTTACCTCGCTATTATTCTTAAATTTTTTATACAAGTTAGTTTTTCGTTCATACGTAATTTTCCCATAGGTTATTTGCGAAAATCCACTGAGTGAAGAAATCCAGATGCCTGCCAGGTAAAATAATATCGTTTTAATATTCATCTTCCTCTTCTTTTGTTTTATTACTATTTAGTTTGAGAGTTACTTTTAATAATAAATAACGCGATATAATATTGGTTTTGGTGTCAGTAATAATATTACTATTTATAAATCGATTGACGCTGATATTTTGATTTAGTATATCAAAAGCATAAATCCCAATAATTAAATTGTCTCTTTTAAGAAAGGTTTTCGATAAGGAGGCATTCCAAACTAGGAAGTTGATGTTGTATCCATCGGTTCGGTTGCTATTAATGGTATAATTCGCATCGCTTTCTAAAGTAATTTTTTTAGGTAATTTGGCACTCAAATAGGCCGAAACACCTTGAGAACCATAAGGTTTATTACTGGTAATATTTAGAGTAGATTCAGAACTATTATAGGCATAATAAGCATCTGCTCCACCGCTCAAATTTTCAAATTCTACGCTCAATCCAAGTTTGAAAGTGCTGTTAAGGGCTTTAGTTGTATTTTTTAAGCCATTTATTAGGTTGTTATTGTTAGAATACGAACCATCAAAACCAGGATTAAAATTTAATTTTTTAGAAAAAAACGGTATGCTAGTACCTATATAGCCATTAATTCGGTAATTGCCGTCAATATTGATGGCTTGAGAAATGGTTCTTCCAATAGTATCATAATGAGTGGCCATTGTGATATCTTTTGTTGTATTGATGTATGATAATCTGAGCCAGGTATATTTTCCGCTTACGGATTTCCATGAATGAAAATTAAGGTCAAAATGGTGGCTAAATGTAGGTAAAAGAGTAGGGTTTCCTATATTAATAAAATTGGGGTTACTATTATCTATTACAGGCTGCAATTGATTAATTGTTGGATTATTAGAATTAGTTGTATAATTTAAATTAAAGGTTGTATTATCCGAAAATTTGTAGCGTAAGGTTGAAAAAGGAAGAACATTGTTAAAGTTTTGTGTAATTTCTTGCTGCTTAAAATAATTAGTGTTTTTTACATAAACATGTCGTGCTCTGGCTCCAATGGTAAAACGCATTTTTTTAATTTCGTAAATGAATTTTAGTCCAGCACGATTTATTTGTTTATTGTTTACAAAATGGTTTGTCAGAGATGAGTCTATTTGGGCGTATTCTCCTCCAATGTTATTAAACGATGTTTTATTTTGTAAACTGTTGTAATACATGAAATCGTAAGAGGTTTCTAACTTTATTTTTTTTGTAATTGGTTCAGTAAAAGATGTTCCGATGTTGTGATTTTGATTATGACCATAATTTTCTTTTTTTTGATTAACAGCCTTTAATACATTAGTAGAATCTGTGTAGGAATAATTATCCGTTTTTAAAACACCGTCCGCGTTATTTTCTGAGAGTGCATTGTTGTAAGAAAGAGTTAATAATCGATCTCGTTTATCAAAACGTTTTGATAATTTGATAGAGTTTGTTATGTCATAAGAATTGTTTATATCTCGGAAATTGATTGATGTATTTCTTGTTTTGACAAGGTCGTTTCTCAAAAAATCAGTGATATCATTTGATGTGGATAAACCTGATAATAGTTTAATTTTTGAACTAAACACCATGTCAGTTAATGAATCGATGCGTTGTTCAATACTTAAATTGAGGCTATGCGATTCTTTTTTTTGACTATTTTCGAGCGAATTTGAACTGCTATAACTCGTATCGGTTAAAAAGTATTGAGAGTTACTCGTTGTTTTTGAATGAACGACATGTTGGTTATAAGAATAATTTAAATTTACTTTTGTGTCTTTAAATAGTTTGTCGTTATAGTATATGCCTGATTTTAAAGCTCTTGGGATACCCTGTGTTTGATTGTAAGAATAAGAAATATAAGAATCATCATTGTCCTGAAAACTCTCATATTCATTCGTTAATCCATACGAACTGACATCACTCCAATTAAAATTTGAATTGGGCGTATTACTCGCCAAGCCGAAAACAGAGATTTTTAATTTTTTCTTGAAATAATTCCCTAATACTTCGCTTTCATAGAATTTTTGAAAATCACTGGCGCCACTTACTTTTCCAAAGTAGCCTTTCTTTGCCTCGTCTTTCAATTTCAGATTCAATATTTTTTGAGTTTCTTCTCCGGTGCTTGAATTAGAAGCATCTTCGTTTTTCTTTTCATACAATTGAACTGATTCTATTGAATTAGCATTTAAATTTCTAGTTGCAAGAGTAGGATCGGTGCCAAAAAACTCATCGCCATCTACCAATACTTTATCTACCGTTTTTCCCTGTGAGGTAATTTTACCATCCTTATCAACTTTTAGTCCCGGCAGTTTTTTTAATAAATCTTCTACAGTTGCATTGGCTTTGGTTTTAAAAGAATCGGCAGTATAAACTAGAGTGTCGCCTTTATAATAAATGGGGTCTTTGAATGCGAAAATGGTGACTTCTTCGAGAGCTACGTGTTTGGGTTGAAGGATAATTTTACCAAAATGATATTCCATATTTCGTTTATCTCCAAAAATAAAATATCCCATATCGCTAAATTTCGGATGCGTTATTATAACCTGATAGGTGTCTATCTGTAATGGTTTTAATTTGAAATAGCCATTTATATCAGACCTCGTGAAATCAACTAAGGTAGAATCCATAAGCTTGATAGCCATCACTAAGGCATTAGGAAGTGGACTTTTAGCTGCAGTGTCTTGTATATCTCCCGAAACCGTTATTTTTTGGGCGAATGAAGAAAAAGAGACTAAACAAAATAAAAGGAAAAGTTTTTTCATATCAAATAAAATGAATTACTCATTTCCTATAATCAGCAATTCATCAATAAGTAACACTGTGGTTAAAATTATTTTTTGATTAATTTGTAAGAGATTGAATTTTTAAAGTCAAATCAACTAGTCTTGAACTATAACCAAACTCGTTGTCATACCAACCAATAATTTTAACTAAGTTTCCTACTACACTTGTAAAATCAGAATCAAATACAACAGAGTGTTTATTCCCAATAACGTCTACCGATACTAAAGGATCTTCAGTATATTCTAAAATACCTTTTAAATCTGTTTCAGACGCTTGTTTAAAAGCAGTATTTATTTCCTCTACACTCGGATAATTCGTTAGTACGCATGTAATGTCGGTTAATGAGCCGTCAGCAACAGGTACACGCATGCCACATCCGCCTAATTTAGTTTCGAGTTCAGGAAAAATTTTACCAAGAGCTTTAGCCGCTCCAGTGCTAGTAGGAATAATACTCATGGCTGCTGCGCGCGCTCTTCTTAAATCTTTGTGAGGAGCGTCGTGTATACGTTGGTCACCTGTATAGGAGTGCACAGTTGTAACATAAGCTTCTTCAATACCCCATTGTTTTAGTACTTTAAGCATTGGTGACGCACAATTAGTAGTGCATGAGGCATTTGATATAATGGTATCTTCAGATGATAAGAGCTCGTCATTTACACCTAATACAATGGTTTTGATATCATCATCTTTGGCTGGAGCTGATAAAATAATTTTTTTTGCACCCGCATTCAAATGCTTCTGCGCAGAGGCTTTATCCAAAAATAAGCCTGTCGATTCAATCACAATATCGATATCTAGGGCTTTCCATGGTAATTGTTCAGGATCTTTTGAACCAAATATTTTTATAGTCTTGTCGTTTATGTACAAATGATTCGCGTCGTGTGAAATTTTACCTGGAAATCGTCCATGAACAGAATCGTATTTTAACAAGTGGGCTAAAGTTGCAGAATCTGTAATATCGTTTATGGCAACGATATTAATAAGTGGATTTTCAAAAGCAATTCTGAAAAATACTCTTCCTATTCTGCCAAATCCATTAATGGCAACATTTATCTTTTGCATAACTACTTTTTTTATTAGTTTTTGATATGCTTAAATAACTCACATTTGATGAGTTATTATTCATTTTTTAGTAAAAGTAAAGTTACACTAAAGTTTAAAATGACATCAGAATATTTACATATTCCTTTGTGATTTGCTAAAATATAAAATTCAATAAATTAGGATGAAATTTACACAATTCCTTATTTATAAGGTTTTTAATAAAATTCTATAAATTATAAACAGGCTTTTAGGGCTTTTAAAAAAAACTTTATATTAGCGCCGCTCAAAAAATATAGTACTATAAAAGCCTCTCGTGTCGCTCAGTGCAAATAACATAAAGGTTAAAAGACTATAAAATTGACTATTAAACATAAATTATTTAATTATATGAATTACGATGTTATTGTTATAGGAAGTGGACCCGGTGGTTATGTAACCGCTATTCGTGCTTCTCAATTAGGATTAAAAACTGCCATTATTGAAAGAGAAAGTCTTGGTGGTATTTGTTTAAACTGGGGTTGTATTCCTACCAAGGCCTTATTGAAAAGCGCACAGGTATTTGAGTATTTAAATCATTCCAAAGAATATGGAATAAGTGCAGATAATGTAAAGGCTGATTTCAGCGCTGTGATTAAACGTAGTCGTGATGTTGCTGATGGTATGAGTAAAGGCATTCAATTTTTAACGAAAAAAAATAAAATTGATGTCATCATGGGAACTGCTACCGTAAAAAAAGGTAAAAAAATTGAAGTAAAAGCTGCAGACGGAAAATTAACAACTTTGGAAGGTAAACACATCATTATTGCTACCGGAGCTCGTTCTCGCCAATTACCTAATTTACCTCAAGATGGTAAAAAAATTATTGGCTACCGTGAAGCTATGACCTTGCCAAAACAACCTAAGTCATTAGTAGTTGTAGGGTCGGGAGCTATTGGAGTTGAGTTTGCCTATTTTTATGCAACTATGGGTACCAAAGTTACTATTGTGGAATTTTTACCAAATATTGTGCCTGTAGAAGATGAAGAGGTTTCTAAACAATTGGAAAAATCTTTCAAAAAAGTAGGTATCGATATTATGACAGAAGCATCTGTTGAAAGTGTAGATACTAAAGGAGATATCAGTAAGGTGAATGTAAAAACCAAAACAGGAAATGTGGTCTTGGAAGCCGAAGTTGTTTTATCTGCTGTGGGTATCGAAGCTAATATTACAGGTTTAGGTTTAGAAGAAGTGGGTATTGCTACTGATAAAGGTAAAATTTTGGTTGATAAATTTTATGCAACTAATGTTCCCGGTTATTATGCTATCGGAGATTGCGTTCCTGGTCAGGCCTTAGCGCATGTGGCTAGTGCTGAGGGAATTACCTGTGTTGAAAAAATTGCAGGTTTACATGCTGAACCAATTGATTACAAAAATATACCGGGTTGTACCTATTGCCAACCAGAAGTTGCAAGCGTGGGTATGACTGAAAAACAAGCTAAAGATGCCGGTTATACATTAAAAGTCGGTAAATTTCCATTCTCGGCATCTGGTAAGGCAAGTGCTTCTGGTGCAAAAGATGGTTTTATCAAATTGATTTTTGACGCAAAATATGGAGAAATTTTAGGAGCTCACATGATTGGTGCTAATGTAACGGAGATGATTGCTGAAATTGTAGCTATTCGTAAATTAGAAACAACGGGTCATGAATTAATTAAAACGGTTCATCCGCATCCTACTATGAGTGAAGCTATTATGGAGGCAGCTGCAGCGGCTTACGGCGAAGTCATTCATTTGTAATTTAGAGTATTGTTTAATCCCCTCAATCATTGAGGGGATTTTTAATTCATGAAAAACGCAATTACTTCTTGATCAAAAGAAACTTGATAAAACCACCTCAATTCTTTATCACTTTTTTGATTCGGAATAGATGAGTACCTAAAAAAATGACAGCTTCCTCTAACGAATATTATGATAATAAAGATTCTGTCCAAAAGCCGTCACGTTTTTTTATACTATTGGCGGGTTTCAGTTTTGCCTTACCAACATTGTTGTTGTATTTATATAGCAACAATTCAAATACTTTCGAAATTTGCGGTATTGAAATCAGAAAAATTCAAAACCAAGAAGAATCCATCGATGAACTCTTTTCAGAGTTTGAGCCAGTAAAAGAACCTTTAGCCGCCGATTCTAAACAATTAAAGGCAAGTATTGATACCTTGATGCCCTCAAAAGAGGCATTTTCGGGCTTGTCTGACACAAGTCGTCTAATAGCCACACATGCTTTTTCAAATTATGATATATCTGATACTACTAAACATCGGGTGATGATTATAGGTGATTCTGAATGCGGGGGCTTGTGTTTTCCGCTTAATGATTATTGCATCGAAAACGGTCATAAGCTAGTTTTATCTTTTGTTTGGAATTCTGCAACTATCTTTAATTTTGCGCATTCAGACACCATCACACGCGTTCTTCAAAAATATAAACCCTCGTATGTGTTTTTGGTATTAGGATTAAATGAGCTTTATGCCAAAGATTTAAAACGAAGAAAGCAAGCTGCCGATTTGTTAGCCCAAAAAATGAATGGCATTCCTTATGCCTGGATTGGTCCTGCTAATTATATGGAAGATTTTGGCATTAACAAAGTGTTTGAAAGTGCGGCAGATTCAGGTAGCTTTTTTATGACTAACGGATTACAATTACCTAGAGGCTCTGATGGAAGGCATCCGAGTAATCAAGGTTATCGAATTTGGATGGATAGTATAGCTAGTTGGATGCACCTCTCATCTAAATATAAAATTGCCTTAAAAAGGCCAGTTAAACGTAATTACTCGTTTAAATCACAAATTATGACTTTGCATGCTGCTAAATTCCGTGGATATTGATATGCAAAATCCTTTTTGGTTAAATATTTTCAAAGTAGAGACTTTGAAAGAATGGTTTGCTTATTCCACCACAGAGCCTTGGTTTTTTACAGAATTTAGTTTTTTGGCTGTTTTCGGCGTTTTTTTGATCATTTATTCCTTGTTGGCAAAAGCCAATACTTGGCGTAAAATATACATTATCCTGTTCAGTATATTTTTTTATTACAAATCAAGTGGCCCTTTTTTATCACTGTTTGTATTAATGATTATTAGCGATTATTTGTTTGCTTTAGCTATTCACAATAAGCAAGGGCTCACAAAAAAAATCCTGCTTTGGTTATCGTTATCCTATAGTCTTTCTTTTTTACTATACTTTAAATACGCTAATTTTTTCATTCAAAATTTTAATCAGTTTTTAGGTACATCTTTTACCGAACATGATTTGTTTTTACCCATTGGTATTTCATTTTATACATTTCAGTCCATTAGTTATTTGGTAGATGTTTACAAAAAAGAAATCCCTCCAACCAAAAACATTACGGATTATGCTTTCTATATGACTTTTTTCCCTCATTTGGTGGCTGGTCCCATTGTTAGGGCTAAAGATTTCTTGCCTCAAATTGTGTACCCTCAAATTATTAATGCAACGCTATACAAAGAAAGTTTATTGAGAATTATTATTGGGTTACTCAAAAAATTATTCATAGCCGATTATTTAGCTAAGTATGTCGATATTATTCATCAAACTCCTTCCGGATTTTCAGGTGGAGAAAATTTATTATCGATGTATGCCTATAGTTTTCAAATTTATTTTGATTTCTCAGGATATTCAGATATTGCCATAGGTATTGCGTTGTTGTTAGGATATCGTTTAAAGGAAAATTTCGAGAACCCTTATACAGCAACCAATATTACTGAATTTTGGAGAAAATGGCATATTTCATTGAGTAACTGGTTAAGAGATTATGTGTACATACCATTAGGTGGCAATCGAAAAGGTGTTTTTAATACTTATTTGTTTCTTTTAGTGACGATGTTGGTGGGTGGATTTTGGCATGGTGCCGATTGGCGATTTGTTTTTTGGGGATTTGCTCATGGTTTAGCCTTAATCATTCATAAAGTATGGAAACAGTTTTTTCCGGGGGCGACTAAAAAATGGTATACTCAGGTATTTTCTATTTTACTAACTTTTCATTTTGTTGGGTTTTGTTGGATATTTTTCAGGGCTACTTCTTTTAATTCGGCTTTCACTAGCATCGAACAAATATTATTTAATATTCAATTTCAAGATTTTGTGGGATTTTGGTACTCCCGCCCCGAAATTTGTTATGTGTTATTAATAGCTTCTTTGATATTATTTGTTCCGGTAAAGATGAAAGAACTAGTGTTTAAAAAAATACAATTATTGCCAACTATTACCTGGATTTTATGGGTCATGATTGCGTTACAAATAATTATTCAATTCAAGGATGAGGTTGTTCAGCCATTTATTTATTTCCAATTTTAAAATCAGATGCAAAACTCATTATTTTTATTGATATTTCTTTTTTCTTTTTTCAGGGTTGCCATAGCCCAATTAGATTTGAAGGATACGACTATAAAAGTTGGGTATTCTGTTCCGTCTATAGAGTTGACTCCTAATTTAAAAAAAGCCTTTATCAAGTTAAATTCGGTTCGAAAAAATCAATTAAGTAACAAATTGAAGAATGCTGATACCTTGTTTACCATCATTCATATTGGCGATAGTCATGTACAAGGTGATTTTTTTAGCGGCTCAATCCGTAAACATTTACAAGGCGAGTTTGGAGATGCTGGACAAGGCATGTTGTTTCCATACGCGTTGGCAAAAAGTTATGGTCCTAGAGGAACGGCTATAAAAACAACCGGAAAATGGAACGGACTTAAAACCCTTTCGCAAAATTTGGCAGAACCCCTTGGTTTAGTTGGTTATGGGGCTTTTACAAGAGATTCGAATGCAACTATTGCGGTTACCCTTAACGAAAAATTCGAAGGACCTGCTTTTCGGGATATTCGTATTTGGCATACCACCGACTCAGCCTCATACTCCACGCAACTTAATAAAGGCTTCGAGTTACGTTCTATTAAATCCTATCCATCGGGTTGGGGGGTAAGTTTGTTTTCAAACGCTGATTCTGTTCGAACTTTTTCTATCTCTGCCGTTTCCACCTCAAGTGTTCAAAATCATTATGGTTTTTTGGGGTATGAGTTTTTACCTAAACGTAACAGAGGCGTTAATTATCATCATTGTGGGGTGGTGGGGGCCCAATTTCCACATTTCATCAATCAGGCTCCATTGGCCATTGAACAAATTAGCCATCTTCATCCTGATATGATTATTTTTTCTTTTGGAACGAACGAAGCATATAATTATCAACTTGATACGCTCGAATACCGTTTGGCAGTAGAATCTTATATTCGAAAAATACAGTCTGCATTGCCAAATGTAGCCATTATTCTAACCACCGCACCCGATTCTAGAAGTCAAAACCGAATCCCTCCTCATCAAGTTAATGTCAATCGTCAACTAGGGGTCATTGCCAAAAATTGTGGTATTTCGTTGTTTGATTTGAATGAGGCGATGGGTGGTTGGGGTTCTTTACACGCTTGGCAAAAACATCAATTAGCGTTATCAGATAAATTACATTTTTCTAAATCAGGGTATGGTTTGCAAGGAAAGTTATTTACTTGGTCGTTATTGAAAGCCTACAATCAGGTGAATGTGTCCGATTCTTTAAATTTACAGTTGTTGCAAGATAGCGTTCAAACTTACATGAGGTTGTTGATTCCGAAAGCTAAAACGGATAGCTTAAGTAAAGCTCAAAGCGATTTAGCGGATTCCACACAGGGAGAAAATGAAACGGTTGTCGGAAAATCGACCTATAAGGTACATATTGTGAAACAAGGTGAAAGTTTATCGCAAATAGGGAAAAAATATAAGGTTAGTCACAAAATTATCGCAAAGCTTAACCATATTAAACTGAAGAAACCATTAAAACCAGGGCAAAGGTTATTAATTCCGAAGAAGAAGTGAGTTAATCATTAGGCAGCTACAAGGATTTGGAGGATAACTGTTGGATGAACCACAAATGTATCTGCGGATAACTGAACCAGAGCTATAGAGCGTTTTTCTTCTTATCTGTTTATTAATGATTTGTTTAGAGTCGTCAGTAAAAATTCTGCAATTTGGTATTGTTCTTCGGTCATATTTTGCTTATTTGAATTTATAGATTTTTCTAACGCAAACTTAAATTCATACCAGCCGTCTGTCAAGCCGTTTACATATTTTTGAGCCTCTTCAAATTCAGCAACAATTTCTATTTTATTTTCAGAAGTTAATTGTTCAATCAACTCGTCAAAAATTTTCCAGTAATCTTGCCAATCTGTCAACTGATAGTTTTTCATATGTAGATATCTATTGTTTTTTTAGTTGTCATATGTTATACGCCATGTATCTTCATTTGTTTTTGTGCGCGAAGCACATTGCTATTTCATATGTAGATATTTATTGCTTTTTAGTTGTCATATGGTATACGCCATGTATCTTTATTTGTTTTTGTGCGCGCAGCACATGGCTATTTCATATGCAGATTTTATTGTTTTTTAGTTGTCATATGGTTTAGCCAGTTTATCTTCATTTGTGCTTGTGTTTCGGAAAACATGGCTATTTCATATTTGTACATTCGAAAAAAAACAGCACCTATACCTTGCCATTGTATTTTCTTAAAAACCATTCGGTAGATAAGAGAACCAGAATGATAAAGAAAATCCATTTAAGATGAATCAAATCAGTTAATTGTTTATGGCTGTATGTAATGGATTTAATCGTGTCGTTTGCCAAAATTTCTTTTTCTAATTGAGCTAGTTGATTTTTATACACTAATTTTCCGCCACTTTGTTGAGCCATTTGATAAAGTAACGCATGATTAGCAACGGTATTAATTTTTTCGGAAACGATTTCTTTAACAATAATCAAACCTGATTTGGTATAGAGTTTATCGCCCGATTTTACTTTGGCTTCATAACGGTATTCTCCGGCAGGAAATTTTCCGGCAGAAAGAGCGTACATAGTTTGTTTTTTACTAAAGGTATAAT
This sequence comes from Chitinophaga pinensis, assembly GCA_945860225.1. Lineage (GTDB taxonomy): Bacteria > Bacteroidota > Bacteroidia > B-17B0 > Aurantibacillaceae > UBA4416. Next base: position 42,285 of record CAMAPT010000011.1, on the reverse strand, counting down.
CATAGTTTTTACCGTCGCTATCTTTAATTTGCAAGCTCACTTCAGGTTCGGTAATCAACTCATAGCTTTGGTTATAAACTTCGGCCGTAAAATCAATCGATTCATTTTCGTTGACTGTTTTTTTCGTAAATACTCTAAAAAAACTTTTATCGGCTTTTACCGATAAGTACTGCACTGTTTTATTGATGAGTTCATTAAATAAGTGATGATTTTTGTGATCAGCAAAATCACGCATTCTCCATCGCCAAAAGCCGTCGCCTATAAAATGAGCCGATTTTACACCATTTATTTCTGTAAAAGTTAGTAGTGGTTCATCGGTAGCTATCGCCCCAATTTTTTGCGCTATCAGTATTTGGTCTCCCGGCTTGTTTGGAGTGTTTTTTAACGGACAACTAACTGCCGGAAAATTTGATATATACGCTTTTAATTCATCGCTGAGGTTAAATAATGAAAAATTGGGTTGATAAATACCTTCTGCATCGTTCGTTTTTTCAGTATTAGCTATTTTATTAGCTTGTTGGTAACCCACAGAAAAAACAGATTGTTTGCTGGCATTCAATTCGTTTGAAATACGTGGAGGTAAATTAGCAATTTGATGAAGAATAATTAACGAATATGGTTTGAGTGGTTTTGTAAAATCATTCAGTAAAGCGACTTCAACTTCATACGTTTGAGAGGAGGAAATACTTTGTTCAATGGCTGCAATATCAGGGTGAGGGGCGTTAGCCAAAATCAATATTTTTTCTCGGTTATCAATCACATCAATAATAAACGATTGGATATTGTTTTGTTTGTTGAGGTCTTCCGTCAAATCAGACATCGTGACGGTATATTTTTGAATACCCGGACGGGAAGCCTCTAACGTGAAATTTAAGGCTTGAGTATAATTATTGGAGTTGATGGTAATAGTTTCAGATTTGATTATTTTTCCATTTTGAGAAACCGTAACTGTAATGGTTTTATTATTTAAATCAACGGCCTTTATAACAGTTTCTAGCGGAAATGAATTGCCTAAATAAGCTACCTGATTATGATTCAGTTGTTGAATCCAAGCATCTTTTATGGGCAGCGTGTCGCCCAACGCAATGGTGTAAATGGGCGCGTTGAGTGTTTGAATGTGATTTAGTGGATTTGTTCCCTTATTATAAATTCCGTCTGTACCTATCACTATAGCACCAATATTCTGATTGGCGTAATTATTTTCTATATCTGTTAATAGTTTTGAAATATCCGTTTCCTTACCCTTATAGTCAAAAGAGGTTGAAGTTTTAGATTCGTTATCAAATTGGTACGTTTTAACTTCGTATTTTTCTTTAATGTTGTTAATGAATGTTTGTAAGGCGTTTTTGTAGGTGGTTTGTATATCATTCGAATCTTTGCCTGCAATAATTGACGAAGAGTTATCTTGCGCTACAATAATGATCGGTTTTTGTGTTTCGGTAATAAGTTGCTTAATGAAAATATCTAATAACAATAAAGCTATTATGCTCACTGACATAAAGCGTAAAATAGCAAGGCTGTATCTCAGTGGTTTAGATCTTTCAGTATGGTGTTTATCTCTAAAATACAGCATGGCAGAAAAAACAAACCCTGCTACCAAACATAACAGGGTGCAATACCAAGGATAATTAGAGATGAATTCCATTTATAATTAAAGTTTTTAGAAATTAGATTCTAGATTTAAAGTATGCTACTTAAATCAGAAATCTGATAGATTAGGTTAACATTCCACCGCACACGTTGATGCATTGTCCGGTAATGTATGCGCTCATATCACTAGCTAAAAACAAAGTCAAATTAGCCACATCTTCAGCGGATCCTCCTCGTTTTAAAGGAATAGACTCTCTCCATTGTTGAACTACTTTTTCATCAAGTGCGCCGGTCATTTCAGTTTCTATAAAACCCGGAGCAATCGCATTGCTGCGAATATTGCGAGAACCTAGCTCTAAAGCCACGGATTTAGTAAACCCAATAATACCCGCTTTAGAAGCCGAATAATTGGCTTGTCCGGCATTTCCTTTTACGCCAACAACCGAGCTCATATTAATGATAGAGCCTTTGCGGGCTTTTAGCATGGGTTTTTGAACAGCTTTAGTTAAATTAAATACAGATTTTAGGTTAGCATTAATCACTTCATCCCATTGCTGTTCGCTCATGCGCATTAATAATGTGTCGCGCGTAATTCCGGCATTGTTTACCAACACATCTACCGTTCCAAATTCAGTAACCACGTCGTTTACCAATTGTTCGGCCGCTTTAAAATCAGCTGCGTCGCTTTGGTATCCTTTTGCTTTAATGCCGTATGCGGCTAATTCGGCTTCAAATGCTTTGGCTTTTTCAACCGAACTTAAATATGTAAATGCAATATGGCAACCTTGTTCTGCAAATTTTATGGCAATGCCTTTTCCGATTCCTCTTGATGCGCCAGTAATAATGGCCACTTTATTTTCTAATAACTTCATGTCTTTTAAAATTAAAGGTTAAATATACAAATAATGACAGTAATGAAATAAGTGCTTTGAAAACTTGTTATTTAACAAATAAATCACTTTTTGTTTTCGGACGTTTGTTTTCGAGCCATACAAAATGTTTCAAACGCATGGTCGAATCGTTGACGTCTTTTGCCGGAAAAATGGTTGATTCCGGTTTTTTTCTGAATGTCGCTCTATCAACCCCCTCGGCATTAAACCACACCGTTAAATCGCTGCAACTTGTTTGATTAACGCCCTTATACGTTTTATTTTGCTTGATGTAGTATATCATTTCGGCATTGCCTATCACATTTAATTTTCTGATGGAATCATTGGCAAATATGCCTTCCATTTTTTTGCCTTCTAGTTGATTGAATTTTTGGTCATCAAGGCTGTCCACTTTTTGAATCACAATGGCTTGATGCAATAATTCGAAGTGCCTTACACTCGTTTGCCCGGCGGTAATTTTAATAAGTTTGGCCGTTATTTGGCCGTTATTAGTCCATAAAATAGGAGCGTTGTACATGGTCATGAGCGAGTCGTGAATGAGGTAAGTAAGCGAATCACATAAGCCCTGAAAATCTTTTTTGTAGAGTTTTACATGTTTGTAGGCTTTTACAAAAGAGTGGGCAGAATCGGGTTTGTCATATAGTAAAGTATCTGCCGATAAAAATAAAGTGTCTTTTTCTATTTTTCTGCCATATAAGGCATGTCCGGTCACAATGGCTCGGTTGCCTTTTTCAAAATGTTCGGCATAGTCGCCCCATACAATGGATTTGTTGGTGGTATCTATCACCTGAACTCTGCGCGTGGCTTTACCATAACCTTTTTTTCGATCGTAAAACAAGCTATCACCCAATAATTTTTGGTCTTTGGTAGTTATGATGGCATTTTTACTGAATCGCGCTATTTCTTTTCGGGTATCGTACCAGCCGTTTTCGCAGTAAATATGATTTTCTTTACTGGTAATAATAGAGGGACCTATAAAATAGCAGGTTTTGTTATTGGTATTGTACCGCAAGGTGTCGCTGCGCATTTTATAGTCGGGATTGGTTAAAACCACATCGTAATGAAACGTTAATTCTTTGTTGGATGAGTAATAATGCCCGTTTTTGCTAGTTAGGGTATTTTCTTTATTCACAATTTTACCACCATTGTAATAACTCGCTACCGACTTGCTAACGTCGTAAATGAGGGTATTGGTGGTGAGGGTCATATCTTTTTCAATACAACGCACATTACCTTTTAGGTTCGCTAATTTGGTTTTAGCTTGGTATTTCAACGAATCGCCATATACAAATACGCTGTCGCCCTTTATGATGCTGATGTGCCCAAAAGCCTCCATGTTTTTGTCTTCATACAAATAGGCACTGTCGCAGCGCATAACGGTGCCATCATGTTCACATTCCACATCTCCAATCAAGCGTTTGGCATCAATGCCCAATGCCTTATCAAATACCAATCGTTTAGCATGCCTAATGTTGATGTATTTACTATTATCGGTTGAGGTTTGAGCTAAACTAGTGAACTGAAGGCAACATAAGGCCATATAAAGCCAAAAGCCTTTAAAAGTACTAAGTTGTGGTTTAGGTATATTTCTTAAGCTCATTTTCAGCGCATAAAAATAAGCTTATTAATGACGCAGAGGTATATTTGGCCTGATAAAAAATAGTAAGGATTTTAGCTGCTAGTTCGAGTAGAAAATTCTGTCTCTCTTTGAATTTTCGTATCGAGAACCAGCCTCACCCTCGACCCCTCTCCAAAAGAGAGTGGGAGTCTTTAATAATAAAAAAACTATTTACGTTTTCTTTTGATTTTTGTTGTGGGGTTTTGCTTAACATGAAAAATGGCAGAAACAATAATTTGATTTCCAGAAACTTCATAATTTATAACGAATGGAAAACGTTTTATGACAGCTTCATGAATGTGTGCAAATTTTATAGGGAATATACCCGGATTTTCCTTAATCAATTTGAGTAAGGCTGCCACTTCTTCTTCGAATTCAAATCCTAGGCCAGAAACCTTGTTGTTATAGTATAAACATGCGTTTTCGAGTTCAATAACAGCTTGTTCAAGAATAATTTATTTATTCGAGGCCATTTTTTAAGCTAGTTTTTGTTTTATTCTTTTTCTAACTTCTGTTAAAGAATATCCTTTTATTTTACCTGATTTATACAATTCGGATCTCTTAAGTACTTCTTTTTGTTGTTCGTCTGTCAACATACTTGAGTTACTTTGGCGATATAATTCGAGTAATCTATAAACTACTTCTAGCACATTACTGTCTGCCTCGTCAATGTATTGATGGACTTTAGTCCGAATGACTTTTGTTGTCATAATTTATAATATATTGTTGCTTAAAGATAATAAAAAATAGTCTTTTTTTAGGCTATCTCTGTTTTGAGACAGCCTCTTTTAAAATGACATTTTATATTAATCTTCTGATAAACCGTAATATTTCATGGTAGCACTATAATCCCTAAAGTCTACTGGTTTTTTTCTAAAACCTGAAAAATCAGACGAAGGAATTACTATTACTTTTAATTTCTCGAACACGTATTTCACTCCTGAGTATCCTGTACCATCTGGATTTAAAGCCTTCAGATAAACATCTGTTACTTGCGTGTATACTCTTGTTTGATAAGCAGCATTAAGCCCAAATCCTGGAGATGAAAACCATAATCCTGTTATCTTATGATAAACTAATACAGCACTAGAATCTATCATATTAGAAGTAACCGTCGCTGGTAATGCTAAAACCAACGCTGAATGAGAGGCATCAATCGAATCCTTTCCAAAATAAAAGGCTTTAACATTAGCATTTCCGTTTATTCCAGATGTTCCAGCTGCTCCAATTGGTCCTGTGTCGCCCTTATCTCCTTTTTTACAAGAAATTAGCAATGTGAATACTGTAAATACAGTAATAAAAATTTTTGTTTTCATTTTTTGTTTTTAAAAGTTTATGATAACAAATTTAGATTGTTTTTAAGCGCATTTTAATAATATTAGTAATGTACAAAAATGATTTTGCTTTCATTAATAAGAATTAAAAAATGAGATTAATAATATGATTATTAAAGTTGTTTTTTACGAAGTAATTGATGAAGCAAACTCTAATTTAATTTAATATAGAATGTCTGATATAGAAAACTTTGATTATTTGAAAATTGACATCGCAGATATTTGGGCTTGCGAGTAAATTTACTTATTTTCGAATGATTATGATCTTAATTTTGCCGCAAAACTATTTGTGAAATTGCAAGTACTAATTCCTAAAAATGCTCCGCCTGACTTTGGAATTAGATGTGTAATCCTCATAACCCTTATTATAAAAGACAGCATGAGAGGTACTTTAAAAGCCTAAGTTCAATCAAAAGTCAATTTGAAATAGATTATTTATTAAGCCAAGACAATTGCTTTTCTTACAACAATAATATTATCATTAAGAGAAAAGATGATGATTATGATTTTTGGTTTACACTCAAATTAAGACAATATGATGGAAAACTTACCTACATTTCTAAATTCTTGAAATATCATGATTACCGGTGGAGTTGGCGGAAATGCTGGTACTGTTTATGGAACGGCAAATGCTAATGATATTGCTTTAGTTTCTGGTACCGGCCACTGGCCAAACTACAGTATTTTTTAAAACACTTTCAAAAGGAATATTAACAATACGGTAATACACCATTTTATAATTGTTCCTAGATTTACTAGAAAAAAAATGAGATATACTATCCTTGCCTTGATCCTGTTTTTGTTTGCAAATTCCTTGCTTTGTCAAAATAATTTAAATATTGACACCGAACTACTTCCTCATTTAAACAAATCCTTAGCACCTTTTTATCATGGTGTAGCTAGTGGCGATCCCACTCAAAACTCGGTAGTTATTTGGACAAAGTTAACTTTAGATAAAAATATAAAGGAGGCCCTTGTAAGTTGGGAAATAGCAACAGATACTACATTTAAACAAAGTCGTCAAACGGGCATTGTGACTACCAAAGACGAATCTAATTTTTCAACAAAAATAAATGTTACCAAATTAAAACCTTACACGGTTTACTATTACCGTTTTTCTTATAACAATAGCAGTTCCATTGTCGGGCAAACCAAAACCTTGAGTGATAACTTAAACACCTCTACCATTGCCTTTGCGTCGTGCAGTAATTATGAATGGGGTTACTTTAATAATTACCGTTTTATGGCTGAAGACAAAGCTATTGACGTGGTAGTACATTTAGGAGATTATATTTATGAATATGCCGTTGGCAAATATGGTGATACTTCCATTGGCAGAATAAACGTGCCTAATAAAGAAATTATTTCATTAAATGATTATCGTACCAGATATTCGCTTTACCGCTTGGATAAAGACTTGATGAAATTACATCAGTTAAAGCCCTTTATGACAACTTGGGATGACCATGAAATTGCCAATAATGCCTATATGGATGGGGCACAAAATCATCAAAAAAATGAGGGCGATTGGTATACCCGCAAAGCAGCTGCCACTAAAGCTTATTATGAATGGCTCCCCGTAAATAAAAAGCCAGAAAGTCATTTATACCGTTCGTTTGCCATTGGTAAACTCATTAATTTGTTATTATTGGATACACGAATTGAAGGCAGAACCTTGCAGGTAGATAGCATGAGTGCGCCAAATTATTTTGATACAACTCGCAGCATATTAGGAAGAGAGCAATATAACTGGTTAACACATTCATTAGATAAATCGTATTGCTGGAATATAATGGGTAACCAAGTACCTTTTGGACCTATGTTTCAACCTGACAAAATAAAGGGTGCTTTATACATGGATGGATGGGATGGCTATCCCTATGAGCGTGAAAAATTTGTAAACTACTTAAAGAAACGTCAATTAAAAAACTTAGTGATTGTAACGGGTGATTACCATTGTTCATTTGCCATGGAAACAAATTTGCAAGGTACTCAAGACATAAGTGACAATGCTGCTATTGAATTTGTGGTAACGAGTATTACATCGGCTAACGATGATGAATATGTTACTGATAAAGAAGTAGCAGAGGCAAAAGAACTATATTTAAAAAATAATCCTCACATGAAATATTGCAATAATAAAGATCATGGTTACCTCGTATTAAAGGTGAGTAAAGATGAATTGATTGCTGAATTTAATTATGCCAGTACCGTTAAAAAACCAGAGGCAACAAAAATAACCGAAAAAGTGTATCATATAAAATCAGGTTCAGCAGTTATAGTGGAAGGAACGAAAAAATAAAATAAGTTCTAATGCTTACCACTATCCTTTGCTGCCACATAAGCAAATCCTTTTTATTTTCCTAAAACATCAGTCTGCTTAAAAGAAACATTCAAAACATCCACTAATCTTAATGCTGCATTAGCCAATTGTCTTTTGAAATGGCAGTTTATTGAGTTTTTAATATGATGAACTCAGTTCTTCTATTTTGTTGATGTTCCTCTTCGGTACAAGTTGATTTTACGGCTCCCTCACAAGCACAACCATTTTTTAATTTCGATTCTCCATATCCAAAGCAATTGTTATCCCTCGCATTTTGACTTGACCTCTAAAAAATGAATAGCAGTTCCATTAACCTAGAAATGATATCCGAATGCAAGTGCTCAAGAAATTGTATTGTAGATGAATTTAAATTTAATATTTGTTTAAACTATTTTTAAACAAACCTAAAACAAAAAAGCCTCTCAGTTTCCTGAAAGGCTTGTCTTTGTTGGTGTGGACTTCACAGACAAAATCTCGAACCAGTTACTAAAGGATATTGAGGTGCTTTCTGAATTAAAGCGGTATATTTCTAACCATTAATACCCTCCCTTAAATATCTCCAAACATATTCAAAATTTATTTGTTCGTAAATACAGTATTCGTGTATTGTTAATCTTCTTTTTTTTCGAGTTGATAAACTGCCCCGAATATTCTGTGATGGACATCTCAGCTATTGTAAATATTGCAACCTGTCATCGCATTAAATCTTTAACTCTTAGAAATATTCCTTCAGTTAATATAGATTTTTGGTTTTTGTTTAACTAGCAATTTAATTTGTATTTTGCATTACAATTTTAAATGATTGCAATTTGATTAATGAAGTCGTATTTGTTTATAGATGAAAGTGGGGACCCATTTTTCTTTGCTAACCGAAATAAATTATTGGTTGGCACAGAAGGATTTCAGCCATATTTAATAATTGGATTAATTCAAACAGATAACCGTAAAGCATTAAGAAAGGCCGTTGTTTCGTTTATAGAGAACATTAAAGCTGATAAAATGTATAATACAATTCCTTCAGTTAGCAATCAAAAAGGCTGGTATGTTCATGCGCGTGCAGACCATCCTGAAATAAGAGCGAAGTTTTTTGAAATGTTGAGAGAACTTCCGGGTTTTAAAGCAAATATTGTAATTGCTAAAAAGAATCTCAATATATTCAATCGAAAACATAATAATAATCCTACCGAATTTTATTTTGATGTATTACATCATTTACTAAAAGAAGTATTAACGGACAATACAAAAGATTACAATCTTTATTTATCGCAACGTGGCAATAACTCTATCCACCGTTTTGAAGAAGCTGTTAAAAAAGCCTTAAACTCTGAACAGAAAATAAAATACACTTTGGAAATTGTGCCAAGTAGTGAAATGGCTGAATTAAGTATTATTGATTATTTAATGTGGGCAGTACAACGTAATTTATTAAAAGGCGAAAGCAGATATTTCGATGCTTTAAAAGATAAATACGGAAGTGTAATTAATCTTTATGAAGAGGAATAAAAAAAGCTAAAAAATCCAAACGCCCCCGTGCCAGTACTGGCATCACCCATCATGGGATGAGATTTGTAAGCGTTAAACTCATTAGCTATCACAAATATAGGAAATTATTTTACAATAAATCAATGAGGATAATTGGGATTAAAACCAAAAAAGTGTAGAAAAAAACATTTTTCTACACTTTTTTTGTGGCTTTGCTAGGAATCGAACCTAGATCGCGGGCTTCGGAAACCCAAATACTATCCATTGTACTACAAAGCCAAATTGATTAACAAATATAAGTATTAAATTTATGCTCGTTAGTTGCAATATTATGTTTTCAGTTACGTTTTAATGGCATGCAAAGTAAAAAAAGTTTTTTAGTACTATTTCTTTTTTTGAGTTATTTTTCTTTTTCACAGTATAAGATTGGCCAATGGGTAGACCACCTATCTTATAATAATGCCAATAGCGTGGCTAAGGTGGGCAATTTGGTGTATGTTTCAAATGGATTTGGTTTAGCTACTTACAATACGGAAGATAATAGTGTTGAAAAACTTACCAAAATAAATGGCTTGTCAGATATTGGGGTAAAACTATTAAGGAAAAACGAATACAATAATTATTTATTAGTAGTTTACGACAACACCAATATCGATGTCATTAAACCCGATGGTAAAATCATTAATGTTTCTGACATCAAAAGAAAAATTATTCAAGGTAAAAAAAACATTAACGAGGTTCATTTTAAGGGACATTTAGCTTACATAGCTTGTGGTTTTGGTATCATTGTGTTTGATACTCAAAAAATGGAAGTTAAGGATACGTATTATTTGGGTACGGCCCAGTCTAATCTCGAAGTCAACCAAGTAACCACTACCGACACCGCTATTTTTGCAGCCACACCTTCGGGTATTTTTTACGGTAAAATTTCGGAGAATCTGAGTTATTATCAAAATTGGAAATCTTTACATCAAGGAATTCCCTCCGGCGCCTATAATTCTATTGTTAATTTTAAGGGGTTAATTTTGGCAAACTATTCTAAACCAAACAAACTTTTGGCCGATACTATTTACCAATTCAATGGAGCTTCGTGGAGAAGATACCCTTACAAATCAAATAGCACGAATAAAAAATTGTACGATTATTCAAGTTATAATAAATTATTGGTAAATGATCAGTGGGGTGTATCGGTAATTAATACAGATGGAACATCACCTAATTTTACATCAAATTATGGATTTGATAATGCCATGATTAATGATGTGTGTTATGAAGCAGATTTAAAACTTTGGTTTGCGGATGCCCGATACGGATTGATTAAATCTTCAGGGTATGGCCCTTATTATCCCAATGAGCCCATTACACTAGAAGGCGCTTACAATAATTTTTCAAAAGATTTGGACGCCATGGATGATATATTGGCATTAGCTCCAATAGATTTAGGCGAGACATACGATGCTCAATATAATAACTCGAAAGCAAGTATTTTTTCGGATTATTCGTGGAAGTACGTTTCTCCAACGCCCAATATACCGGATATTAATTCTGTATCCATCGATCCTCGCGATAAAAACCACATAGCTTTTGGATGCATGAATAGTGGTATTATGGAAGTGAAAGACGGAAACGTTAAAGCGGTTTATAATACAACTAATAGTCCATTGCAAGGTATAGGAGGTGGTTCTGATTTGCGCGTTACTGGTGTGAGTTACGATAAAAATTCAAATTTATGGGCTTCCATTACCTTTGGTAGCAGGGCAATTAGTGTATTGAAGAATAATAATACCTGGGCACATCTGGATTTTAGCTCAATCATATCATCTCCCACTATTTCTAAAATTATTTTTGATAAAACTAATCAAGCTTGGATTGTATTACCCAGAAACACAGGATTAATGGTTTACAAAGATGTGCTTGGTTTGTCTAAGCCAAATTCATCTAATACAAAATTATTAAATACAGCAGTAGGTAATGGCAGATTACCCTCTGTGGATATTTATTCGGTGTGCGAAGATAAAAACGGACATATATGGGTAGGAACTGCAAAGGGAATTACTGTATTTTATACTCCCGAAAATATATTTAAAGGGGGTAATTGGGATAGTCAGCAAATACTGATAGAGCAAGATGGACATGTCCAAATTTTGCTCGAAAATGATGTGATAACCTCCATTACGGTAGATGGTACCAACAGAAAATGGATAGGAACACAAGCATCCGGTGTGTATTGTTTATCGGAAGATGGACAAAAAGACATTTACCATTTCACCGCCGAAAATAGCCCGCTTTACTCTAATCGTATTAATGATATAGCCATCAATGAAACGACAGGAGATGTATTTATTGCTACAGACAAAGGCGTACAATCATACAGAATTAGTAATATAAAGGGCTATGAAGAGTTTACAAATGTTCAGGCATATCCCAATCCTGTGCGACCTGGTTATTCGGGGCCGGTTTGTATAACTGGTTTGGTAGATCAAACAGATTTAAAAATAACTGATTTATATGGTAATTTGGTTTGGTCGGCCACTTCGCAGGGTGGGCAAGTAGAATGGAGTCAATTAAACTTTAGTGGAAATAAAGTAGCTAGTGGTATATATTTGGTGTTTTGCTCTTCGGCCGATGGTGAAAAGTCAGCCTCTACTAAATTAATGATTATCAACTGATGTTGCATACCACGCAAGGTATTGTTTTGTATAATGTGAAATATGCCGATAAAAAACTGATATCTAAAATTTATACCAAAGATTTTGGTTTAATAACGGCAAATATTCATGTGGGTAACGGACCCAAAGCCAAAATCAAAGCAGGAGTTATTCAACCTTTAACCCAAATAGAATGTGTTATTTCTGTAAAAGAAAATAAGGAAATTCAGCAATTGAGCGAGGCAAAGTGCTTATTTGTTTACACAGATTTGCAAATCAATTTTTCTAAGATGTGCATCGCTTCGTTTTTGAATGAAATTTTGTATAAGTGTGTTAAGGAGCAAATGTCCAATCCTCATTTATTTGATTTAATTTGTCACACTTACCAGTGGCTAGATAATGTGCAAGATGGCTATTTAGATACCCATATTTATTTTTTATTTGAATTAACGAAGCATTTAGGGTTTTATCCGACCAACAATCGTAGTGAAACATTACCTTATTTTGATACCGTAGAAGGGAAATTTTTTGCAACCATTAAAAGTTATCCTTTAGGATTTGATTATTTGCAATCTCAGTTGTTTTCCGATTTATTTTCGTATTCACTTTTTGAACAAAAAAAAATAAACAGAACCGAACGTTTATTATTACTTGATTGCCTTTTAAGTTATTATAAAATGCATATTTCAGGGCTATCTGATTTTAAATCGTATCAGGTGATGCAGGAAATGGTAAATAGTATTTCATCCTAAAAACTATTTTTTTAGAGAGGTTGACTAAAATTATTTTGCATGCTTGGGTTTAGTGCAGCTAAGACCTAAATAGTGTTTATCCGATATCTTCAAGGTATTCGATATGACTAAAACAAAAGAGACTGCCTCTTTTTGAGACAGTCTCTTTATTGATTTGATAAACTAGTTTACTCTGTAATAATAACTAGGTATTTTGAGTTTGACCAAAAATCTTCTGCATTCAAGATGTCAATTTTCTCAACATTTTTCTCGCCAGATAAAATTAATTTGTAAGAACTTGTAGGATGATTGGTAATAATTTTTGCTTTTTTGGCACCAATATGAATGGAGTTGACTTGAGAAATATCAATTTTTGTAAAATATTCTTTATTGAAATCATCTTTTAATTTAGCCGATTTACCCATTCCAATAAAACCACCTTCTTTGGTGATGACATTTTTTTCTTTGAGCTCTTTAAAAGTGCCAAACGCATAAAAGGCGGTATTTAATTTTTCAGTTTTAGCTGTGCTTTCAGCTTCTACAACTTCTAAATTCATTACAATGTTGCTTAATTCAATATTTTTAGCCTCTAATTGAGATTTTAAAGCAGTAATTTCTCCGTCTTTTGCTTCAAGTTGAGCTTCCAATGTGGCAATCATTTGTTCTAATCCTGAAATTTTTGATTTAGAAGCTTTTAATTTTTTACTAAGAGAATTAATTCTGCTTTTATTTTTAGCCATTAAATCATAAATCGCCTGAATATCTTCCTGAATGCTTTGCTCCATGTTCTTGACGTCGCCATTTTGGGAACGGACAGTAACAATTTTTTCTTTTTCTTTAATCGCTGTCAAATTTTCTTGAATAGCGTTAAATGAGTTAACAAATTCTTGGATGGCGGCTTCTTTTTGAGATAATTTGCCTGATAATTCGCCATTTACTCCAGACAAGCTATCTGCTAATGGATTTTCATCTTTTTCAGATCCACCACACGATATAGTAAATAAGCCGGATAAAGTAATTGCTGTAACAGCTAAAAATAATTTTAAGGTTTTCATGTTTTTAGTATTATTTTTTGGTTTGCAAATGTATGTAATTATCATAATAAGCCGATTAGGTAGATGAAAAAAATAAGAAGTATAAAAACGGAGTAGTATACAATTGCTGAAAATAGAGAACTGTTTTGTTTTTATTTATGATAATAAATTCTAATTTCGCTGAATGTTTACTACCGATCAACTTAAGGACCTTCACGAACGATATGCCGCTCTGAAGGGGTTTCTTTGACTACGATAAGAAAAGTCATGAGTTAAAAGAACTCGAAGAAAAAACTTTAGACCCTAATTTTTGGGTCGATTCTAAAAAAGCAGAGGCTGTTTTAAAAGAAGTTAAATCACGCAAATCATGGGTAACTGCTTATGATAAATTAACTTCAGCCGTTGAAGACTTAGATACCATGTACGAATTTTTCAAATCAGGAGATGCTTCTGAGGCAGATACCGAAGAATTATATCAGGTGGCATTGAAAATTTTGGATGATGTTGAATTTAAAAATATGTTGAATTCTCCGGATGATGCCTTAAGTTGTGTATTGCAAATTAATGCCGGAGCAGGAGGTACCGAAAGTTGCGATTGGGCTAGTATGCTCGAGCGTATGTACATGATGTGGGCCGAAAAAAATGGATTTAAGTTATCTGAATTGGATCGTACGGATGGTGACGTGGCAGGAGTAAAATCAGTTTCCATTCAAATAGATGGTGAATATGCCTACGGTAATTTAAAAGGAGAAAATGGTGTACATCGCTTGGTTCGTATAAGTCCATTTGACAGTAATGCGAAACGACACACCTCTTTTGCGTCTGTATATGTTTACCCTGTAGTAGACGATACAATAGAAATTAATATCCATCCAAACGATATAGAAATGTCTACATCGCGAAGTGGTGGAGCAGGGGGGCAAAATGTTAATAAAGTGGAATCGAAAGTGCAATTAACTCACAAGCCAACCGGTATTGTAGTAGTTTGTCAGATAGAACGCTCCCAGTTGGGTAATCGCGAAAAAGCGATGCAAATGCTTCGTTCTCAGTTATATGAATTAGAAATGAGAAAACGTAATGAAGCGAGGGATGCAGTAGAAGAAGGAAAGATGAAAATTGAGTGGGGTTCGCAAATCAGAAGTTACGTTTTGCATCCATATAAAATGGTGAATGACCATAGAACTGAATTGAAAATTACTGATGCTGAAAGTGTATTAGATGGTAATATTGACGAGCTATTGAAAACATTCTTGATGAGTCAGGGAAAACGTAAATAAACGAGTCGCAAAATGACATTTTTATATCTAACTTAAAGTTATTTTTTCTTTCAGTTTCGTATAAACTATAAACCATTTGACATGTTTTTACATAACTATTTATTCCTAACATTACCCTTGTGGATTTAAAAAACAAAAAAGATATAGTTTTTCTTGTATTAGCCGGTTTCTTTATTACGAATGCCATAGTGGCTGAGTTAATAGGAGGAAAGCTTGTGCAATTTTTTGGACTTTTTACCCAAAGCATAGGTATTATATTGTGGCCTGTTATATTTCTCTTAACGGATTTAATCAATGAGTATTATGGCAAGGATGGCGTAAAAAAATTGACTTACATTACAGTAGCGTTGATATCTTTTATGTTCATCATCCTCACTATTGCTTTGAGGATAGAAGCAACGTCGTTTTCGCCGGTGTCTGATGAAGTGTTTAATACTGTATTTGGGCAATCACAATGGATTATTGTAGGGAGTCTGGTAGCTTTTTTATTTTCGCAGTTAATTGATGTTTATGTGTTTTGGACTTTTAGGAAAATGACAGGGAATCGACTTATTTGGCTAAGAGCAACCGGTAGCACGATGGTGAGTCAATTGGTAGATACGTTTGTAGTTCAATTTATTGCATTTGTATTGCCCGGTAAATGGGCTTTTTCCGATTTTTTAGTCAATGCAAGTTGGGGATATGCTTTTAAATTACTAGTTGCCCTTTCCTTAATTCCTTTGGTTTATTTAGGACATTATGCCATAGGTAAGTTTCTATCAAATAAATTGCGATAAGACGGTTTAACTCAGGTTTGCTTGAATCTAAAACAAACTAATTGGCTGGGTAAACCACATAATTTCTCGGAGTTTCATAAAGAGTGATTTCTAAATTGTATTTATTTTCAATTTTTACACGCAATAATTCATAAATAATGCGAGCAATATTTTCTGCAGTTGGGTTTAATGATTTGAATTCTTCAGTATCAAGATTTAAATTTTTGTGGTCAAATCTTTCAATAACTTCATCCTTAATCAAATCATTCAGTTTTTTTAAGTCATATACATAACCCGTTTCTTCATTCACTTCTCCTACTAATTTGACAATAAGTTCATAATTATGCCCATGAAAATTTGGATTATTACACAAGCCAAAAATTTCGTTATTCATTTGCTCGTCAAATTTTGGATTATGGAGTCGGTGCGCTGAATTGAAGTTGGCTTTTCTAAATACGGCTGTTTTCATGAAAAATAGTTATCTATTAGAAGTTAAAGATAAAAGATTATATGTAATTATTCGGGGAATCATAAATTTAAATGGTGCTTGCTTTAGCTCAGTATTTGCAGTATGTTTCGATTAATTGAATAGCCATATCATCCCCTAGGCTATCAGCTCTATTCAAATCATCGCATGCACCTCGTTTGTCTTTACTGGCAAATTTTACAGCGGCTCTATTCACAAATGCCCCGGCATAATTGTACTTCAGTTTTATGGAGTAATCAAAATCTTTTAACGCTTCAACAAACTGCCTATTTTCTCCTTTCGCTACACCACGATAGTTGTAACTCACCGGATTATCAGGGTTAATTCTGATTGCAGCATCAAAATCAACAATAGCACCTGTATAATCACCGGTTTCTATTTTTGACGCACCTCGCAACACAAGGGCCTCTTCTTCATCAGGAAAAGCTTCTAAATAAACATTCCAATCTTTCAAAGCATTTTTATAATCTTTAACTTCAAACCTTGCTTTAGCTCTTAATTTGTAGGCTTTATAAGGTGGATTTGTTGCTGGCATAGTAGAAATAGCTTCGGATATTTCTTTAATACAATACGCATACTCTTTCATCGCATATCTAATTTCGCATTTTAAATAAGCAACCTCAAATGATTTAGGATTTAAATCAATAGATTTTGTACAAGCATCAAAAGCTAATTTATAAGCTTTTCCCTCAAACATTAATTTGGCTTGATAATAGAACAACTCCCAATCAAATAAATTAATAAGAATAGCTGAATCAATCATTGCTTTTGATTCGGGAAATCGCTTGGTTTCGTAATATAGAATGCCTAAAGATTTTTTAGTATCAAAATTGTCAGGAGAAATTCTGAATGCTGTATTTAAATCTTTTTCAGCACCCTTATAATCCATTAATTTTAGCTTAGCAAATGCCATTTTATTGAAGGCATCCGTGTAATCTGGTTTTAGTTTAATCGCTTTTTTTAAAACAGATATAGCCTCCTTATACCGAGTTGAATCGATTAATTTGCAAGCTGAAGAATAAAGAGTCATTTCTTCACTGATAACTTTGGTTGTATCAGATTGGCATAGTAATTCAAAATGAATTAAATTCAATAAAATCCAGAATATAAAACAAAGTTTGAGGCGCATAAAAAGTTTTGTTTCTAGCTTTGGATGATTAAATTTACACAAACTATTTATTATTTAAAAGCCTATGCCAATTATTATCCTACTCGTAGTTATAATTATATTACTGCCTATGTCATTCGTCACTGTTCAGCAAGGCACGGTGGCTGTTATTACTGTTTTTGGAAAATACAAGCGTATTCTAACTCCGGGATTAAGTATGAAAATTCCTTTAATTGAAAAGGTTTATAGAAAAATTTCTATTCAAAATCGCAGTGCCGAGTTGGGTTTTCAAGCTGTAACCATTGACCAAGCTAATGTGAATTTTACGGCGATGTTGCTATACGCTGTCGTTAATCAATCTGAAGAAACGATTAAAAATGTGGCTTTTAAGTTTGTAGATGATAAAAATTTGATGCAGGCTTTAGTTCGATCAATTGAAGGTTCAGTAAGAGCTTTTGTAGCTACTAAAAAACAATCAGAAGTTTTGTCCTTGAGAAGAGATATTGTGGAAGCTGTAAAAGAACAATTAGATGTTATGCTAGAAGAATGGGGGTATCATTTAATAGATTTACAATTAAATGACATTACTTTTGATGAGGAGGTAATGCGTTCAATGGCAAAAGTGGTAGCTAGTAACAATTTAAAAGCTGCTGCTGAAAATGAAGGACAAGCTTTGCTGATTACTAGAACTAAGGCCGCAGAAGCAGAAGGAAATTTTATTAAAATTTCGGCACAGGCAGAAAAAGAGGCCGCTCGTTTAAAAGGTGAAGGTATTGCATTGTTTAGGCAAGAAGTCGCTAAAGGTATGGCTGGCGCCGCCAAAGAAATGGAGGAAGCCAAATTAGATTCGTCTTTAATTTTATTTAGTATGTGGACAGAGGCCGTTAAAAATTTTGCACAAGAAGGAAAAGGCAATGTCATTTTCTTAGACGGTAGTATTGAAGGAATGGATAAAACCATGAAACAGATGATGGCACTCAATAAAATTGATCCTAGTTCGAAAAAATAGAGTTAGTTTTTTATAAAATATTTGCTAGTCTTGATACAATGGTTCGTTTTTGCTTATTATATATTTTAATTTGTTTATTTGTTAGCGCAAAATTTTTCGCTCAAACATCAAAAAGTGCTATGTTACCATGTGCAACTTATGAGGCAATGGAGTATGGTTTTCAAAATAATTCAGCATTAAAAGAAAACTATCTCATCAAGCAAGCTCAATTAGAAGCTGATTACGCTCAAATCTTATTAAAAAGGAAATCATTAGATAAAACGGCAACTCCCATTTATACTGTTCCTGTTGTTTTTCATATTATGGGTACTCAAATCATTTCAGATCAAGTATTTGTTAATTTAATTTCATACATCAATAATGATTTTGGCAAAAAAGGATCTGATGTTAATTCTATTTCTCCTCAATTTGCTTCATTATATCAGGATGCAGAAATTAAGTTCGCATTAGCCCAACGAGATCCTTTAGGAAAATGTTCAAATGGCATTATAAGACACAATGAGGATAACATGTATTGGAGTCAAATCACCCCTAATTTTAAATACTCTGGGGTTGGTGCGAATAGATGGCCGACTAACAGATACCTTAATGTTTATGTGGTTGAATGTATTTCCAGCGCATCAGGTACTTATACTTGTCCGACCACCTCAGGCGCATTTATCGGTGGTTACACCTATTTGCCGGGTTCAACTCCTTTTACCTCAAACGGAAACATGGGGGATGCTATCGTCATTCTTAGAAATCAGTTAGCACAAAATAATTCAACCGATTCCAGAACTATGAGTCATGAAATAGGACATTGGCTTAATTTAGCTCATACTTTTGGAAATACCAATCAGCCTGGTATTTCCTGTGGAGATGATAATGTGTCTGATACACCAATTACTAAAGGTTATTTTAGTTCTTGTCCAACAAGCATTGGAGGAAATACATGCGACCCATCAGGAAATGCTAATGTTGAAAATATAATGGATTACTCTTCATGTCCTCGAATGTTTACTCAAGGTCAAATAGACAGAATGCGATCCACCCTTGTTAGCAATGTAGGAGGAAGAAATAATCTGTCATCATCTTCTAATTTACTCTTTACAGGTTTATCAAATGGCTATACATGTTCTCCTACGTCCGATTTTTCGGTTAATAAATTGATGAATTGTGCTAACAATTCAATTACGTATACAAGTTTGAGTCAAGTTGGTGAAAATGGCACTTTATTGTGGTCGTTTGAAGGAGGAGTACCTGCTTCGTCAACCTCTTTTTCGCAAGTGGTTACCTATCCAAATCCGGGAACTTATTCTGTTAGCTTAAAGGCCAGTAATAGCGCTTCGGTTATTGCAACTTCAAAAACGTCATATATCAATATTGTTAATTCAGGTTCAGGTATTGTAGGTTCTGCTTTGTATGATTTCGAAGGTCCTACCATTCCAGCAGAAATTAGCGTAAATAATTTAAATTCATCTACTGTTACTTGGCAACAGAATTCATCCGCAGGAGCAAATGGAACCTTAAAAAGTTTATTCATTGATAATGCTTCGGCTACTAATACGGCTGGTCATATTGATATACTTGAAACACCACTGTTTGATTTTACGAATACTAGTGGAATTACTTTATCATTTTATTATGCTTATGCAAAAAGAACCGCCACGCAATTAGATACATTCAAGGTTGAATATTCGCTAGATTGTGGAGGAACTTGGTCTAAGGTATTAGGAATTCAAACACCCGACGCTATGGCATCGGTTACCGGAGGTACTTTAACCACCGCCTTTGTGCCAACTTCTGCTCAATGGGCATTGAGGTCGATTCCTGCAGGATTGTTAACCGTGTTAAATAATAAACCAAATGTTAAATTTCGTTTCTTTTTCAAAACAGATGTGAACGTTGGAAAGGCTAATAATATTTATGTTGATCAAATTAATATTTCAGGCAATAAAATAACATCTCTAGAACAATTAGAAAAAGAGATGGAATTAATCCTATTTCCTAATCCCACACAGTCGAGTTCGGTATTAGAATTTACACTAAACAATCATACCAACACCAAAATAAGTTTGATTGATTTAACGGGAAGAGTTTTAGAAGAAACTATTAAAATGCCTGATGCGGAAGGCAAGGTAAATTATATCCTTAATTCAAATCAGCAATTAGCTCCTGGAATTTACTTCATTAATATAGAAGCAAAAAACCAACGAATTACTAAAAAACTAGTAATTCAATAGGAATTTGCCTTTAAAAGTGAAAAATTGTTGACGAAAGATCAACTGTTGTAACCGAAGTGTTTTAAGTTAGCGTCGTTATTTCTCCAATCTTTTGCCACTTTCACGAATAATTCTAAAAATATTTTTTTACCAAAAAAAGTTTCAGCTTCCGTCCGGGCTCTAGTTCCTACCTTTTTTAGTGATTCACCTTTATGTCCGATGATAATTGCTTTTTGACTTTCTCTTTCTACCAGAATATCAGCTTGAATTTTCAAAATATTTTCTTCATCCTTAAAAGAATTAACAATTACCTCTACACTGTAAGGTATTTCTTTTTTGTATTGTAAAAGTATTTTTTCTCGTATAATTTCTGAAACGAAAAATTTCTCAGGCTTATCCGTTAATGTATCCTTATCATAAAAAGCTTCTCCATGAGGCAAAAGCTGAGTGATGCGATACATTACATTTTCAAGATTGAATTTTTTTAATGCAGAAATAGGGATAATATCTGCATTTGGCAATTTTTCTTTCCATTCAGCAACTTTTGTATCTAAAACTTCTTGAGTTGCCATATCAATTTTATTTAGAAGTAAAATGACAGGAGTTTTAGTGTTTTTTAGTTGTTCTAAATATTTCTCTTCTAAAACTATATCCTCATAAATATCTACAATAAGCAAAAAAACATCAGAATCGTTAAAGGCAGAAATAACGAATTCCATCATCTTTTCTTGTAATTTGTAATTTGGTTTTAAAATACCAGGTGTGTCAGAGAATACAATTTGATAATCATCACCACTCACAATTCCCATTATACGATGCCGGGTTGTTTGCGCTTTTGATGTGATGATACTTAAACGTTCGCCTACAAGAGCGTTCATTAGGGTAGATTTGCCAACATTTGGACAACCTACGATGCTTACAAAGCCTGATTTATGAATAGAATGTGAAATAATTGTAAATTTAATTTGTTTACAAAGAAAAGAATTATATCTTTGTGCCACAATAAAAAAACGTTCTTTTTTTAAATCAAAAATACCCTTTAAAAGTAATAAAACTTAACATATTGCGGGATAGAGCAGGGGTAGCTCGTTGGGCTCATAACCCAAAGGTCGGGTGTTCGAATCACTCTCCCGCTACCATTGATAACGGCAACTGAGAAATCGGTTGCCGTTTGTCATTTACAAGTTTTTTATTTTGAAAAAAGGTAATTCTATTTTTACAGAAAAAATGTTATCTATTCACTTAATGTAGTTTTTAAAAAATTAATTGGTATAAATACTCATCTTCAAAACAATAGGCTGAAATTTTATTCCACTGTTTTTTTATTCCAAATTTTTCAAATCCAGATTTTTCAAATAATAATATACTATCCGCATTAGATGCACTGATATTGCAGAAGATTTGATGAAGCATTAAGATATTTCGAACATAATTTTTTACTAATTCAATCGATTCATAGGCCAACCCTTTTTTTCTAAAGTTTTTAAATATTAAAATACCTATTCCCACTCTAAGATGCATAGGATCAAAATCAAATAAATCAATTGTTCCAACAGCCTCATTAGTTTGTTTTAGGCAAATCATTAATCGAAGTTGTTTAGTAGTATATATGTCTTGATGGCTTGAATCAAGATATAATTGTAAGATTTCTTTACTGAAGGGCGTGATAGTTTGACTGATTTTCCAAATTGAGATATCATTTTCTATATTATATAATAAGTCAACATCAGATGATTCAATTGCTCGTAAATAAATATGTTCAGATTCAATAAACATTATTGAGGAAAATGGTTGTTTCGTTCAGATTTGATGATGTCCTGTAAAAGTTTGGGCGAATATACAGGGAGTGAAAAATGATTGTTTTTTAAATGATTATCAAGATTCAATGACCAAGTACAAGATATGTAATTGTTTTCTTTAACGCGTTCAATTAATTCGAACAATAATTCTTTTTTTTGTTCTTTAATACCATAAAATTCTTCTAAAAATAGTTTGATTGGATTGAGACAAGACGCTTCGTTATCTTTGACGTGAGGAAATTGTTGTATATAATGCTGACAAATTGCTTTCTGATATTCGCCACTAAATACTGGATGTTTATTTAACTGAATGAATAGCGTTTCTATTTTTTTTTGTTGAATGGTTCTTAATAAGGCTTCAATATTAACATTGAGTTCATGGCCTTTAATAGTCAACGAATTGTAATTCCCATCTATTAAGATGCCAATATGAGGAGGAGTTCGGGTAGCATGTAAAATAACCAACCATGTATGTTTCAAGAATGCTTTTTGATCTACATTGCTCGAAACCATCAGGTTATATGAATTGTGTTCGGCCATTGATTCAAAATTACGGAAAGATTATAGTTGCAAAAAATTAAGAAAGTGATAATCCTAATTTCTGACTGATTACACCCTCTTTCAATGAAAACGTAGACACTCTTATGTTTTTTAACTTTAATTCAGTCAATATAAAATCAATTAATAATACAGAAATAACAATCATATCGACACGCATATCAATTAGTCCTTTAATCTCTCGTCTTTCTTTAAGAGTTGATTTTTTGATTTTATTACTAACGTAAATATATTTTGATAATTCTATTGGATATTCAGTAAGTAATTCATTTAAAGTAATAGTATTAAATTCTTCTCCTATCATGTCAACAATAGAGTCAAATGCTCCAGATGACCCAATTAATGATTCAGGCTTAAAAGAACGAATCGCTTCAAATAAAGTGTGGAGTTTTTGTCGCAAATAATCATTAAATTCATTTATTTCTGAAGAAGTGATTGGATCTGATGGTCGAAATTTTTCTAGTAAACGAGCTGCGCCCAGTAAGTAACTTTCTTTCCAAAAAATGGTATTATTGTTAGCTAAGATAAATTCCGTACTGCCTCCTCCAATATCCATGATTAGAGAAATTTTTTCGTCCATTTTCACAGCCATTTTATTCCCATGATAAATGAGCTCTGCCTCTTCACTGCCGTCAATAATGGTGATGTCAATAGCAGTATGTTCGCGAGCTTGTTCTACAAAATCACGACCATTTGACGCAGATCGAATTGCCGATGTTGCAAATGCAAAGGTTTGTTGAACTTTATATTTGTTTAAATAGCCCTTGTAGGTTTGTAACGCTTCTATACCTCTTTGAAAAGGTATGGCTGATATAAATCCCAAATTAATTGAACCTTCGCCTAATTTAACTGGGATTTTGGTTTTAAATAACTTTTTAAATGTATTATCTGCTTGTTTTTCTGCTATCAGAAGGTTAAATGTGTTTGTTCCTAAGTCTATGACCGCAAATACCATATTTAAAAATTAATATACTGTAATATTTAAATCTATTTTGATAATATTCAAGCAATATGAAACAATACTAAACATTTTTTTAGACATAAAAAAACTACTAAACTAAATCATGAAGATTGTCGTTTAGTAGTTTTTGTTAATTATTGAATTAAAATTGATATCTGATAGAAATGTGATTTAGTTTATACGAGAACCGTTTTTGTATTTAGCAATAAATGAATCATTAAATCCTTTAGTCTGTAATTCATCACGATATTTAAGCGCATCTTCTAAGGTATTAAAGTTTCCGGTTGTAACTTTGTACATACCTTCTATTAAATCAATGTTAACTTTTCCTGCTTTAGTAAATAAACTTTTTGCGGGTTGGCTAGAGTAGGCACCAATCTGCACTTTGAAGGTCATACCCGCAACAGAATTATCAGCTACTTTGGTTTCGTTTGATGTTGTGGTTTTAGAATCTGTATTTTTAGTTGCGGCAGGTTTTGAATTTCCAGAAGGTTTAGATTCTGAATTTGTATTACTCGTATTTGAAGCTGTTGCTTGGCTTGCATTTTTAGAATCTGTTGTTTTAGAATCAGATTGTTTTGTAGTTGATGTTAGATTATTGTTAGCCTTAGCAGTTTCATCAGTTTTTACAGCTGATGTTGCAGATTTACCTTCTGTTTTTGGTGTTTCTGTTGCTGCAACGTTTGATTCAGAAGATTTAGAGCTAGATACCGTTTTAGAGTCGGCAGAAGTTGATTGATTGTTTGAATTGGAAGATTGGGCAGTGGTGTTTTTTGAATCTGTAGAATTCGATGAAGCAACTACATCAGTGGTTGGTTTTTCGTTTTTATTAGTAGTATTCTCTGCAGATTTGTTATCAGTATTTGAAGAAGTTAAAGTTTCTTGTGTTTTAGTTGGCTCAGTATTTGTTTTTGTATCAGTAGGGTTACTTGCCGCAATATCAGAAGGATTTGGTTTTCCTATAGTAATTACAGCTGGTGAAGCACTAACTTCCTTTTTTTCATTATCTACTATATAATAAAATTTTTGTGCAAAAGTTCCAGGGCTAACAGCATTTTCGTTAGCTTGTAGTTTCAATTTTACACTAAACTCAGGATCACTAGGAACCGAAACCCAAACAATTTTACCTCTTTGATTTTCAAAGGTAAAACTCCCACCTTTAGCATCAATTAAGTAAATTGAATAACCCACTGGAACATCAATGTGATATTTAGCAAAACTAACTAACGCGCCTTTATTAATTTTAACATCCAACTCAACTGATGAACCAACATCCATCATGGACGGAAAATTGGTATTAATCGTAATTTGAGAAAATAGAGAAGAAAAACTGGCAATTGCTATTAGTGTAAGTATTTTTTTCATAAGTATCGTTTTTTTAGAGGCTTAAGTATTTTATGTGTTTGGATGTTAGAAGATAGTATAGTCTAATGATTAAATTATTTATCTATTTTTTGCGTTAAAGTTGTATGTTAATTTTTTTAATTATAATAATTCATAAAAGATCACAACAAATCAAATATAAAATAACATGTTTGAATGCTTAATTATTTGTATTAAATACACGAACTATCACAAAAATATAATTAATTCATCGTTAAAACAATAATAATTTATCGTTTATTTCACTAAATTCTAACAAAGTTATTTTTTTATATTTAAAAAACAATATTATGTGGTTAATTCCTTATTTAACTAAGGTTAAATGCATTGGTTATAATTAAAAATAATACAATTCCTGTAATCTTTGAAGCTAATTGATAAAGTTTTTTTGAGTTTATTTTTTTTATTCGATAAAAAAGTTCTACCTTTGTCAGGCAATCAGATTTGATACCTGCACTCCATTTTGTAAAGACAGTCCAACGTCGGACAGAATTTCCTTTACAGCTACTGCGGAAATTAGATCTTATTAAGCAGTCAGTATAAATAATTTAAACAAAAACAAATGACATTTCAAGAATTAGGCTTGGAGCCAATGCTCCTAAAAGCCGTGACCGAGATGGGCTTCGAAAATCCTACGCCTATCCAAGAACAAACTATTCCTCAATTGCAAGGAAAATCTACCGATATGGTAGCGTTAGCTCAAACAGGAACAGGTAAAACAGCAGCATTTGGCCTGCCATTATTAATGAAACTTGATTTAAACTCTCGTTTTACCCAGTCTTTAATTTTAGCTCCCACTCGTGAGTTGTGTGTGCAAATTAGCAAGGACTTAATTAACTATTCTAAGTATCTTAACGGCTTAAAAGTAACTGCTGTTTATGGTGGTGCGCCTATTATGGGACAAATTAGAGATTTAAAAACAGGATCTCAAGTGGTTGTTGCAACTCCAGGTCGATTAGTAGATTTAATAGATCGCAAGGCGATCGATTTATCACATGTTGATGTTGTTGTGTTAGATGAAGCTGATGAAATGTTAAACATGGGCTTTAAAGATGATTTGGATTTGATTTTAGGTAACACACCACCTACAAAAAACACATGGTTATTTTCAGCAACAATGCCTCGCGAGGTTGAGCGTATTGCAAGTAAATACATGGAAACTCCCATAGAAATTAGTGTTGGAAAGAAAAATCAAGGTAACGAAAACATTCAGCATTTATATTATTTAGTTAATCAACGTGATAGATATGCTGCGTTAAAACGAATTGCTGATTTTTATCCTGATATTTTTGGTATCGTTTTTTGCCGTACAAAAGCAGAAACTCAAGAAGTTGCTGATAATTTAATCAAAGATGGTTATAATGCAGATGCATTGCATGGAGATTTATCTCAGGCTCAACGTGACTTGGTAATGAAGCGTTTCCGTAGCCGTACGTTACAGATGTTAGTTGCTACAGATGTTGCCGCTCGTGGAATAGACGTGAATAATGTAACTCATGTTATTAATTACAATTTACCTGAGGAAGCAGAAAACTATACACACAGAAGTGGTCGTACAGGTCGTGCAGGTAAAACAGGTATATCTATTGCTATTGTCACTCCAAGAGAATCTGGAAAAATAAAAGACATTGAACGTATTATTCAAAATTCGTTTACTAAAGCAGTAGTTCCAGATGGAGTTGCTGTATGTGAAAAACAATTATTTCATCTAGTGACCAAATTGCACGACGTTGAGGTGAAAGATGAAGAGATTGAGAAATATCTTCCGAAAATTTACGATGAATTGAAAGATTTATCTAAAGAAGAATTAATTAAACGTTTTGTTTCTGAAGAATTCAATAGATTCTATACCTATTACCAAAATTCACAAGATTTAAATATTTCTAATGAAGGCGGAAATAATGGTAAAACAACACGTTTCTTTGTAAATATGGGGCAGTTGGATGGATTTAATAGAAATTCGATTAAAGACTTTTTAGCTGAAGTTACTAGTTTAAATCCACGTTTAATTTTTAATGTTGATGTTAAAAATAGTTTCTCGTTTTTTGAAACAGAAAACAAATGTGTGGATGAATTTTTAGCTTTAAATAAAAAAGGTATCGAATTTAATGCGCGCGTGATTTCTTTTGAAGTTTCTAAAGCAAAATCTTCTGGAGGATATGGAGAAAAACGTTCTTACGGAGGCGGTTCAAGAGAAGATGGCCGTCGTTCTTATGGAAACGGAGAGCGTAAATCTTATGGTGGCGGAGAACGCAAATCATACGGTGGCGGAGAGCGTCGTTCATCATTTGGTGGAAATCGTGAAGGTGGAGAGCGTAAATCATTTAACCGCGAAGGTGGAGTAGGTGGTGGAGAAAGACGTTCATATGATAAACCAAGAGAAGAAAAATCGTTTGGTGGAAATCGTGAAGGTGGAGAACGTAGAAGACGTTTTTCTAAATAAAATTTAACTGCTTAAGGACGCAAGTATAAGATTTTTAGAAAAAAACATACAATTTTTTGTAGGTTAAAAAAGAAATACTATATTTGCGTCCCTATTTTAATGGATAACATTTAAAGAATATTATAACATGTCACGTATTTGTCAATTAACAGGTAAAAAAGCAATGAAAGGAAATAACGTTTCTTTCTCTAACGCTAAAAGCCGTCGTCAATTTAAAGTAAATTTAAAAACTAAAAAGTTTTTTGTTCCGGAAACTGGTGAGTGGGTAACTCTTCGCGTGTCTACTTCGGCTATCAAGAATATTAATAAAAAAGGAATTTTTGCTTGTTTAAAGGATGCTGTTGAAGGCGGAATTTTAGCTTAATTCATTAAAATAAATAAAAATGGCAAAGAAAGGTAATAGAATTCAAGTAATTTTAGAGTGCACTGAGCACAAGGATAGTGGTAAACACGGAACATCTCGTTATATTACGACTAAAAATAAGAAAAATACTCCGGATCGTATTGAATTGAAAAAATACAATCCAATCTTGAGAAAAATGACAGTTCATAAAGAAATTAAATAATCTCGATAAAACTAAAATACAATGGCAAAGAAAGTAGTTGCAACGTTAAAAACAGGTAAAGGAAATAGTTTTACTAAAGTGATTAAAGTGGTTAAGTCTCCTAAAACTGGTGCTTATGCATTCAGAGAGGAAATAGTTCAAAATGAATTAGTGGCAGACTATTTAAAAAAGTAAATTTTTTAATAGATATGATTTCGAAAAATTTCTTTCTTTATGAGGAAGAAATTTTTTTGTTTTAAGGAGAATTCAAAAAATAAATGGTTGCTAATCACTCATAGCCCTGCTGTTCGATAAACGAAAACATGTTGAATCAGAAACAATTTAAAAAATATTAATTTTTTCATGAATAAATCCAAAATCATTTCATCTTCCATTATAGGCTTAGCATTAGTTATTATTAGCTTTAAATTAGCATCTAGTTGGGAAAAAACGCATGTAGGTTTTAATAATATTAGTGTAACAGGTTTAGGTACTGAAAATTTCGATTCAGATTTAATCGTGTGGAAGGCTTCTTTTTCTAGAAATGCTTTTACTTTAAGTGAGGCTAATTCATTGATGAAAAGTGATATAGAGGCCGTTAAGTCGTTCTTGAAAAGTAATGGTATTAATGATAAAGAAATTTCGTTTTCATCTCTAAAGATTAATAGGAATTACAAACAATTATACAATAATGAGGGTAATGCCACAGGAAGTATTTTTGATGGTTTTAATTTGCTTCAAGAAGTTGTGGTCGAATCGAAAAATTTAGCAGCTGTAGAAAAATCAACTACTCAGGTGGGAAATTTAATAGAACAAGGCATTGAATTTACAGCAGATGAGCCAGATTATTATTATACAAAGTTAGCCGACTTGAAATTAGAGCTTCTTAAAGGTGCAACACAGGATGCTTTGAGAAGGGCCGAAAGCATCGCAGAAAATGCAAAAAGTCATATTAAAAATTTAAAAGAAGCGGAAATGGGAGTATTTCAAATAACTGGTCAAAATACCAATGAAGATTATTCATGGGGTGGTTCGTTTAATACGAAATCGAAACA
Organism: Chitinophaga pinensis; assembly: GCA_945860225.1. GTDB lineage: Bacteria > Bacteroidota > Bacteroidia > B-17B0 > Aurantibacillaceae > UBA4416. The sequence goes on along the minus strand of CAMAPT010000011.1, from coordinate 13,054 downwards.
TAAAACAGCAAGTATAACAGTCAAACTTTCATTTGAATTATAAGCATTATGGGATTTTTTAATAAATTATTCGGTAAAAAAGAAAAGGAAAGTTTAAACGAGGGATTATCTAAAACTAAGGAAAGTTTTTTCGGAAAGTTAGCTAAGGCCATTGCCGGAAAATCCACCGTAGATGCTGACGTATTAGATAATCTAGAAGAGGTTTTGATTACAGGTGATGTCGGTGTAAATACTACGCTAAAGATTATTAAACGTATTGAGGATCGCGTTGCGGCAAATAAATATGTTGGAACGGGAGAATTAAATAATCTCCTGAAAGAAGAGGTTGCGGCCTTGTTAACTGAAAATAATTCATTGGATACAACATCGTTCGAGATTCCAAAATTACCTAATTTATCAACCGGTGAAAAAACACCGTATGTGATTATGGTAGTTGGTGTTAATGGCGTAGGGAAAACAACGACGATTGGTAAATTGTCTCATCAGTTTAAGCAGGCTGGTTATAACGTCGTTTTAGGGGCAGCTGATACATTTAGAGCAGCAGCCGTGGAGCAATTAACTATTTGGAGTCAGCGAGTTGGTGTTGATATAGTGTCTCAAGGGATGAATGCCGATCCTGCAAGTGTGGCTTATGATACATTAAGTAGTGCCAAGGCTAAAGGGGCTGATATCGTTATTATTGATACCGCAGGGCGATTACACAATAAAATTAACTTAATGAATGAGTTAACTAAAATTAAAAATGTTATGAAAAAGGTTATTCCTGATGCGCCTCATGATGTTTTATTAGTTTTAGATGCAAGTACGGGACAAAATGCTATTGAGCAATGCAAGCAATTTACAGCTGCTACCCATGTCACATCTTTGGCACTAACAAAATTAGACGGAACGGCTAAGGGTGGTGTCGTAATTGGTATTTCTGATGAATTTAAAATACCGGTTAAGTATATTGGTGTTGGCGAAAAAATGGATGATTTACAAGTATTTAATCGTTCAGAATTTGTAGATAGTTTGTTTAATACCAATTAATAGCTCAACTGTTAAAACAAACATTGTTTTAAATTTAAATCTTTTTTAAGTTCACGCATTTTATGGTACCTTTAATGGTATCCTCATTTGTGTATATGAATTTATTTTATAGAGTTGCTAGCCTAATATGTATTTTCTTGTTTCAATGGCCATGTGTGGCTCAAAAGCAATATCAGGGTTTGCTTTGGGAAATTAGTGGGAATGGTTTACAAAAGTCATCCTATTTATATGGTACTATGCATGTTAGCGAAAAGAAAGCCTATCATCTTTCTGATTCGTTTTTTATCGCCTTATCTCAAGTGGATGTTGTAGGTTTGGAAACTAATCCCGATCAATGGTTGAAAAACATGAAGGATATAGGTATGTTGGAGGCCTACAATAATCCGAATACCAATTTAAATACAGATTTTTACAGGGAGGCTTTTAAACTAAATATACCTGATAATTTAAGATATTCTGAAATTTTAGCTCAGGAACCTTTAATCATTAATGGATTATTATACAGAACCAATGAAGGTTATGAAGATTATGAAGAATCGACCTATTTAGACTTATATATTTACCAAACAGGTACAAGACTAAATAAAACGATTGTTAGCCTCGAAAATTTTAAAACTTCGCTCATAATGACAGGTAAAGGATCTATCAACTATCCTAGAAATCGGTCAACAGATAATAATCCTAAAATTAATCTTCATCATATTAGAGTAGGCATCAACGATGCTTACAGGTACGAAGATCTAGATCAACTAGATAGTTTAATGCATTTAACTTATGCCACTAAATACACACAAAAGTATTTAATTGATGATAGAAATGAGATTATGGCCCACCATATTGATTCGATTTGCCGCTCAAAGAGTTTATTTGCAGGGGTGGGGGCTGCTCATTTACCTGGTAAAAAAGGGATTATAGAAATACTGAGAAAGAAAGGATACACGGTTAGAGCAGTTGCTAGCACGACTACAAAAAGCGGTTCTAAAATAAGAAAAAGGGTAGATCGACTTGAAAAAACAAGGCCTTCAATTATTCAATATGCGGATGATTCTTTGTATTCTTTTAATTTGTTTGAAAAACCAATTCTTATAGCAAGTTTAAAAGGATATACCTATCATCTGACTACTGATATGTCGAATGGAGCTTATTATAGTATTTGCAGACAAATGACCTATGGGTCTGTTATTAATCATTCACCAGAAAAGTTAAGTCTAAAAATTGATAGTTTATTATACGAGGGTGTTCCCGGAAAAATACTGTCAAAAAAACATTTCGTTGATGAATCAGGGATTATCGGAATAGATGTGTTGAATAAAACCATAAAGGGGGATTTGCAACGCTATAAAATCTATTTTACTGAAACAGAAATGATTATTTTTAAAATGAGTGGTAAGGAGAATTATGTGGAGGGCAATGAAGCAAAGCGATTTTTTAATTCAATTCATTTTCGTCTTAAAAAAAATCAATCTCTTATTTCGTTTTTTCCAGCTACTAAAGGTTTCTCTGTGTCAATACCCCCTACTTACCATTACACAAATAGTAAACGGAATTACACTCATGGTCTTGCAGAGGAACTCTTTGCTTACGATAAGTCATCAAATACTTGTAGGGGAGTGATGCATTATTATTATAATGATTTTACTTGTTTGGAAGAAGATTCGTTTGAACTAAGATTATTAGCTGAGTATACTTTGAAAAATTTTGGTTATGCAACGAATATTCAATTAAAACTAGCGACTGAACAGCATTTACCATGTGTGTTTTTTTCGGCAGAAAATAAAGAACTGAATAAAAGCTTATATGCCAAATTGGTTATTAATGGGGTGCATTATTATTTAGTTTATGAATTGATAGATAAAAGCAGAGAAATAGCTAAACCGGATGATTTTATAAATTCTTTTCAGATTATAGATTTTAAGCATATCTATCCCATGCGTCTTATCACAGATGATGATTTAGGGTTTACAGTGGTCGATGAAATTATGGAAGGTTCAAATAATCAAATACAAGAATCATTGCTTTCATTTTATCATCAGCTTGAAGATGAAAATAAACCTAAGACCATGAATGAGGCGTTTAATTTCGATTCGGGAACAAAAACTTATTACTCTCCCACTTCAGGTGAACACATTTCTATTGAACGAACAAAATATAATGACTACGATTATAGGGATTCTATGACTTTTTGGAATGATATAAAAACTCACATTCGTTCAAATAGTACATTTACTATTTCTCATGCAGTTTTAAATAAGTGTGGAAACAGAGAGACTCTGGAAATGAGATTAAGTGATAAGGGATCTGCAAGAGTGATTAAACGTCAGTATATTTTAGAAGGAGGGACATTATTTTGTTTGTCTGCAGTATACGATTCAACTAGAGGATTGACACTTTGGACGGACAGTTTTTTTAAATCTTTTAGGCATAAAGCTCCCGATCCAAGGAAATCGATTTTTAAAAATAAAATCCCCGAACTCTTAACAGACTTAACCTCCAAAGATAGCTCAAAGCGATATGCTTCTAGGCAATCTTTAGGGTCTTTTCAAATCAGTTTACATAAAAAAAATGCCGAAGAATTACTTTCTTTTCTTAAATCGCCTGAGTTTTTTAAAGTTAACGAAGCAACAAGGGCTGTTTTATTGTTTAACACCGGAAATTTACGTCAGGAGGCATTCATTCCGGTTTTCAAATCGCTTTATAATCAATATGAGGATTCGAGTTTTATTCAAATGGCTATTTTAAATGGATTAGGATATTTGAAAACTCAAAAGAGTAGTGATACATTTCTTGAACTCCTAAAAACGAAAACACCTTTAACCGGTAACGAGCAAAGTATTGAAAATTCCATGAGTCCACTTTACGATTCATTGGAACTATGTGTTAATTATTTTCCTTCCTTATTATCGCTAACAACATTAGATGAATATAAAACACCTATTTACAAATTATTTTCGAATCTGGTGATTCGTGAGCTAGTTCCGGCCAAACAATATGAGGTTCATGTTCCGGAGATTTTGACAGAGGCTAGTCATGAATTGAAACGTTATTACGCATCAGCTCATAAAACCAATAAAAATGAATGGAACGAGGGGAGTGAAGAAGCGTTTTTATCGTTGGATGACCAATTGGAAATGATGAATGAGTATGCTGAGATGAAGGGGCAAAAAACATATCCTATTTATCACACTATGACAGAGCGATACGCTTCCGTTTTGTTTCCATTTTACGAAACACACGCTGGAGTGAAACAGTATATAGACAAACTATTTAAGATAAAAGATGAATCAATTTTGTTGAATATATATTTAATGGCTTTAAAACATCCTATTCAGGTTCCGGATAGTATATGGAAATATTTTAGTAATAATAATAAAACCATGTTTAAAACCTATGAAGCACTATTAAAACTAAATCTTATCGATAAATTTGATCAATCTAAACTTTCTCAAATTGAATTTTGTAAAGTGAAAATAGCTGACAATATTATATCAGGAATTGAATTTGAAAGCGGTGAAACAGGAAATCAAAGCTTGCAAGCCGATAGCCTTTATTTTATTGAAAAAAAACATGTCAAAAATAATCAAGATGAGGGAGATATGTATTTTTATCATCGGGTAAATAATGATACCAAAGAAAAAACGCTGGCGTATGCTTATGTCAATAAGCCTAAAAAAGAAGAGTTAGTAACTGCTATTGAAGTAATTGATATTCAGAGAGCTATAGAACAAGGTCAGTCTACAGAGCAAATTATTAAGGAAGTTTGCTCTGAATTTTATTATAAACACCGACCCAGATATATTCCTAAAAATAGTTATGCTGAAGTTGTTGATTAAAAAAATATCGTGTTCAAATGGGTAGTGATTTACTCACGCGTTGAGAATTAGTAAATGTCAGGTCGAGCGAAGTCGAGACCTGGACGAATCGAACACTTCTCGACTTCGCTCGAAGTGACAAGAATAACACCGAAAACAAAGCGATTGCTGAGGCACTTGTTAAGTAAATAAAAAGTTTTTTTTAAAAAAAAATTTGGTGGATAAGAAATTAGTTGTAAATTTGTACTCGAAATCACAAAACGATTTTGGTCCGGTAGTTCAGCTGGTTAGAATGCCGCCCTGTCACGGCGGAGGTCGCGGGTTCGAGTCCCGTCCGGACCGCAAAAAGCCCACTTTTTAGTGGGCTTTTTCATTTACCAATAATTCCTTATAATTCCCATTTTTTTATTTTATTCTTGCATTTAAAGCTCAATAAGTTTTAGATATTATTCGAATATTTATTTACATTTGAAAGTTAAAAGTTATTAAAAAGCAAGTGTTTGTAATTTGAGCACATTGATGAATTAATCTCGTATGATTCAATATTTATTCCCAAATCATATAAAGAAATTAAGTAGTTCAATTGCTTTGTTCGATTTTTTGTTTTTTTATAGAAAAATAATTCATAAAAAACATTTAATCACCGCACTAATAACATTTTTTAGTTACTCAGGTTGGTGTCAAAATACATGGTCTGGAGCTATTTCTAACGATTGGAATACAAATGGTAATTGGTCATTTTCTGCAGTGCCAGGCAGTAATTCAGTTACAAGCAATTCATCCATTGCTTATTTTAATAATGGAAATCAATTAACTACTTCGATTAATATTAATGCTTTAGGTGGTCAATATTATCTTGGGGTTTTGCATTTTGGAATATCAGCTTTAGGAAGTCGAAACATTATCAATACTAGTTCTGTAAATGGTATAATGTATTTAAACGGAAGTAATACCGTAAGTAGTTATAGTAATACCATTATTTATAATCAATCTACTAGTAATCAATATTTTTCAACAGTAGATAATCCTCTCACCTTGGGATTAAATAATCCTACTACTAATCTAATTTTAATTACTAATACAGGGGGACTAATTATTGCTGCTGACATTATAGGGAGCGGCAAAAAGTTAGAAAAAACAGGTTCTGGAGCTGGTGCGTTAACATTGTCTGGAAATAACTCTTTTTCTGGTGGATTCCTTTTAAGTCAAGGTGGAGTTAATATAAACAACTCTTCTGCTTTAGGTGATGTTGCTGGAACATTTACAATTAATGGGGGAATTATAGATAATACATCAGGAAGCAATCTTACACTAAAAAATTATCCAATAAATTTAGTAAATAGTTTCACATTTAATGGTACAAATTCCATGAACTTAGGTTTAGGGGTATTTAATATTGTTGGAACAGGTTTTAAAACGATTACGGTAAACGACAATAATCTTGAAATTGAAAATGTAATTTCAGGAATTGCAGGAATTAGTAAGTCAGGCTCTGGAGCATTAACCCTATCTGGTTCAAATACTTTTAGTGGGGGGGTTACATTAAATGCTGGACTTCTTAACATTAAAAAATCTTCTGCTTTAGGAAATACATCTGGTATATTCACAATAAATGGCGGATCTATAGATAATAATTCTGGTTCTTTAATGACTCTTGATAATTATCCGATAAGATTAGGAGGAAATTTTGTTTTTGAAGGTTCAAATGATTTGAATCTTGGCACAGCATCTTTTAGTTTAACAGGTAATCGTCAGATAGATGTGAGTGCGGGCGTTTTAACCATTGGAGGAAACATAACAGGTTCTTTGTATTCTTTGACTAAATCTGGGAATGGTAAACTTCAATTAACTGGCTCAAGTTCTTATACAGGAGCTACCATAATTTCTCAAGGTGATTTAGCTTTAATGGGAAATGGTTCCATTTCATCAGAGACTGTTCAAATTAATTCTGGAGCAAAATTAGATATATCAGAACGAGTTTCTAGTTTTACTTTATCAGCTTCTCAAGCATTAAGAGTTTCAGCCTCAGGTAATAACGCCTCTAGTATTTTAAATACAGCAACATCAAAGGATGTCATTATGTCCTCAGGCATATTAGTTTTTAGTTCATACGCAGGAGGTACTATCCCACCTTTGCTAGTTACTGGTATTTCGAATGGACAGCTTGTTCTTAATAATACGCCTATCACGGTTACAACCACAAGTGTTTTGTCAGTCGGAACATATACATTAATTTCTAAAAGTGGTGCTTCGAATGGCGTTACTGGAACATTAGGAAATTTAACAATTAATGGTTCAGGAGTAGGTTTAACAAAGTCGGCATCCTTGGCAATTGTTAATGGAGAATTATTATTGTTTGTATGTGATAAAAATAAAATTAATTTGACATCGGCTACAGGAACAAATCTTCAAGATGTAGCAATTAATACCCCAATAAGTATAATTACTTATAGCACAGTCGGTGCAACAGGCGCCACATTTGGTGGATTACCTGCTGGCGTAAATGGAAATTGGAATAATAATGAGATTGTAATTAGTGGAACACCAATTGTTAATGGTAAGTTTAATTATTCCATCACTTTAACTGGAGGATGTGTTGGGGGGACTAACGTAACTGCTTCAGGGACTATCAATGTAGGGAGTTATTACTATTCTAAATCTTCAGGTAACTTAAATTTACTTTCAACATGGGGCACAAATCCTGATGGGACTGGATTTTCTCCTACTGATTTTACTAGCAATAATCAAGTTTTTAATATAAGAAATTCGGCTTCTAAAACAATATCAGCAACCTGGACTGTTTCTGGTACAGCATCCAAAATAGTGGTTGGTGATGGAGTGAACTCTTGTAATTTTACTATTCCTTCAACAAGTTCGGTATCTGGAACAATAGATGTTGCAAATAATGGCACTTTAACGATTCAAAATGCAAATATTCCTTCGTTCGGAATTATAGCAAATGGTAGTACCATTGATTATGCGGGTACTGCAGCTCAAACAATAAGTCAAGGTAGCTACTATAATTTGAAATGCTCCGGTAGCAATATAAAATCTGCAGCAGGTGCATTAGATATAGGAGGGGATTTCACGATTTCAACAGGAAATACATTTTTTGCAGGAACATCTTTAAGTCATTCTATTAAAGGTAATTTTATTAATAATGGAACTTTTTCTTACACCACAACAAGTACAGTTAGGATGAATGGCACCTCCAGTCAAGTAATAAGTGGTGCCTCTTCAACTAGTTTTTATGATTTACATGTTAGCGGGAGTCAAGGAGTAACTTTAGCCAGCAATACTACAATCAATGGCAATCTCAATTTAGTATCTGGAAATCTTAATATTTCAACTAACACTTTAACCTTAAACAACGAGGTAATTGGCGCTTATTCAACAAGAATGATATTAGCTGATGGAGGAGGAGTGTTGAAAAGAAACATAACTGCAAATGGAACTTACAACTTTCCTATTGGCGATAATACCGGTACGTCTGACTATAGTCCAGTTTCCTTAAATTTTACGTCAGGAACATACGCTTTGGGATTTGTAACGATAAAAGTAGCTAATCAAAAATTTGCGAATAATAATAGTACAAATAATTATATCAATAGGTATTGGACCATTGCTTCAAGTGGTATTAGTACATTTAGTTGTAATGTGACTTGTGATTATACTAATGCTGATATCGTTGGAAACGAAAATGCTCTTTATGGTGGAAAATTTCTTAGCTCTGCTTGGATATGCATGAATGCCGCTAATGTTAGCACTAATGAATTTTCAAAATCGGTTACTGATTTTGGTGTTTTTACGGCTGGTGAACAAGAAGATTTGGCTTGCTGTAGTAACACATTAAGTGCTCCCACAGCGGGAGTTCATTCATCCACAGAAACAGCAATAACTTGGAATTGGCAACAAACAGCAGGTGCGCTAGGTTATAAATACAATACCATTAATGATTATGCCTCTGCCATTGATTTAGGTTTAAACACAACATACAGTCAAAATAGTTTAAATTGTTCCACAAATTACAGTTTATATGTGTGGGCTTATGGTGGATGTACGGAATCTCCTTCTAAGCTATTAACTAAATTAACCTTATGTTGTTCAGTACCAATAAACTACTATTCTAAATCAACAGGTTTTTTAAATCAACTATCTACATGGGGAACAAACGCTGATGGTTCAGGCACCGCACCTACTAGCTTTACAGTGCCTAGTAGTATTTTTTATATAGTAAACAATTCTGCACCCACTATTAATAATAATTGGACTGTAAATGGATTATGCTCAAAAGTAATATTGGGTGATGGAAATAATAACACAATATTTACAGTTCCTGTAAATTTTTATTTCACACCGAGAGCAATAGATATTACAGCTAATGCAACCCTCAAGAATCAGAATGCATTTTTAACAAGTTTGGGCATTTGCTCTGTTTTAAATGGAGGAATCTTTCAGCATGACTGTAATTCGGGAACTGTGCCCTCTGCAAATTGGGAAAATGGATCGACATTGAAAGTAACCGGAGTAACAAATGGAAATTGCACTGGTCTTGGGCAATCTTTTCATCATGTGATTTGGGATTGTGCGAATCAAAGTAGTTATGTTTCTATTGAAGCTGCTGCAACTTATAGTGGTAATTTAACCATTAATAATACCGGTACTGGTAAATTTGGAGGTCTTAATAATACGCTTAACTATTTAACAATTAAAGGAAATTATTATCAGAATGGAGGAGTATTTCAGGTAGGCTCTTCCGGCTCAGCTACTGAGACTGGATTAATTATAGAAGGGGATTTAATTTTAAATAATGGGACTTTTAATATCAACGAAGGAAATAGCTCGGGTTCTGGAGGAAATGTTGTAGCTAGAATTAATGGAAATTTTACACAAAATGGAGGTGTGTTAGATTTTTGTAATTCTCCAAATTCTTCTACTTACGGAGCTAAATTAGAAATTAACAAAAATTTTACGTTTACAGGAGGAATTATAAAAAACACTCTCAATTCAGCTATCCAATCGCTTGTTTTTAATGGAAATACAATTTATAACAGAACGGGTGGAACAATTGCAACAAATTTAATAAATATGAGTGTTGCTTCAGGGGCAACTCTTGATTTGGTTAGCGGTGTAATTGATGGTTCAACAGGAAGTTTTGTTGTTAATGCTGGAGCAACGTTAAAAACTGCACATGTAAATGGTATTTCAACTTTGGGTTCAAATGGAGCGATTCAAGTTAGTGGTTCAAGAGTATTCAATTCTGGTGCAAATTATGAATTTAATGGGACTGCAACTCAAAATACAGGTACGGGTCTTCCTTCAGTTTCAGGAAATTTAATTATAAATAATCCAGCGGGTGTTAATTTAAGTCAAACAAGAACTGTAAATGGTAATTTAGTTTTTGTAAATGGTTTATTAAATACTTCCACCACTAATTACTTACTGTTGGGTTTAGGAGGTTCAGTGAGCGGTTATTCCTCATCAAGCTATATAAATGGTGCTTTTAGAAGATATTTAACAAATGGGGCTAACCATTTTTTTCCTATTGGCGATGCTACAAAATATGCGCCCTTTGAGCTTAATTCAGTTTCTTGTATGAGTGAAGCGATTGTTGAGCTTTCGACTTCCCCTAATGGTGCTAACACATTTGATACGACTATTAATTCAATTTCTCCTCGTAATTGGTTTTTGGATTATAAAAGTGGTACTTTGACAAGTGGCATAGTAAAGTTAACAGATAATGGACTTGCAATCAATAATATTATTGCAGCTTCGAGTTCACAAAGTGGCGATTATACTTCGTTCGGTGGAGGTGTTTCAGGAAATGTAGTTGCCACAAATTCAGTCATTCCATTAAATAGTGTAGATAAGTACTTTGCAATAGCTACCCCTCCTAGTCCTGTCATTTCTTCATTTTCTCCATCATCAGCATGCTCTTTATCCGCAGTTACACTCACAATATCAGGGTCTTATTTTACAGGAGTTTCTGCAGTTAATATTGGAACCATTGCTGTTAATTCGTTTACTGTAAATAGTGATAATCAAATAATAGCCACCCTTGGTGTTGTTTCTTCCGGAAGCATTCAAGTGGTAAGGCCTGATGCTAGTTCAATTAGTGCTGGTATTTTTACTATTACTCCAAATCCCTCAGTCACGCTCACAATAGCCTCGCAAACATCTAGTTGCCCCAATAGTCCAGTAATTTTAACGGCAAGTGGCGCTAATACATACACTTGGATGCCTGGGTCTTTTACTAGTTCTTTGGTAACGGTGACACCATCAGTTTCAACTGTTTTTTCAGTTTTGGGAAAAAATGATTCAGGCTGTTTAGGAACTCAAACTATAAATGTTGTAGTAAACGCTTTACCAAACTTAACTTTTTCAGCATCTTCTTTCTCCATTAATGCCGGCACATCAGCTACCATAACAGCCGCAGGAGCTAATTCATACGCTTGGCATCCAGGAAATTACACTTCCTCTTCGGTTGTGGTGATGCCTTATGAAACGACCGTTTACAATGTAATAGGTAAAAATGGTGATTGTCAAGTAAGTGATACGGTGAGGGTAACAATTAACTCAGGTTCAGGTTATCCCTCTGTTTATACCAATAATATTACATCTGGTGGTATGGGAACATGGAGTATTCCTCCGGGTGTTACCATGGCATGGGTAGAGGCTTGGGGAGGTGGAGGTCCTGGAGGACGGTTAAGTTGTAATGGATGTGGCGGAGCAGGAGGAGGTTCGGGAGGTTCTTATGCTCAAACTATAATGACTTTTACGCCCGGTCAAACTTCCTTGTCGTATTCAGTTGGGGCAAGTAGAGTTAGCTCAACGAACTCTGTCGCTGTGGCTGGTAATGATTCTTATGTGAAGCTATCATCTGTTTCAGGGGTACCAACTTCAACTTTGCAAGGTATTTTAGCTAAAGGAGGCCTTGGAGTTCCGTCTAATACTGTTTTAGGAGCCATTGCTCCCTCAGCATCTCTGTCTATTGGGCAAATAGTGTATGCTGGAGGAAATGGAGGCACAGGTAGCTCATTAACCAGTGGAGCTGGTGGCGCAGGAGCTTCTAAATGGTTTAATGGAGAATCGGCGGTTGGCTCTATATCTGGAATTGGTAACGGCGGAGGAGGTAGTGGTGGTAGTGCGCGTCAAAATAATGGTCTTGGTAATCAAGGTATTGGTGCCGGTAGTGGTGGCTCAGGTGCTTTTGTGGCTGTAGGAACAAACACCACAAATACAGGGGGTAACGGAAGACCTGGCCAGGTTCTAATTACGTATGTTTGCCCGGTTAGTGCCGGAACCATTTCTATATCTCCAAGTGCGACTGTTGAGATTGGTAATTCGTTACAGTTTAACTCTTCTGTTTTGGGAGGTGAGTGGAGTTTATCTGATGCAGCGATTGGAGCCATTAACTCAGCGACGGGAAGTTTTACAGCAGCGAGTTCTGGTACGGTTACTGTTACCTATTCGTTGGCTGTAACTGGTTGTCCGGCAGTTACTTCTTCACAATCAATAGTTGTATCGAGCAATTGCGCAGCCCCATATACAAAAATACCTGCTCTTACCATTTCTTCTCTAGACAAAACAACGGCTAATATTACGTGGATAAACAGCACTAGTGTTGGTCGAGTCATATACCTTAATACTGTTAATGTATTTAATGACCCGTTATTGGGTGAAAATCCTACCTCGAACACTGTCTATTCAGGTAGCGGTCAGCAATGTATTTACAATGGAACATCGGCTTCTACAGTTGCAGTATCAGGATTGCTTTCTGGAACAAATTATTATATGGCTGTGTATGAATATTGTATTCCTAATCGCGCTTATAATAGTTCAGAAAATGTCAGTCAGTTTAAAACTTTGTGTGATCTTCCTTCTATTACTTCTCAGTCATCCAGTCAAATAACGACTTTAAGCAATGGAGCCCCTACATTAAGTGTTTCAGCCACAGGTCAAAATTTGACTTACCAATGGTATAGCGACATCGAATCTACATCAACCGTAACTCCTAATGTAGTTCCTGATTATGTGCCTTCTGCTGGTTTAATGGGTTGGTGGCCGTTTAATGGGAATGCTAACGATGAAAGTGGAAATGGTTATCATGGTTTGGTAGTTGGCGCGACTTTGGAAACAGATCGCTTTGGAAACTCTAATAATGCATACAAGTTTAATGGTAGTATCAATAACCGAATTAACGTTCCTAATATCAC
>CAMAPT010000010.1 GCA_945860225.1 Chitinophaga pinensis | reverse complement strand
TACTTTTTAGTAGTTTTTTTAGTTCATTAACTGACTCTTTTACCTGTATTGATTTTGGCGCAGACATAATGATTTAATGTTTAGTCCAAAAATAATAAAAAGAAATCCAATATGCAAATATTGGACTAATTATTTATTCACATTGGTATAATTTTCTATTTCATTCATATAAAATGGTCACGCGTTTTTTAATCTATTAAAATGACTTTCATTTATTAAACTAAGTTTAATTCATTGATGTGGCATGAATGTTTCTATTTTTAAACATTTCAATTAATAAATCTGCATCAACACCTATTCCTAATTTAAGATAATATCCGCTTAAATCATTAGCATCATATGGGGCTACCAAACGCCATCCTCCTCCTACTTTGGTTCTTAACCATGGAACAATATCATAATTGGCATGTACTCCTAGCTCTATGGGTATAATGAGGTAATTTCCTTTTTCGATTTCAACATTAAATTTATCAAGCTTTCTAAAAAAATTAAACCCTATTCCACTTTGCACATAAGCAGTCAACCTAAATTTATGATGAATAAAAAAATCAAATTCCTCACCTAGATTAAAAAATATAAGTTTATTTTTTTTGACTAAACCTTGCTCATCTAAAAATTCACCCTTTTCAAACGGTACACCACTGATTCCAGACTTTAATCTAAGCTTGCCTCCAAAACCAATTCCTACATAAATTCCGTAAATAATTGTACTCTGCTCTTTAATGTGAGTTCTTCGGTTATCTATGCCGTAAATAAACTCTCTCTTTTCTTTAAGTGCCAAAACAGGGTTAGAAAGCACTTGTGAATTCAAACTAGCCGAGGTGGAAAAAGACACTGTAAAACAAATCATCAATCGAAGAAAGCTACCGTTATCGAATATTTGCATTTGCTTGGCCATTAATTTCAAAGTATTATTAAAACTATAATATGTAAATCATCAAAATGCTTCTATTTTATTGTAAACACATTGTTCACAGGTTCATTTATATTATCTAAACATTTTTGATGATAGTCTACCGATTACATCTACTAAATAGTGATATTGTTCGTTCATTTTACAAAAACAAGATAATTTTTTTTATTTATATAATTAAAATTCGTCGCGCTGATTTATAAACTTGTAAGGATTGTATTTAACAGAAAACATAACTAACTACAATAAAGTTTAGTTTAAACAAATTAGTCATTTATTCGTTCATTCATTAGTGTTAAAGGATAATCATAAAATAGTAGAAGTTAAAAATCTAGTAAAAAACTACGGAAGTTTTTCTGCCATCAAAGACGTTAGTTTTGATGTATATCAAAACGATGTATTTGGTTTTTTAGGACCAAATGGAGCTGGCAAAAGTACCACTATCAGAACTATACTATCGTTAATTTCACCAACAAGTGGGTCAATCAATTTATTTGGCAAATCTTTACAACAAAACAGAAATTATATTTTATCAAAAATTGGTTGCATTGTAGAAAAGCCCGATTTTTATAAATACCTATCTGCTCAAAAAAACTTAGAAATATTTGCTCGTATTTCGGGTAACCCTGTTAGCAAGTCTAAAATTAATGAGTTGATAGATTTTGTTGGGTTATCAGGTAGAGAAAAAGATAAAGTAAGCGGTTTTTCTCATGGCATGAAACAACGATTAGGTATAGCCCAAACTTTATTACACGACCCTGAACTAATTATTTTAGATGAACCGACTACTGGTTTGGATCCGCAAGGGATTATTGATATTAGAAATTTAATTATACAACTTAAAACCGAAAAGAAAAAAACAGTCATCATTTCATCTCATATTTTATCTGAAATCGAATTGATTGCCAATAGAATGATAATTATAAACAAAGGAAAAACTATAGTGCAAGGAAGTGTTTCTGATTTATTAAATGAACAGGAAATAATCGTTCAATTTAAACTCGATAACATTTTAAAGGCTATGCACATCTTAAAGATGAATCCTGATTTTGTTAATTGCGAAATATCACAGAACGAAAGCTATTTATTAATTCATACAACCTTTGATTCAATTCCAGTTATCAATAAACTATTTTGTGAAAATGATATTGGCGTTTCATTAATAGAAACTAAACGGAAACTAGAGGATTATTTTTTACGTCTTATCAATACCTAATGATTTTTAAAAGTACATACAACGAATTACTGAAAATTGCTTACAAACCAAGAAGCTATATTGGTATTGGCGGTATCATCATCATCATTGCTATTATTTTATTCGCATTAAAAGTTGATGGTGCTTTCTATATTTCATTGATTACAGGTCAGTTTGAACAGTCGCTGATTTTTGAGGGTGAAATTTTAAATGGTAATTTAATTGCGTATATCATCATACAGATGCTAATTATACATGTCCCTCTTCTTATTGCTTTTGTTACAGGCGATTTAATTTCGGGAGAATCTGCTATGGGCACTATCAGGTTATTACTGACAAAACCTGTTTCTCGAAGCACTATTCTGATGTCAAAATTTTTAGCCAGCTGTATTTATACCCTAGCGGTTGTTTTATGTTTAGCTTTCATGTCCTTCACATTAGGAAAAATATTATTTGGTGCAGGAGATTTAATGGTTTTAAAATCTGATGGTTTAATTGTATTTCAAGAAAATGATATCGGTTGGCGTTTTTTGTATGCATTTACAATGGCTTTTTTATCTTTGGTAACCGTTGCAACCTTGGCATTAACATTATCTTGTTTTTCTGAAAATTCAATTGGTCCAATTGTATCGACAATGGGAATCGTTTTACTGTTTACAATTATCGGCTCAATGGATGTACCTATTTTTGATAATATTCGTCCATTTTTATTTACTACACACATGGCTGCATGGCGTTTTTTCTTTGATGATCCGCTAAACACAACCAATATATATTATTCAATAACCATTTTAATAGCCCATATTACAATATTGTTATCTATTGCCTTTTATAAATTTAATACAAAAGATATTTTATCATAATGTCAAGAATAAAATATATTTCATTTCTCATTCTAATTTGTGTAATTAGTTTTCATGCGAATTCAGAAAATCCTCGAATACTCCTCAATCAGGTGCAATTAAAATTAAATAAAGTAAATAACTATAAAGTTGATATTCACATTAAAGTTGATTTGCCTTACATCATGATGATGCCAATTAAAACTAAACTATATTTTAAACAAAAAGATAAATTTAAAATAGACACTAAAAGTATTGCTATTTTGCCAAAGAAAGGATTTCTGCAATTAAGTAACTTAGTAAATGATACGATTAATTATACGGCTGTTTTTCAAAATTTTGAATTAATAAATGGGGTAAAAACTAGTTTAATTAATTTAATACCTAATAATGACACAAGCGATGTTGTTTTAGCCAAATTATGGGTTGATGGTATTAATAAGGTCGTTGTAAAATCTCAGGTTACAACTAAATCAAGTGGAACGATTAAAACCGAGTATTTATATAATACTCAAATTAATTTTGGATTGCCTGATAAAATAAAATTTACAGTTGACATTAAAAAATTTAAAATACCTAAAGCTATAGCTGCCGACATTAACACATCTACAAGTAAAAAAGTAGAAAAAAAATCTGGAGAAATTATAGTCACATTAAATAATTACGAGATAAACAAAGGAATACCTGATATCCTATTTAATAAGCCTTAGTTTGTATTAAAACGAGTAGCGTTTCCAATTTACTGATATACCGGAACCTTCTGCAATCATAACAGAATGGGGTGTTTTATGATTTAAAATTTTAAAATTTTCTCCGTAAAAGATACCAAAATCGCATTGAATCGAATAATCAAGAATTTGGTTTATCTCCCAACTTGGATGATTAATTTGATATTCTATTGTTTTGTGTTCATTAACTTTTGTATAACCGTAGTAATGTTCAAATATAAATTCTTCAATACTTCCCGATTTCATTTTTTGCTTTGCTAAAAAGGCATTCAGTTTGATGTGATTCCAGTTTTCATTAACCCGCCATTGATACTCAATGGTTTTTGATTCCGTCGAAAATACCCAATCATGTTTAGTCGGAACAGCTGTATAATGTTCCTTATAAAGTTTATTGGCTACATAAGCTACTGATTTATTTGGCACCGTTTCGTTAATAAAAACAACGCCGCGTTTAATTTCATTTCCAACTTTTCGTTTTACATAAAATCTTAAATTAACCTCTTCAAAAGTGCCTAAAAATGGAATCGGTATGTTAAAAATAGTAGAATCTTTAAATAAAAAACCTACTAAACTTACCAATGCTTTACCTTCATAACAATCCAACTCCACTCCCTTTGGTAAAAACGGCAATAAATACTCAGGGTCTATTTCATAATTAACCATGATTATGTTTTGCCATTTTGCTTTTAAAAAAATCATAGTTCTGATATTAATTCAGCCACCAAATACTCCCATTTAAAATGGTAGCGAAACTCACCCATAACAAATAAGGAATTTGAAGATAGGCTGCTATTGTATTGATTTTTGAAAATTCTCGAATCATCCAAAATATGCTTATCCATATCAAAACAATTTCAACAAAAGCTATTCCTATCAAATGAAATTGAAAAAACAAAAAACTCCACCAAAAATTAAGAAACAATTGAAGGCAAAAAGCAATCATGGCATTTTTCTTAGATGTGGTTGAAGGAGACTGCCAAATCATATATAAGGAAATCCCCATAAGCACATATAATGTTGTCCAAACCGGCCCAAATAAATAATTAGGTGGATTAAAAAAAGGTTTATTTAAAGTAACATACCATGTTTTAACACTAGTAGCTGTTGCTACACCCGAAAGACTGCCAATAATAAGCGGACTCAAAATGCTAATAAATAACTTAAAATAACGATTCATTGTTTTTTTCTTTTGATTTTTTTCGACTGACATGTTTGTTCAAAATCCGTTTTCCTTCTGTGCGAACCTCCTCTTTTTTTCTATATCCCCACATTTGTTCACTGGCATACTGGCGGGTTGCTTCAATATCTACAATGGGCTTCGGATAATCTTTTCCTATTTCACAAAAATACATCTGTTGTTCAATCAAAGATAATTTCCATGGTTCATGAATTAAATGAGCGGGCACATGCTCGAGTTCCGAAATCCATTGTTTTATAAAAAGACCTTCGGAATCGTGTTCTTCTGAATTTTTAATCGGATTATAAATACGAATGGTATTAATACCTGTAACGCCAGCCTGCATTTGTAACTGAGGATAGTGAATGCCTGGTTCATAATCTAAAAACTGGCGAGCTAAAAAATGTAAATCCCTCCAATCTTGCCAAAGATTATAAACAAAAAAAGACACTATCATAGCTCTCATTCTGAAATTGATGTAACCAGTTGCCACTAAACATCTGATACATGCATCTACTATTGGAACGCCTGTTTTGCCTTCTTGCCAAGCTTTGATATAGATTTCATTTTTAGATTTAACTAGTGCATCGTATGCCCTATTCACATTTTCAAATTCCATGCGACATTCATCTTCAAATTTTTGCATAAAATGACAATGCCAATGTAATCTTGAAATAAAATTTGAAATAGCTCTTTTATTTGGCGAACCAGAATAATGTTGCATGGTATATTGATAAACCATGCGCATGCTGATGTTGCCATAAGTGAGGTAAGGCGAAAGACGACTACATCCCTTGCGGCTTAATAACGGTTTGGATATATGTTTACTGTAATTTACATGTCTTGCTTTCACAAAACTATCTATGTAACGCCAAGCCAAGGATTCTCCTCCTTGCTGAAAATTCGGATTTCGTGTGGTAATAGACTTAGGCAAATCATTTCCTTTTATAAGGTTATAAAATGTTGAATCCAAATCAATAAAATTCCACGAATCTTCACTTACCATTTTGGGCTGTTCCATCATTTTAGTTTTCCATCGCTGCTCCCAATCTTTTCTAGATTTCAATTTTCTAATAACTCCATGGAGTTGATACTCTTTCCAATTAATATTATTTTGCTTACAAAAAGATTGCACATCGATGTCGCGATTGTAAGTCAGCTTATTTCCAATTTCCTGATGTGAGAAAAGTGTATGAATAGCAAATTCCTTTGAAAGAGCCTCGAAAACCGATAATGCTTCGTTATGAAATATGACTAAGCGGCCATTAATGCGTTGCAATTTTTCATTCATTTCCTGCAACGATTCATAAACAAAACGCCAATGCCTTATGTCGGTATCGTCATAAGCCATAATCGTGGGCTCAAAACAGTATAAAAGTAAAATTGGTAATTCTTGTTGTTGAGCTGCATAAAGAGGTTCATGATCGGTAAATCTTAAATCCCGCTTAAACCAAACGATA
Organism: Chitinophaga pinensis; assembly: GCA_945860225.1. Classification (GTDB taxonomy): domain Bacteria; phylum Bacteroidota; class Bacteroidia; order B-17B0; family Aurantibacillaceae; genus UBA4416. The sequence continues at coordinate 116,026 of CAMAPT010000010.1, read as the reverse complement.
TTGATGGCTTTTTTATTCAATGTATCCAAGTTGGGCAATACTCACCTCTCTATCGGCCTTGGCATAAGTAAGTCGAGCTAAACGTTCGGTTTTGTGATAACTATCTAGCCCCACGCAAGTAATGGTTTTTGCTTTTTCAATATCCAAAAATCCATCGCCACACAAACAATCATTTGGAAAATAAACCTGATTAATTTGTCCTATTACCAAAATTGTATTATTGGTAGATATCATCATTTTTTCCTTAAACTGAACGCCCATTTGAATCATACTCTCCTTTACAAATGGTGCTTTAAATCCTAATTTATATTCTGGAGTTAAATGTGTAGCATCAAACTCTGAAACCTCTTTAGGATAGCGAGCTGATGTTTGATGCGCCTGACGAAAGATTGATTCGTTGATATGATTAATGGTATAGAAACCGGTTTCCATAATATTAGAAAGGGTATGCCTATCAACAGAATCGGGGCGCGATATAAATCCGATATATGGCGGATTAGCGCCTATGTGTACAAAAGAATTAAAAATAGCAAGATTAGTTTGTCCATTCGCATCTTTCGTTCCAATTAAAGCTACACTTTTAAAACCAGATAACGAGTTAACAAAAGCCGCTCTGTACCGTTGCTCCAAACCCATTAAGTCAACAAAAGAAAAATACCGTTGATTTGATTTTTCCATAAACTATACTTTTAAAGTTGACATTCCACCATCAATATGTAAAATTTGTCCGGTTACCCAAGAAGATTTTTCAGACAATAGAAACTCTACCGCGTTGGCAATATCTTCAGGTGCACCAATTCGTTTTAATGGATGACGATTATTGGAGGCCTCTATTTTTTCGGGCGTATTCAAAAATTTATCCGCCATTGGCGTTACGGTTAAAGACGGAGCCACACAATTCACTCTTATTTTTGGAGAAAATTCAGCGGCCAAAGCTTTCGTTAACCCTTCAATAGCGCCTTTGCTCATTGAGATAGAAGAATGGAAAGACATCCCAGTTTGAACAGCAACGGTACTAAATAAAACAATAGACGCATTTTTTGATAATTGCAAATTAGAGGTGTAAGCTTGTATGCTTTTTACAGCTCCCAAAACATTCAATTCAAAATCATTCTTAAAATCTTGTAATTTAATTCCTCTGAAAGGTTTAAGGTTTATAGAACCCGGACAATATATCAATCCATCGATTGCACCTTCAATTTTTGGCAATTCGCTGTCCGATAAAATATCGTGCGTAAAACTTTGTAAATAATCTAAATCGGGTGTATTTCTGGAAATAGAAATAACCTGTTCTCCTTTAGAAATTAATTGGTGCGCTAGAGATTTTCCAATACTAGATGAAGCACCTATAATCAATGTTGTCTTCATGTTAATTTTAACAACACATTCTTATTTTTGTTTAAGAATTTTAATGGTCACTCACCATTTATTAAATCTAATTACATAAAAAGTGATTGCTCGTACAATTTTGAACACATTTATAGCAAAGGAATGATGATGGTAAATATGGTTCCTTCATTTTCCTTGGTTTCATAATCAATCGTTCCTCCCATAATCTGTATTAAGCGCTTAGTAATATTTAAACCTAAACCTGTGCCTTGAATATTTTCGGCATTTTTAGCCCTGAAAAATGGTTCAAATAACATTTCTTGGTCGTTTTCCGGAATGCCTATACCAAAATCTCTTACCGAAAAGGTTATATGATTTTCGCACTGATGACTTATAACCTCTATTAATTCTGCTTTGGGTGAATATTTATATGCATTAATCAATAAATTAATCAAGGATGTTTTTAATATTTTTTTATCAAGGTAAATGTCTGATTCTAGTCCTAAATGCGTGTATGCAATTTTATGATTAGTACTACTTGACATATTTTCATTTATAAGGTTTTCTATAAATGATTTTATATGAAATTTTTCTGGTGTGTTTTTTATTTTTCCATTAGCAATTTCATTTTCGGAAAGAAAATCGGTTAATATTTCTTTGATTCGATGAACTGAACCATTTATTCTGCGAAAATGATTTTGTTTTTTTTCTTCATCCTCCGGTCTATTATATCTTTCAATCAGTTCAGTAGATGTAAGAATTGCAGCCAGCGGTGTTCTGAACTCATGCGAGGCAATAGCAATAAACTGAGATTTCATATCATTCAGTTTTTTTTCCTTATTCAAAGCCCTTTCTAAACTTTGCTCATGTTCCTTTTGGTTATTAATACAACTAAGCGTCAATAAAAAATGTTTAAAATTTTTCGATGTATCTTTTATAATAACCGTTTGTATCAGCGCGAAATATTCGTTTGTTTTTTCACTATTAAGCTTACACTCAAACTGTTGTTTTTTTCCTGTTTCTAAAACCTGATTTTGGTGAATGTAAAAGCGGTCTTGGCATTCTTTAGATTCAATAAAAGTTGAAAAATATTTTCCAATAATCTGCTTTTTAGTCAATCCTAAACTTTTAGTACCCGATATGTTTACATTTTTGATAACACCTACTTTATCTAAAATAAAATATCCTATGGGGGCCATGTCAAAAAACTCTGTATACTCATCTAAAATGGTATTAAGTTTTGACTGTGTTTCTAGTAACTCGGCATTTTGCAATTCTAATTCAATTTTATATAAGTCAATATCCCTTTGCTCTAAAATAATTGATTTCGATGTATCATGAAATTCATTATCCAACCTTTTATTAAGTTGATCTAGAGCTCTTTTTTTTAGCTTAGAAAGCTGTTTATTTACTTTATTTTCCAAGCTCATTATTGGATTTTTTAGTCAATCTTTTGCAATGTTCTTTCCAAAACCCAACGATATAAGCCTGAGTAATTTTATCAGGTTTAATATATTTCATGTAACTACTAAATTGCTTGTATTTTCCATCAGCACATTTCCATCTGAAAATATTATCAGATATGTCATTTTTTACAATATCTGAAATTTCATCTTGCATTTTTTTTCTGTCATCAGGATGAATTCTATTAATCCAAAATGAAGTTTTTTGAATGAACTGTTCAGGCAAAAAGCCCATTTCCTTTTCACATAAATCTCCCACAAATAGTATTTTATATTCAGTTTCCAATGAAATCGTAAATGGGATCACATGTCTGCTTTTTGTAATAATATCGAGTTGATTATTCATCTTATTAAGCTCAGCTTCAAAACTTTTTTGTTTACTGATATCGATGAAGCTAATCAGAACTCCTTCTATGATATTATCTTCCGTTCTATATGGAACTATTCGCATATTATACCAAACACCCTCAATCGATTTAACGTCTGCCGTATTGATGGATAAAGTTTTAAGAGAATCATTTACGTCTTTAATCAAATTTTTATAAGAGATATTAGAAGATAAATGCGTAACGGGCCTATCAATATCCGATGGTATTAAATTAAAAATTTTGGTTGCTGAAGGATTAAATCGCTTAATATTCAAATCTCTGTCTAAAAAAATAGTGGCCACTTCTATGCTGGATAATAAATTATTTAAATCATCATTGGCCTGCGATAATAATTCAATTTTGCGCGATAACTCAGTATTAACGGTCAGTAATTCCTCATTAACCGATTGTAGTTCCTCTCGCGATGTTTCGAGCTCCTCATTAGCACTTTGCAATTCTTCGTTGGCAGATTGATATTCCTCATTAGTAGTTTGCAAATGGTCATTAGACGTTTCTAGTTCGCTGATAGCCGTTTGTAAATGCTCACGGGTAATATTCAATTCTCTTTCAAGTTCTGTAATTTTTGGCTTGGGTAACTTTTTGAGTTTAGTTGTTGTTACAGATTCTTCTTTTTTAAATTTTTGAGAATGCTCAAAAATAATCATCATAGCACCAGTATCTTCAGAATTGCTTGAAATTGGTTTCACAATGATGTTTACTAACTCCAATCGATTATTTAACTCAATGTCTATTTTACCTGTTTCTATTTCAGAATTTGATGAACGAGCCTTGAGGATGGTAGATTGTAATTTGGGTTTAAATTCTCTTTTAATAAGTGTCAGAATATTTAAACTTGCCAAACCCTTTGAAAAAGATAGATACGGTTCGTTATTTCCTGAAAAATAAATAATAGTATTATTCTTATCAATGGTTAATGAGGCAGGCGCGTACTTTTCAAGCAATGTTTTTTCAGAAAGACTAGAAATGTCTTTACTTGTTTTTTTTATATGAGTTGATTCGTGTGACATTGAAGAAAAAGTATTGTCTAAAAAAGGAACAATATAATGTGAATGTTTGGTTGTTTTATCAAGTGGAATTGTTTTTTTGTAAATTTTTAATTTAGAATCCTGCTTTGTATACAAATCTTCATAATCCCCTATACTTTCACTTTTACCCAAAAGCAATATACCATGATTGTTTAAACTATAATGGAACATAGGTATAATTTTCTTTTGAAGATTGCTATTCAAATAGATTAACAAATTGCGACATGAAATCATATCCATTTTCGAAAATGGTGGATCTTTAATCACATTGTGATGAGAAAAAACAACCATTTCCCTGATTTCTTTTTTTAACTGATAGCCTTCCTCTTTTCTTATAAAAAATAATTTTAACCTTTTGGCATCTATTTGAGCCAAAGCGTTTTCTTTGTAAGTAGCATTTCTGGCAAATTTAATGGCCTGATAATCAATATCAGAGGCAAATATAGTGACATTGATTTGCCGGCTATTTTTTGCTAGAGCCTCATTTAATAAAATAGCCAAAGAATAAGCCTCTTCGCCAGTAGAACAGCCACATACCCAAATGCGTAAATTTTGCTTATCAGAAGTCTGTGTAACTAATTCCGGAATTATTTTATTCTCTAAATTATGGAATACGTCTTGGTCTCTAAAAAAATTAGTGACGCCTATCAAAAAATCATTATACAGTTTTTCAATTTCACCAACGTCCGTTTTAAGTAATTCAATATAAGCATCAATAGAATCGATTTGATTGATTGCCATTCGTTTAACCAAACGCCTTATAATCGTATTACTTTTATAATTTGAAAAATCATAAGCGGTGTGTCGACGAATAATTTGAAAAATTACAGATAATTCATTGGCAGTAGGCAAATTTTTTTCAGATAGTAAATTAAAAAGATTTAAGTTTCTGTAACTCATATATTGTAGCAAATGAGCCGACATTTTTTCGGGTTTAAGTATATGGTCGGCCAATTTTGATACAATGGCATTATCCGGCATATCGTCAAATTGAGCCGTTTCAGGGTCTTGAACGATTGACATGCCTCCCATTTTTTTAATTTCTTTTAAGCCTATGGTCCCATCGTGCCCCATACCCGAAAGTAAAATTCCGATAGATTTTTCTTTTTGATCGGTTGCTAATGATTTGAAAAAAGAATCAATAATTCCACCTGACAACTTTGTGTTTCCAATATCTTTTAAATGAAAAACCCCATTCTTAATTTTTAATTGTTTATTTGATGGTAATACATAAATACAATTAGCGCTTGATTTTAACCCATGCTCTATTTCTTGAACCGGTATTTTAACTTTTTTAGCTAAAAGCTCTGCTAAAATACTTTTACGAGAACGATCGAGATGTTGAATAACAATAAAACATAGATTGGAAGCATTAGTTAAATGTTTAAAAAACAATTCAAGTGCATTTAATCCGCCAGCCGAAGTTCCTATTCCTACTGTGTAAAAGTGTTTTTGGTTTTGCTGATTTTTAACTTCCTTCATTTTTTCACACTGTTATTAATACTGTTATACGGCATTTAAATGTATTACAATTCTCTGCAAATCAATGCATCTAAAAGTTAAATTTCGACGAAATTGGCCACAAATAACTTGATATTTATCACTTTCATAAATAACGATAAACCTACGTAATTCATTATCATCAACTTACCTTCATCGCTTAATGTTTATTCATCTTTTTAAGTTCATGTGTTTTTCGGCAAGTGCCAGTTTTGGATTAGGAATTACATTGTCTGCCATAGGTGCAGCTTGTATAAAAAGAATAAATACACCTACAGCTTATTTTTTCGGAAGTATTCCTCTTATTTTTACTGTTCAACAATTATCGGAAGGTTTTTTATGGCTAGCGCTTTCAATGCCAATTTATCTCTATTTTTTTATCGTCAATATATCGTATCTGTTTGGTGTTTTTTTGCAGCTATCATAAGCGTCCTCATATTTTATATACTAAATGATTTGAAACCAAACGCCGATAAATAGGGAGTATCGTTGATTTGAATCATTTTCTGTTATCGTTGCAGTCATTTTTTGAAACGCTTAGTTGTAATAGTTTTGGTATATAAATTATATCATCTAAAAACAAATAAAAACATGAAAACAGATTTAGAAATTCAAAAAGATGTATTAGAAGCCTTAAAATGGGAGCCATTCTTAAGTGCAACAGAAGTAGGTGTTTCTGTAAAAAATGGTGTTGTTACATTATCAGGTACTGTTGATTCATTTCTTAAAAAAACGGGAGCCGAAAAAGCAGCCAAAAGAGTAGCTGGCGTAAAAGCAGTGGCCGAAGACATTGAAGTGAAGTTTGCCGGAAGTTTGATTAAAAATGACACAGAAATTGCCCAAACTATTATCAATGCGCTTAAATGGCATAGCGCTATTAATGAAGAAAAAATAAAAGTGAAGGTAGAGAATGGTGTTGTGACCCTTGATGGAGAGGTTGATTGGGAGTTTCAAAAAACATCAGCAGTCATGCAAATAGAAAACTTAATTGGTGTTAAACGCATTGTTAATAATATCACTATTAAAGCTGGGATTGTGTCTAAAGAATTAAAACAAAAGGTAGGTGCCGCTTTCCACCGAAGCGCGACGGTTGATGCCGAAAAAATCAATATTGATGTCAATGGGAATAAAGTAACCTTGAGTGGTCGCGTACGTTCTTGGGCAGAAAAAAATGATGCTGAAAATGCTGTTTGGTCTGCACCCGGAGTGAGCAAAGTAGAAAACAATATCGAAATCGAATCAGAAGTTTTCACTTTTTAATCGATGAAATATTAAAAAAATAAAAAAACGCCTCATAATGAGGCGTTTTTTTATGAATACCAGAACCTTAAATCTTGCTTTGTTGCTAGTCAATTTCAAAAACAACTGATCTATTTATCGATGTTTTACCATCTTATTTCTTTCTGGATTTTTCTATTTTTTTCTCAAAATAATTTCATTGAAAAAGAATTTCAGCAAAAACAACTCTCATCACATTTAGAAAACTATCATCAACTTAAAAAAAAAGGTGGATGGGAATATATAAAAACTGGTAAAATACTTCAATTGGGTATGGTGGACCAAAGAGTAAAAAAAATAAAACTGCGATTAACCATCACCGATGAACTCCATCGAGAATCAATTAATATGACGGACACTTTTGATGTTTCTTTAGAAAAAGCCGTAAAAACATTTCAAAAAAATCATTCTATGCCGGAAACAGGAATCATAGATGCGAAAACATTACGAGCAATGAATGTGTCTGTTGAAAAAAGAATACATCAAATCGAAATAAATATGAAACGTTGGGAACAGTTCAAAACAGAAACCGAAAAACCATTTCTATTCGTTAATATAGCTTCAGGAATGCTCAATATGATTTCTAATCAAACATCTGTTATAGAAATGCAGGTGATTGTTGGGAAACCCGATAGAAAAACACCTGAACTAACTGCTGAATTGAACGAAATTGAATTTAACCCTTATTGGATAGTTCCTCCAGGCATTTTAAGAAAAGATATTTTACCCAAAATCAAAGTGAATCCGTCATACATTATCGATCATGATATGGAAGTTTTTTTGAGACAACAACCAATCAATCCATTTGCAATTTCGTGGGATAAAATTGATGAATATGCTTGTCCTTACAAAATAATTCAAAATCCAGGACCTGAAAATCCATTAGGTGTAGTCAAATTCATCTTTCCAAATAAACACCTAGTATATATGCATGATACACCTTCGAAACGATTATTCAATTTTTTTCCTCGTACATTCAGTTCCGGATGTGTTCGTTTGTCAAAGGCAGTAGATTTATCTAAATATATTCTCAAAATAGATAAAAATTGGACGAACAATAAAATAGATAGTCTAATATGGAGCGAAAAAACGACAAGAATTCGTCTTCAAAATCCAATTAAAATATATTTCAGCTACTTTACAGCTTGGGTTAATAAAGAGGGAATATTGCAGTTTGCGCCCGACATTTACCAAAAAGACAATTAAAAAAGTCAACTGCAAAATATTGAGGTAATTTTTTTAAACTGGGTATTAAATTAGCCGCTTTGTTAAAAAAGATAATACGAAAGTTTAAATCCCCAAAAAACTTCCCTTTTATAGTGTGTCAAAAAATCTTGTTTTATGAAATTTTTAAACGGAATCGTTTTTCTATTTACGCCATCATAAAAATAAAGCGATGCATTATAAAAATTACTCGTTTCGTAATAGATACTTAAAGCACCATGACCTCTTTTTCTCGATGTTTTAATATTTTTTTCTTTTTTAAACATTTGATTTGTATGTAATACCATTAGTTCACCTCCATACATCATTCGTCTAATTTCAAAAATGTTAAAATCCATATTTTTTGACACAATATTACCATCTCCTTGATAATGACTGCGCAATGAACCTTTATAGAGCTTCAAAATAGGGGAATTTTTATGAGGTAACTTAATAACTATTCCAAAATACATTGCATAATTATGAAATGAATTCATTTCGCAACCAGGCATCGATATCGAATTGCCTGTTTTAGTATCAAAAAGTAAACTACTTGATTGAATAACAGCCGAATCAAGCGAAGACTGATTTTCTTGTTGAATCATGGCATTTTTATAATTCTTAGAAAAATCCTTATTAAAAAAAGTGTTCCAAGCCTTATCCATAAATGCCCAACCTCCATATATAGCAAGCACTAAATCCTTTGAAATCAAAGTTCCCGGATTAATTCCCAACTCAACATAAAGCCCATGCCCAGAATTTAATATGTTTTGTTTGTTCACAGGCACGCGATAACCCGAGTTAAACCATATTAAAGATAATTGGTGTTGAGAACTCGGATATTTGGTACATAACGAATCCTTATAGCCCAATGCCTTTGATTGAATGCTCAATAAAAGCAGCAAAAAGAATCCAGATATTTTAAAATAAAAATTCATTCCATACGGTATTAATGGAACAATAATATTTAAATCTATAATGCTAATTCATGAGGGGCATCAAAACAAAAAGTGATTTCCCTCATACTTTTTCATAAATCTAAATTCACTTAAATAAACATGCGGGCATTTAACCCGCATGTTTCGTTTTTAGAACTGCATCGCTTCTGCTAAATGAGCCTCTTTTTCTTTTTTTGTTGCTTTTGTAGCATTATTTCTATCAAAAAGCGTTTTAATTGTTTTAGCAAGATTTTCATCTTTAGCTGCTGCATTTCCTAAATCTTCTTTTTCTTGTATCGCATGCGAAAGAAGCGTATTTATAGAAATCATTCCCTTTAATTTACCATCCTTATTGGTTACAGGTAATCTACCAATTTTGTTTTTTCTCATTTCGCGTAAAGCATCTGTAATTGTATCCTCAGGCTTAACTGTATAGATTTTCGAACTTGGTAATATTTCCTGAACACTCAATTCAGCCAATTCTTTCCCATTTTTAGACCCTAAAGAAAGAGCTATATCTCGGTCAGTAATTATACCAATTACTTTTTGATCCTTATCAACCACAGGCAAAGCTCCACGATTAGCCTCTTTCATTATTTTTGAAGCCTGGGCTAAATTCGTTTCCAGTGAACAATACTTTACAGTTTCAGCAGTCATTACATCTTTTACTTTCATAATCATGATTTTTTAATTGTTAATAATTATATTATCAGCAAAGTAAAACTCCAAGCTTATTGTATAAAATGAACTGAGACACTTCCAAAAATGATTGGGACACATTTAAAATTTTCCGCTAATATTATTATAGTATATTCTTGCTATTAAAAGGATTGAAGCTTTTTTATTAATTCTATTTTAAGATATATCGCCAACGTTTTATCTAAAATAATATACCTCAAACCCTTCGTTAGGTTTTTGACAAATTGTTGTTTAATAAATAAATGATAAAAGTTAAAAAAATGTAAAAATATAGGTTGATTTTTTTGTAATATAGTAATGTCAAAAAACTTATACCTAAACCCTAAACAGGAAGTGAAAATGATTGAAATAAATCCATGTCATGACGGGGCTAAGATAAAATTGACAACAAAAAAGCAATATGACTTAAATATGAAGGTATTTCTATTATTTTTTTCATTTGTTCTATTTTCTGCGCATCTTGAGGCTAGTGAAGTTTTTCCTTCAGATAGCCTTAAGAGAGTTGTGAATGCAACTAAATCATCCAATAAAAAAGATAAGAAAAAAGAAGTAGTTATACCAGTTATAGATACTACTTTATTATACATAACTCCAGTATTTAAAGGTGGAGACAAAGCAATGTATGATTTTTTCGAACAAAACTTACGTTATCCAAGAAATGCTGATAGAAATGGTATTAAAGGCACTGTGGATATTATTTGTACCGTTACGAAAGAAGGGAAATTAAAAAATTTCAAAATAATTAAACCTTTGGGGTTTGGATGTAATGAAGAAGCAATGCGTTTAGTTAAACTATTACCCGATTGGGAAATAGCTAAAGTTGCTAATAGACCTGTTGAAGTCAAAGTGGTAATAACTGTTCCTTTCAAATATTGATGAACACATTTTTTGGAATTATACAAAATAATGTCGCCATTTTAAATGAAGACGAATCTTTGCATTGCGTAAAAGTATTACGACACAAAGTAGGCGATTGCATCCAAGTTATAGACGGAAATGGAACTATAGCGGTGGGTAAGATAGAGGCCGCTCACGCTAAGCAATGCGCTGTTTCATTAACTGACAAAAAACTTGTAAAGCCTACCAGAAACTATTCATTACATGTAGCTATTGCCCCCACAAAGAATATTGAACGAATAGAATGGTTTGTGGAGAAAGCTGTAGAGATTGGGATAGACGAAATTTCATTCATTAAATGTAAAAATTCTGAAAGAACAGTGGTAAAAGACGAACGAATTAAAAAAGTTGCCGAAGCTGCTCTAAAACAAAGTCAACAAGCCTATTTACCCAAAATAAATCCTTTAATTGACCTAAAAGAGTTTTGTAAAACGTACTCATCTGATGTAAAGCTTATAGCGCATTGCGACAAAGAAACTAAGCAATTTATTAAAGGCTATATCGTTCCTAACAGATCGTTTACAGTATTAATTGGTCCGGAAGGAGATTTTACAAAAGATGAAATTTCGTTAGCTTTAGCTTCAAATTATTTGCCTGTATCGCTTGGCGAAAGTCGTTTGAGAACAGAAACAGCTGGACTTTTTGCGTGCAATGCCTTTGCTGCAATAAATACTTAACAATCGTTAATTCCCACAATAAAATACAAGATACAACGTATCTTAGTAATTATATGACTATGGAAAAAATTACTATTCTTTGGGCCGATGATGAAATCGATTTGCTGAAGCCACATATTTTATTTTTAAATAGCAAAGGCTATGACATTGTACCGGCATTAAGTGGAGATGAAGCGATTGATATCGTTAAAGAAAACTCTAATTTATCTGCTGTATTATTAGATGAAAATATGCCCGGTATTTCCGGATTAGAGGCTTTATCGAAAATTAAACAACTTAAATCGGATTTGCCGGTAATTATGATTACCAAAAGCGAAGAAGAATACATCATGGAAGATGCTATCGGTAGCAAAATTGCAGATTATTTAATCAAACCGGTAAATCCTAATCAAATATTATTGTCACTTAAAAAGGCGCTCGATAATAAACGTTTGGTTTCTGAAAAAACGAATACCGAATACCGAAAAGATTTTACTCAAATCGGCATGTCATTATCGGATAATTTAGATTGGCAAGAATGGCAAGAGGTTTTTAAAAAAATCGTTTATTGGGAATTACAGATAGATAAGAACCAAGACAAGGGTATGTTAGAAGTCCTCAGAATGCAGAAAGCTGACGCTAATTTGCAATTTTTCAAATTTATCGAAAAAAATTACCTCAGTTGGTTAAATGGCAGTAGCAAAAATATTCCAACAATGAGCCATACCTTGCTAAAAAATAAATTTTTCTCTCAATTAGACCAAAACGCTTGTACTTTTCTTGTTGTGATTGATAATTTACGATACGATCAATGGAAAGTCATTCAGCCTATTATTCAAGATTATTTCAAAATAGATAATGAAGAATTATTTTTCAGTATTCTTCCTTCGGCTACTCAATACGCTCGAAATGCTCTATTTTCAGGATTATTACCTAGCGAAATGGAAAAACGCTACCCAGATTGGTGGAAAAATGATGAGGATGAAGGCGGTAAAAACTTACACGAAGAAGATTTTCTGAAAGCACAATTAAAACGTTTGGGAAAAGACATTAAAATAAGCTATAACAAAATTACCAATTTTTCAGCTGGAAAAAAGTTATCTGAAAACATGTCTAACTTAATGAATAATAAATTAAATGTAATTGTCTATAATTTTGTTGATATGCTAAGCCATGCCAGAACTGAATTAGAAATGATTCGAGAATTAGCGGATGATGAACCTGCTTATAGAAGTCTAACGGTTTCTTGGTTTGAACATTCGCCCTTATTAGATATGATTAAATTTATTGCTTCTAAAAATGCCAAATTAATTATTACCACCGATCACGGAACAGTTCACGTAAAAGAACCAACGAAGGTGATTGGTGACAAAAGTGTGAATACAAATTTAAGATACAAACAAGGTAAGGCTTTAGATTACAATCCGAAGGAGGTATTTGAAATTAAAAACCCGGCCGAAGCTTTCTTGCCAAAACAAAATGTGAGTACTCGATATATTTTTGCACGTGAAGACAAGTTTTTTGCGTATCCAAACAACTTTAATCATTATGTCCAATATTATAAAAACACTTTCCAACATGGTGGGGTAAGTTTAGAGGAAATGATAATTCCTTATATCACTCTTACAGCAAAATAAATCACACCATGTTTATGATTTGTACAATTTTAAAATTTTAAGGTAAAATGTTCCTTATTAAGTTGTTCTTTTCTAAAAAATACAATTCCAAAATAAAAAAAATCAAGACTTAATGTGATTTCTGTATTTGAATAAATTTCTTTCCAAGCTTTTTGCATATCCTCATTCCAATTGATATCATCAAATATAAAAATGGAATGAGGATTTTTTTTTGCAAGTGCCATATTGAAATAATTGATAGTCGATTGATAAGTGTGGTTGCCATCTACATACAATAAATCTAATGTTTCGATTTTGGATAAAATTTTGGGGAATTCCAAATCAAAATTACCATTTAGTGAATTAATATTTTTGACTTTCTGAGTATTGAAAAGCGCTTTTGAAAATTTAAATAAATTAGGGCATCCTTCGATTGTGTATATAGTAGATTTAGAATTTGCCTGCGATAAATACAACGTTGTTAAACCAACGGATGTTCCTAGCTCTACAATGATTTTAGGCGAAAATTTATTCACTAATCGATATAAAAATTCAGCCTGTTTTTGTGAAGCTATTCCATATTTAGAAATTCGACTGATGCTTCTTTCGTTTGAATTCATTTTTTTTGAACCAGCCCCAAAATCAACAATTTGGAGTATACTTTTATCCGAACGAAGCTTATTTCTAACAACATTTAAAGCTTCAAAATCCCCAAACATGTATTCGTTTTTAACCGATTCCATATAAAAATTATATAAAAATGGTGAATGTAAATCATGTTCCGTAAATGAAGTGAGCCAATAATTAATGTATTTGATAATCGTTTTAATTTGCATATATAAATCGATGGTCGTTTTTTATCCCTGTTTTATTGTTGGCAATCACAAGCCACTATTTTTTTCAATGGCTTAGTTTGATAATTAGGCAAGCTGGTTTCTTTCATAAAATAAATGGTCAAGTTTAAAATCTGTTTTTCAGGATGTTCATTATTCCACTTATTTAACAAATACTTACAATAATAAGGTCGCATAAAGTTATTATTTATAGAGGTATAATTTTCCTCAAATTTTCTCCATCTGTCACTTTCCTGATCGGCAACAAGGTATTGAGGTTTAGAAAATACCACTGAATCTAAATTATGCTTTATATCGATATGTTTGCCATTTGCATCAAAACCACTATATACAAACCAACCATCATCTTTTAGTATATATGGAGAAAACATTCCCCAATTTTGATCTAATTTTAGAAACTTCATACATTTAAAAAATGTTGTATTTAATTCATACGGAAATGCAGGCAGATTACTCATATTTATGAAAAGACAAAAAATAATTGTCATGGCAATTGCACCATGTTTAAAATATCTGACTATTTTTTTCCATGCTTTTAGTTCTTGAACTGACGTATTTGAAGTTTTTATGACCGTTTTAGCTCTAATAAATCTTAATTCTAGCCTATCCATAACTGCCGAAGGAAATAGACCGACCATACTTATTATTCCAATAATATAAAATAAACCAACGTATAAACTAAGCGCAATACTTACATAAAGACCTATTATACAACAGATTGCGACCAATCGAATTTTAGAGGGTATAAAGGGGATAGTAACCAACAACGGCGCTAATAATTCAATATAAAACACCACATATGTCAAAACACGCATGAGCCCAGGGAACTGATAAATAAAGGTTCCAAAAGGTAATCGTATTTGATCAAGGCTTAAAGCATAATACACAGCACTTCCTTCTGTGTGCCATTCTGGAGAGGTTTTTAAAAGTGCGGAAAAAAACAAAACAGAACAAGTTAGTAGCAAATAGCCTATGGCGGGCAATGAAAATTCATGTGTTCGAGATGGAGAAGAAAGTACTGAATAAAAATCTCCCCATGGTAAAAACAATCCCCAAAATAATAATAACCTCAGCAAGTCATCGCCCCCTTGCAATATAAAAGGATTCCGATTTTGAAGTGATATTAGAAATACCCAACACATAAAAGTAAAAAAACGTGTCCGATAACCTATTAATAAAGCTACCGCGCAACAAGCATTTATAACAAAAAGAATAATTTGCCACCACAATTCACCGCTAATAGTGTGCAAGGATATATAATTGGTATTTCCGAAAAAATGCTGCAAAGCATTGAGAGGTAATACACCTTCATCTGTAAAAAAAGCCTTTATAGACAAAGACCTTATAAATAAATCAACCAATAAGATAATCCCCACACCTATTCGCATCAAAGAAAGCGCTCTCACATCGAGCGAGTAGGTGTTTTTTAGTTGATTAATTATGTACTGGAGTGTTTTCGTAAACTAAAAAAGGCCCTGCTTAATTTGCAGAGCCTTGAAATTACTGTTTTTTAAAATTATAAACAACCTACCTGCCCTGATACGGTTACTGAATAAAATGCGCCAGGAGTTTTATAACAAATAATATTTGAAAAAGTACCTGTAATACTTGCTCCACTAACTACTACATTAATAGTTCCGCCTGAAGAGTACCAAACACTTGCTTCATCTTGACTCGGAGGGTTTGTTACTGTCATAAATGCTTTTCCAGCTTTAAGTAATGATTTGGAAGAAACCAATTGATAAGTTCCATTAGTTGGGGGGCCAAAAAAATCAACTGTAATCGTAGTAAACGTATTTTGATTATAATTGCTTAAACTTGTTTGTCCTGTTTGACAACCAGAACTAGACCACGCCCCACCTACTCCAACACCTGATAACACGGAACTAGGATAAGGAGAAACCGTAGCTGTAACACCTGTAGTAGTTACATTTGTGACACTTGGATTACCACCTGTTCCACCCTTTACCTCAGATTTATAATCAGGAGAAATAGAACCATCTGTTTTGGATTTACATGAAAAAAAAACAACAGAGCCTAAAAGAAAAAATGTAAAAATGGGTAAAATGAGCTTCTTCATTTTTTTTGATTTATAACCAAATGTATATATTATATCTTTAATTTACAAGCCTTGTATTTTTGCTTCACTTTTTTGACTAAAATCATTTTAGTTTTATGAAGAAATCGAAATCATATCACTAAAAGTGTTTTATAAAACGTGATTAATTCATTAGCTATTCTCTTATAATCGAAATGGATTTCAGCCAACTCTCTTGCTCCTTTTTGCAAACCTTCTTTTAAATGATCATTGTTTAATAAAGATACAATGGCATGTGCATAATCTATTTCAGAATCTGCTATTTGAATATGTTTTAGGTTTGTGTAAGGTATGCCTTCGGCTCCAATAGTAGTGGTAATAATACTTTTACCATAAGCTAAGCCTTCTACTAATTTAATTCTTAATCCACTACCCGACCATAAAGGAACTAACATAATATCGTAAGTACGATAAAAATCTGATGAATCGCTTACTTGTCCTAATACTTGTATGTTTTTAGAAGCCATTTTTTTGATATGTTCTGGCATTCCTCGGCCTGCTAAAACTAATTGAGCATCCGGTTTATTTTTCAACACATGTGGCCAAACAGAAGTCACTAACCATTCAACAGCTTCTACATTGGGCATCCAATCCATCGACGCAAAATGAAACAACGTATTTGGATGCTTGGCCTTTTTTACCGGAAAATATTTTTCTAAATCAATACCCGTTAAACAGGTATGTATGGATTGATGTGGGCATATTTCTGAAATTGTTTTTTTATCTTCATCCGTAATAGTAACAATAGCATTCACTTTTTGAAAAGCATTGATTTCAAAAACCTTCAATCGCTCGTTTTGTATCCCTAAATAAACTTTTTTTAACGGATTTTTTTCATGAAATAAATGACGCTCCCAAATTTGATGTTCTACATTATGACTTCTTAGCACAATTGGAGCTTTTGAGTATTTTTTTATTGTTGAAATATAGGAACACATAAAAACACCTTCGAGCTGAATAATGTCAAATTTAGTAGATTGTAATTTTTTAATTAAAAGGTCTTCATATTCCTTAAAATAAAATCGGCTTACAAAATAAGATTGAGAATAAAACAAATTTAATAACGCGCCCCAAAGAGTAGTATTGGTATTTTTAAAAACCGATTGGTAATGCGTTTTATCCTTAAAGTGTATAGGAATATTGGCATCGGGTTTAAAATGCTTTTTGGTATTTACTGGTAGTAAATGTAATTCTACACCATTGTCGGCTAATCCCTCAGCTAATGTGCAAATTGCAATTGAACTACCATCGTTTGCCGGATAGGGTGCTTTATTGCAAAGTTGAAGGATTTTCATCATTAGATAGTTGTTTTTTTCTTAAATAAACGTTTTATAGGTTCTATATAAGCCGTCAAATCAAATAAAGCTGAATCCTTTGCTGCTTTATAGGTTAAAAAAATGCCCAATGGTAAAAACAACATCAAGGGAAACCATGTTCCGAAAACAACCGTGTAAAACTCTTCGATAACCAAATCTTCAAAAATAATAGTTACGACATAATATAAAAGAAAAAATAAAACTGCCACCACTACCGGTAACCCCATGCCTCCTTTCCGAATAATAGCTCCCAAAGAAGCGCCTACAAAAAACAAAACAATGCAGGCAAACGAAATATTTATTTTTTTATGCCAACCTACAGCATACTGAAGCCTAACCATTTCCTTATTTTTGATTTCTTCGTTAATGGAGTCGATGAAACTGCTGGAGCTTCTCGCTAAATTTTGCGCATTTTCAACAGCCCTTTTAAATTCATCTTTATTAAGCGAAGCGTAAAATGTTTGAACAGATGCACATGACCGATTTAAAACTGATGTTCGAAAAGTACGACCTAAGAAAAAATTAGAAAATTGAGCGTTCAAATTTTGATGTTTTTTTGTAATATCCAAATTCATGGTATCTATTTCACGATCAATTTGCCAAACATTCATCATTTCATGATGTCCTTTAAATAATTCCTCTTGAGTTTCTTTCATTTTAAACCCGCTCATATCCACATTAATATTGAGCTCTTTATAAATCATTTGCATCAAAGGACGAGTTCTTTTATGAGTTTCTTCTTGCAGGATGTCCTCATACCTGGTCCCATTATTCAATTGTATTTGCAGAAAATTAGTGTCTGCCGATGTTTTCATTTTTCCACTATCAGCATAAAGCTGAATATTATTACCCGCAGCATTTGAATGGTCGTAAATATTCAAGTCATATAATGTATTCCCATCTTTGCTTTTTTTTCCAACCTTAATACTATACCCATCCAATTGATTATAATATATACCTTCCTTAATATTCAGCGTTGGTTTAGACTGACGAATATCCCACAACAGTCGGGCAGATTTCAGCGTAATTTCGGGCAAAATAAAGTTGTTGAAGAAAAACGTGAATACCGACAACAAAATAATAAAACCCAAAACAGGTTTCATAATTTTAAATAATGATAGTCCAGAAGATTTCATGGCTGCCAACTCATAATTTTCAGCCAAATTGCCAAAAGTCATAATAGAGGATAAAAGCACAGCCAATGGCATTGCTATAGGAATAAATGTAAGAAATGAGTAAGAAAAAAACTGCGTCAGAATCCAAAATCCCATTCCCTTTCCCACAATATCATCCATATAGGTAAATACATGAATCAAAAAAAATACAAAAACACCAATAAATAGGGTCAAAAAAAATGGTGGTAGATAAGCTTTAAGAAGATAACTATGTAATACTTTCGTTTTCAATTGGGTGCTCTAAATTAATTATATTTTTATAGAGTTATACAAATTATATAAACTTTGTTATTTTTGCAGGTATGATTAACGGAAAAAAAATTGTTGTAGTATTGCCTGCTTACAATGCAGCCTTAACCCTTAAAAGAACGTACGATGAAATTCCATTTGACATTGTGGATGACGTTGTTTTAGTAGACGATTATAGCACAGACAATACAGCTGAGGTTGGAAAATCTTTAGGTATTAAACATGTTATTCGTCATGAAAAAAATAAGGGCTATGGCGGAAACCAAAAAACATGCTATGATAAAGCACTTGAAATTGGTGCAGACATCGTTATTATGTTACATCCGGATTATCAATATACTCCCAAATTAATTCATAGTATGAGTTACATCATTGCTAATGATTTATATCCTTCCGTTTTTGGGTCACGAATCTTAGGGAAAGGTGCATTAAAAGGAGGTATGCCAATGTATAAATATATCTTTAACCGTTTTTTGACTCTTTCACAAAATGTATTAATTAATCAAAAATTGAGCGAATACCATACCGGTTACCGCGCCTTTAACAGAGAAATTTTGGAAACTATTAGTTATCATGAAAATTCTGATGATTTTGTGTTTGATAATCAAATGATTTCTCAGATATTTTATGCCGGTTTTCAAATAGCTGAAATTACCTGCCCTACAAAATATTTTCCTGAAGCAAGTTCAATCAATTTTAAAAGAAGTATGAAGTATGGTATTGGTGTACTTGGTGTATCTTTTACCCATTTCTTCAACAAAATAGGATTAGGAAAAAACAGAATTTACATTAGAAAAAAATAAAATTCTTTGCATTTAAACTAGATTCATATACCGTAATAGTTCGTCTACTTCCTCATTTTTTTTAAGTAATTTTCCGTTAATACCTGCTTTTTTTGCTCCTTCTACATGTTGTAGCGTATCGTCTATAAATAGAGTTTCTTTCGGTTCTAAACCATGATTTTTTAAGACAAATTCAAAAATATCTGAATTTGGCTTTCTAAGACCTATTCTACAAGAGTAATAAACCTTTTCAAAAAACGATTCAAGATTCTTATATCCATGCTGTTCATATAGTATTTTTTCAAATTCCGTAATATGTGTTTCATTCGTATTACTCAGTAAAAATAACCTATAATTAGGCTGTAATGTTTTTAATAGTTCTAATCTGCGTAACGGAAAATCAAGTAACATCGCATTCCATGCATGTATGATGTTTTGATGAGAAATAGAAGTTCCTAAAGCATGCTGTAATTCTTCGAAAAACGAATATTCCGAAATTTCGCCCTTATCGAACCAATCAAAAAGAGGCGATTGTTGAAGTTGTGTGTAAATTGACTCAAATGGGGTTTGAGACAACCGATTAAATTCTTTGACGGTTTGATCTATATCGAGATTAATGATGACACCGCCAAGATCAAAAATAATATTTTTTATTTTAGTCATATTAATTTTGTTATTGTCGTACAAATATATATTTTTGCAAACCAAATTTGAATTTTAGTTCAAATTGCTCCTATAGCTCATTCGGTTAGAGCAACTGACTCATAATCAGTAGGTGCCTGGTTCGATTCCAGGTGGGAGCACGATTAAAAATCATGAACCCTTGACTATAAAAAGTTAAGGGTTTTTCTTTTTTAGGAATTTAGTTGAGGAGAAGGCTGGGATCAATACCAAATTTCGTAACGTTTTTATGTTTAATACAACATATTATGCCATTGTCATCGAGTAAAATGAGGTAAACCACACACTTTGCACGCGTGCAATAAACAAAGAAATCGTTTACTACTTAAATCCTTTAAAATCAAATGTTTAATCAAAAAATATCCACGGGTGCAAAGTGCAAACCTTTATATATGGGATTGCACTTTGCACTCATCTTAAATGTGAAGAAGTAGTTTACAAATACCTCCTTTTTTTTGCTCTCCAATTCTTCAATATTCTGTAATTTTCATTTTAATAGAAGCTTTTAATTCTAAATACTACTATAAAAATTTATGGCATTTTTTCAGAACTCAGTAATTAATAAATATATACAAACTTTAGATAAGCAAACATTACAAAATGCTTACGCTAAGTTTAGAGCCCATTTCCATAATGCCACCATTCAAGAAAACATAAGAGGCAGTAAAGAAGAACAATATCAAGGTGAATTTTTAATAGATTTATTTGTTAATGTTTTAGGTTACACCAAAAACCCAACACCAAATTTTAATCTAACAACCGAATATAAAAACGTTAAGGACAGTAAAAAGGCAGATGGTGCAATTATCATTAATGAAATTGTAAAAGCAGTAATCGAATTAAAAGGCACTAATACAACCGATTTAAATAAAATTGAAGTTCAAGCCTTTAGTTATAAAAACAACCAACCCGAATGTGAATATGTAATCACATCAAATTTCGAGAAAATTCGTTTTTATATTGATAATGCCATTGAATATACAGAGTTCAATTTGTTTACATTAACCGAAAAAGAATTTGAATTACTATACATCTGTTTATCTTATGATAGTATAGCCAAAGGCCTACCAAAGCAAATAAAAGACGAATCAGTTAGCCAAGAAAGTTTAATAACAAAGAAACTTTACCATGATTATTCACAATTTAAAAACGAACTATACCACAGTTTAGTAAAACTGAATCCTCAATATGAACCATTAGAGCTGTTTAAGAAATCACAAAAATTATTAGACCGTTTTTTATTCATCTTTTTTGCCGAAGACCGCCAATTATTACCCACCAATTTAATTTTTAGAATTAATAAGGAATGGCAACAGCTCCGCAACATGCGTATTGAAGTTTCACTTTACGACCGATATAAAATTTATTTTAATGATTTGGATTGCGGAGCAACCGTATCATTACCTGCCTTTAGCCAAACAGCTAGCAAGCAAGTTGAGGAATTTCAAATTTATGCCTATAACGGTGGTTTGTTTAAAACAGATGATTTATTAAACGACATTAAAATTGAAGATGAATTATTGTTTGCTCACACCGAAAAGTTAAGTAATTATGATTTTGCCAGTGAAGTTGATGTAAATGTACTAGGGCATATTTTCGAAAACTCCCTTAACGACCTTGACGAAATAAAAGCACAACTTGAAGGGCAGGAAATAGATAAAACAAAAACTAAGCGTAAAAAAGATGGTGTGTTTTATACACCTAAATACATTACCAAATACATAGTTGACAATACAGTTGGTAAACTTTGCCTTGAAAAAAAGGAAGCATTACAACTAGTAGAAAGCGACTATACCATTGATAAAAAACGCCAAAAGAAAACAACACAAGCTTTAACAGATAAATTAAATGAGTACCGCAATTGGTTATTGCAATTAACTATTTGCGATCCTGCTTGTGGCTCTGGTGCATTTTTAAACCAAGCACTCGATTTTTTAATTACTGAACACAGATACATTGATGAACTACAAGCTAAGTTATTTGGCGATGCCTTAGTATTGAGCGATGTTGAAGGAAGTATTTTAGAAAACAACTTATTTGGCGTTGATATAAACGAAGAATCTGTTGAAATAGCAAAACTATCCTTATGGCTTCGTACCGCACAACCAAACCGTAAACTAAACGACTTAAATAGCAATATTAAATGTGGCAACTCATTAATTGATGATGTTATAGTAGCAGGAGATAAGGCTTTTAATTGGGAGCAAGAGTTTCCGCAGGTGTTTCAAAATGCAATGCCAGATAAAAATTATGTTAATGTTGATACTCGCTTAACACAAAAAAATGTTTTTGTAACCAAAGATAGCATGGGCAATTACAAAGATGATGGACATGGTTTGTTTAACGAGTTTCATGAAGCTAAAGTTAAATACAACGCAGAGAAAGAAAAAAAACACGGCTTTGATATAATAATTGGTAATCCTCCATACGTTGGGTTGGAAAATATATCTGATATAGAAAAAGGGTTTTACAAAAAAACTTACAATGTATTAGAAAGAAAATATGATACATCTGTAATTTTTAAATTAATGGCTTTGAACTTACTTAAAACCAATGGAACACTTGGATTTATAACTACTGTTACTTGGCAAACAGGAGAAAATTATTCGAAAGTCAGAGAGTATTTATTTAAAAAATATGATTTAAGCGAAATAATAAATCTTCCATTTAATGTTTTTGAAGGTGCCTATGTTGATACAGGTATTGTTATTATAAAAAATAGAGAAAGTGGGAAATCATATAAAATATTTTGTTTTGAAAAGAACTTCCCTTTAAAAGCGTTAGAAAATATAAAGTTTCAGTTGGTTGAAGAATCCACAATGGATAAATCAAATTGGCGTATTATTTTAAATACAGAAACACAATCATTATACAGTAAGTTTAAAAATCAAAAAGACTCAATAACTTTAGGAGAAATTTCCATATCTACTCAAGGATTGTCCCCTAGCAGATTTATAATTTTTTCTGAAAACACAGATAATAAAAATCTCTATCCATACTTAGTTGAAGGGCAAGTTTATCAATATCTTTTTTTAGAAGATAAAATTGGCTACACAGATATGACTGATAAACAATCATTAACTCAATTTTACGAAGCAATACCAAAAATATTATTTAGAAGATTAATAAATCGACAAGACCGATTGACCGTTTCTTATACAGAAAACAAAATAGTATTTAAAAAAGATGTAAACCCATTTATAATTACAAATAATGACTTTCATCCAAAATATGTTCTTTCATTACTAGCAAGTAACTTTATTTCATATTTATATGTTAATACTTCATCTATTGCTACTAAAGATGATTTTCGCCAAACAACATTAAGTGAAATTAGAAATCTTCCAATTTTAAAGATTGAAAAAGAAAAACAATCATTATTTGTGCAAAAAGCAGACTTAATGTTGACTTTAAATAGAGAGCTTCAAATCCAATCTCTAAAATTTCAAAGAAGTATAGAGCGAAAATTCAATTTAGATAGCTTACCAAAAAAATTAGAAGACTGGTATTTACTTTCGTATTCAGATTTCATTAAAGAATTAGCTAAAAAGAAAATTAAGTTGTCTTTATCTGATGAAGCTGAATGGGAAGAGTATTTTAATACTGAATCAAAAAAAGTATTGGAGTTAAAAAACAAAATTGATGCAACGGATAAAGAAATAGACCAAATGGTTTATAAGCTTTATGATTTAACGGAGGAAGAAATAGCCATCGTTGAAAAATCATAAATGGCGATTCGCAAATGCAATAAAAAATCATTAACCAATTTGCACATTAAAATTGTGGAGGGTATTTAGTTTTGACATCAGACGAAATAAATAAGAGAGCATTTTATAATTTTAAACGATATTTATTTATTGAGTTTCAAAAGCATTTGTACAGAGGGAAGGTTGCTTAGGTTTAATTTTCTTGCCTTTTTAATAAATCGTTTATTTTTTATGGCGATTCTCTTTTTAACAATTGATTTTTAATTACTTACGTTATTTATCTTTTTTTTTAAGTTTTTCCATAGTATATTTGTTGAGCCGAAAGGCATTACCCCCCTTAAGTGAGAAATCTTAAGGCCCAGCCCTGAAAGGGGCTTTTTTTATGCAAAGAGTTAACGTTTACATAGATGGTTTTAATTTTTATTTCGGACTTCGAGGTAAGGGTTGGAAAAAATATTATTGGTTAGACGTTCATAAATTCTGTTTTCAATTTTTAAAGCCGCATCAACAGTTAGAAAACATATACTATTGTACCGCCGTTCAACATAACAAAGGCAAAAAAGATAGACAAGATTTATTTTTCACTGCAAATAAACAAAATCCAAAATTCCACTTAATATTTGGTAAATTCCTTCAAAAAGAAGTTAGTTATGGCGGTAATAAATACAAAACTTTTGAAGAAAAGCAAACGGATGTAAATATTGCGGTTGAGATGATAAGAGGGGTTATATTAAATAAATGTGATGCGTCTATTTTAATAAGTGCAGATAGCGATTTAACTCCTCCAATCAATTTAATAAGAGAATTAGACCCGAATCATAAAATATATGTTTTCTTCCCTCCAAAAAGATATTCTAACGATTTAGCAAACAAAGCTGATGGAGTTATACAATTGGAAAGGTATGAGCAAAGATTCAAGTCCTCTTTATTAAGTGATACTGTTAAATTAGCTAATGGATATATTATTGAAAGACCTATCGATTGGAAGTAAATTATACCCTTTTAATATAACCTAACAACCTAATCCCAATAACCAGCACATCATCAACCTGCTCCAATTCACCTCTCCAGTTTTTAAACTCACCTGTTAATGTTGAAAATTTTTAAAAGCAAAAAAAACCTCACTTCGTAAGTGAGGTACGCAACTTTAAGCAATGCGATTGAGTGAACTAGTCACCTGCCATATCCTTTACCCTTTGGGCATTGATAATTCAAGTATACTAACAAATAGCGTTTTTGGTATTACCGTGTATACACTTTTTTTCCTCATTTGCTTGATATTTAACTTAAATTACTGTATTTCAGTATATTATTTTACTATTTAAAAACAGGTAAAGTGGTGTTCCTCAGCAGATGCTAAAATTTAACTTCAAAAAAGCTAAATATTTCAAATTCAAAGCTTTTTGTTGGAAATTCTCGAATTGACACAAACATTAAAATCAATTTAACACATCTAAACTTCCTAATCCCTCTCGCAAAACGAGTATATCATCTTGGGAACAATCTATGACTGTAGAAGCATCCACGTTACCAAAACCACCATCTATTACCAAGTCAACCTTATTTTGATACTCACGGTGTATTACTTCCGGATCCGTAAAATAATCCATCACTTCATCCTCATGATTATGCAAACTAGTCGTAATAACAGGATTGCCTAGTGCAGCAACTATTGCCTGACAAATGGTATTATCTGGGACTCTTATCCCTACTGTCTTTTTATTTTGCTTTAACAGTTTTGGCACATTATTATTAGCTTCCAATATAAATGTGTAAGGACCGGGCAATGCCTTTTTCATGATTCGAAATACAGAATTTGAAATAGGTCGAGCATAATTTGACAAATGACTTAAGTCGCTACATACGAATGAAAAATTAGCTTTTTCAGGTTTTATATTTTTTAGCCGACACACTTTTTCAATGGCTTTTTGTCGGGTAATATCACATCCTATGGAATAAACAGTATCTGTAGGATAAATAATAACCCCGTCATTTTTTAAGCAATCCACTATGAATTGAATATCTTTTGGATTTGGCTTATCGTAATTTACTCGTAATAACATACAGCTAATATACCATTAATTTAAACGTGTTAACAGTTAGGTCAACACCTATACCAATGTTGCAAGTAGTTTTAATGTCACTTTTCTAAAACTTCAGCTAAAGGAGAACCGGTTGTTCCGTTTGGAAAAGGAATATGTAACATCATAGAGATGGTTGGTGCAATATCTACAATATTGACTTTTTTGACGGAACTTCCTTTAGGTATGCCTGCTCCATAAAACAACAAAGGAACATGTGTATCGTAACTATACGAAGCCCCATGTGTAGTTCCTTTATCCTGATATTCCATCCAGGCAGGATTATAAGAAAATGCCACATTTCCACTTCGGACATGATGATAACCTTTTTGAATCAAAGATTTAAATGAGCCATCAGTAAAATTACCATATTTCAATACCTCTGATGGGTAGGCTTCTGCAATACCATTTATTGAAAGTAAAAAATTAGCCAAAGTATGCTCTACCGAAACTTTGTTAAGTTTCATTGCCCCAAGCTTCTGTTCATTCAAAAACAACTGTTGATTATTAATAGATAATACTAAGCTATCTCCAAATTCGGTCATACAAAATGTTTTAATTTTTTTTGTCAACTGTTCTTCATCCATATAACCACCCGGTATTTTCAAATCTATTAAATGAGCCGGCACATCACAAGCACCATGATCGGCTGTTAAAAACAAAACATATTTATCTTTACCAACTAATACATCCAATTGATTCAGTAACTCCTCCAAATCTTTATCTAATCTCAAATAAACATCCTCTGTTTCAACACTTCTTGGTCCATAAGCATGTCCAACATAATCGGTCGAAGAAAAACTAACACATAGCATGTCGGTAACAAACCCCTTACCTAATTGCTCTGATTTTAAACAAGTTATCGCTAAATCTTTTGTAATCGAATTTCCAAAAGGAGTGGCTTTGATAATTTCAAAATTATTTTTTTCGATATGTGAATGGTATGTGTACGGAAAAATTGCCGTATCTTTTTTATTTGGTGCCCGTTCGTAATTATTTTTGTCAGCCAAACTTTCCTTATATTCATTAATTGGATACAACGTTTTCCATCCTTGACTTAAGTATTTAGCCGGTAACTTCAATTCATTAAATTGTCGAAGCCAAACCGGTAAATCCTTCATATAATGCGAACTAGAAATAAAATTACCAGTACTACCATCCAACCAAAAAGCCCCATTCGCAGTATGCCCAGCAGGCAATACCGAACTTCTGTCTTTGAGTGATATAGCAAAAACTTTTGACTGCTGATTGGTGTTTAATTTCAACTCATCTCCTATGGTAGTTACCAACAATTTTTTTGGTGACATTTTTCCTGCCTTGGTTTCCGAACCAATGGATTGAACTGTTAAGTCACCAGTACAATATGTCATTTGCCCTGTTAGCTTCTCAAACCAATCATTAGCAATAATACCATGAGTTGATGGACTGGTTCCTGTATATATAGAGGCATGTCCCGGACCTGTGTATGTGGGCACGTAATTAAATTGCGTGTTTTTATAAAAAAAACCGTCGTTTAAAATTTTTTTAAACCCACCATTTCCAAACTTATTCCAGTATCTGTATATATAATCAGCCCGCATTTGATCAACAACAATACCTACAACCAACTTAGGCTGTTTAAAATCGGCCACTTTAACACCAGATTTTGTTTGTGACAAACAATTAAAACCTACACTTGAAATAAGGATAAGTAAAAGACAAATACAGTTTTTCATATTTTAAATTTATATATCGTCAAAAATTATAGCAGAAGGAAAGTTGTTTGTTGCTAGTTTTTATCTAAAGTTTGAAAAACAGAATTATTACTCACAAATTCAGGAACAATTTCTTTCATTTTCGAAACGATTAACTGATTATTTTGTGAATTGAATAATAGAATCAATTCATCAATAAATCGTTTAACCTCAGCAAATTCATATTCACGTACCTTACCAATCAAAATTTGCTGATGATGGGTTGGTAAAGTATTTTCTGAACTAGCAAGCAATTCTTCATACAATTTTTCTCCTGGACGCAATCCGGTATAAATAATTTTAATATCAGTATCCTCTTTTAATCCTGAAAGCTTAATCATTTTTCGAGCTAAATCAACAATTTTCACTGATTTACCCATATCAAAAACAAAAATTTCACCTCCCATGCCCATCGAACCAGCTTCTAATACCAACTGACAAGCCTCCGGAATAGTCATAAAAAATCGTGTAATTTCAGGATGAGTAATAGTAATAGGACCTCCCTGCTCTATTTGCTTTTTAAATCTAGGTATCACCGACCCATTTGAACCCAATACGTTACCAAAACGCGTGGTGATAAATTTAGTTTGAAATTGTTTTCCTAAACTTTGTATATATATTTCTGCTATACGTTTTGAAGCACCCATCACATTAGTCGGATTAACCGCCTTATCGGTAGAAACCATGACAAACTTTTGCACACCAAAATCAACTGCCAAATCAGCTATTGTTTTTGTTCCTAAAATGTTGGTTAAAATAGATTCAGAAGGATTGTTTTCCATCATCGGTACGTGCTTATAAGCTGCCGCATGAAAAACAATATGTGGTTTAAAGGTATTGAATACATTACGCATCCGCTCTTTGTTTCTCACATCACCTATCACAACTTCATATTTACAATAACTTGATTGTTCAATAAACTCTAATTCCAATTCATATAAAGGACTCTCTGCCTGATCTAAAAGAACCAATAACATTGGATTAAATTTGGCACATTGTCTTGCTAATTCCGAACCTATTGAACCCGCAGCACCAGTAATCAAAACTACCTTTTGATTCAATTGCTCATGAATAAGGACATTATCGAGTTTGATAGGCTCTCTTTCAAGTAATTCCTCAATATTAATAACTTTAATCTGATTGAAACTTAATTCACCATTAATCCATTTTGCTACAGGCGGCACATTTAAAACTTTGACACCAAGTTGCAAACATTGGTCAATGACAACATTCTTTTTTTGAGGAGATAAATGTTGAATACTAATAATCACTGACTCTACCTCATATTCCTTGATTAATTCAGTTAATTTATACGTTGGATAAACAAAAACTCCTTCCAAACTTCTCCCTTTTTTCTTTTCGTCATCATCGATGAAACCTACTACCTTATAACGAACCGCAGCATCTCTATCTAAAGTCCGTTTGGTTATGATCCCACTCTCACCGGCCCCATAGATAACAACCTGTGTTTTCTGTTTTTCGGGATTTTTATTTTCAAAATAAATCGCTTTCACGGCCAATCGAGAACTAATCATAATAAAAATAGTAACTAATGCATCGATGATAATCACCGAATGCGGTATCAAATAATATCCAAGCATTAGCT
Source organism: Chitinophaga pinensis (assembly GCA_945860225.1). Lineage (GTDB taxonomy): Bacteria > Bacteroidota > Bacteroidia > B-17B0 > Aurantibacillaceae > UBA4416. Next base: position 86,751 of record CAMAPT010000010.1, on the reverse strand, counting down.
GTCTTGTAAATATATTAACCACATACAATACCACACTTCCTGAAAATACAACTAAAAAAATACGACTCGCATCCTTGGAACCAGTATATCTTACAACACCTTTATATGTTTTAGAAATGATGAAAGAGACCAATCTAACCGTTAATACAACCGAATAGATCAAGGGAAAATTCTCTAATTCAGATTGAGGAATGGATTTAAAATTAAATCTCAGAAAAAAAGCAAGGGTTAATGAAAATGCACATATAAACAAATCAATCAGTAAAATTGACCATCGAGGTAAATTGTATTTCCAAAAATATTCTAATAATTTATGCATCCTTGTAAAAATACTATTTTAGTGAAAACAGGCAAAAAAGAAAAATAAACTACTAATAATTCAAATATGGTAAGATAAGATTTAATTTTTCTTCGTTAAATATCCCGATTGATTTGATAATAGCTTCTGTTAACTTCCCATGTTTTAAACGATAGTTGATAATAGCTTGTGCTGTCTGAAAATTAAAATAGGGGTGTTTGCGTAATGAATTAAAATCAATTGCATTAATGGGAATAAAGGTAATTACTTTAGCATCTAATGTTATTTGAGAAATAAGAGACGTATACAAACTATCAGTCATTCCATACACTTCCTTTAATTGAGAGATAGAATGAAACCCTCCAAGCATAGTTCGATATTTTATAATTCGTTTAGTAAATCCAGGGCCAACACCTTTTAAATAGACAATAGAAAGACTGTCTGCCGTATTTAATTCTAGTAAATGCTGGATTTTTGGTTTTTTTTCGTAAAACGAAGAAATACCGGATTTTACAGAATCAGGTTTGAACGAATTGACGGTTTCCGGAATCAAAATATAGGATTCCAATTCATTATAAAGTTTAGGTGTTAAACCATAGAGTTTTTTCAAATCTTCAGGCTTATAAAACTTTCCTCCTTTTGACCTAAATTTAATAAGAGTTGTACTTAACTTTTTTGAAAAACCTAATTTTATAGCATCCTCCATCGATATGGTATTAGGATTAAATACAAATAACTCTTTCGTTGTAAATAATTTATCAGTCAAATGTTCATCTTTATGATTATCTACATGAGTTTTTTCATATACTTCTTCGCTAAATGTTGAATTACTAATTGTCAAGTCAACCTCATCCTCGCCCAACAGATAAGGCATGAATAAGCGAAAAATAAACAATAAAACAATGATTATACAAAGAACAAAAACGCCATTTCGTTCTTGTTTGTTGAAATGAAAAAAATCAATTAATAATAATTTAATCTTACGAAACACTAGGTAAAATAATTACTTTCATTAACATAGAAAAGGCTATTAAATATAATAATAGCCTTTAAAAGACAACCAGATTTATATGAAACAATTATTCTATACCCTGTTTTTCCAAATTGCTGTTTCGCTTACCATATAAGTAATAAACAATAACACCTATCACACCCCAAATCATGAAAAAATTCCAAGTTGCGGCTCTCACTTGAGTCATCAAAAATAAATTAAAAGCAACGCCTAATGTTCCTACCAGATAAACTGCAGGCGTTTTATATGGTCTTTCTAATTCAGGTTTTTTGAACCTTAAAATCATGACAGCTACACAAACCATAGCAAAAGCAAGCAATGTTCCCATACTGCACATTTCGCTTACCTTATCAATTGGAGTAAATGCCGCTACAATAGAAATAATACCTCCTATTAGGATTGTACTTTTGTGAGGAGTTTTAAATGTAGGATGTAAGGTCTTGAAAAATGCTGGCATCAATCCATCCTTTGCCATTCCTAAAAAGATACGAGTTTGTCCTAACATCATCACCAACATCACCGAGGTTAGACCTGCAGTGGCAGCAATTGTAATAATAAATACTGCCCAATTAATACCAATTCCTGAAAAAGCAGACGCTACCGGAGCAGCTTTGTCTAGTTGGTCGTATCTTACCATACCAGTTAAAACTAAAGAAACCAATATGTACAACAATGTACAGATAACTAATGAAGTTACAATAGCAAAAGGCACATCTTTCTTAGGATTAATGGCTTCGCCTGCTTGTGTAGAAACAGCATCAAACCCTATGTATGCGAAAAATACAATCGTAGCAGCCGTCAATACTCCTCCAAAACCAAAATTCATTTTACCCGTTGCATGTCCTAACTCATCTAACGCAGGTACTTCAGCAGGAATAAATGGTGTCCAATTATCGGTGTTTATATAAAATGCTCCCACTATTATAACAAACAAAACAACAGCTATTTTAACTACTACAATAATATTGTTAGTACTAGCAGCTTCTTTAATACCTTTTACTAAAATAGCAGTAACAACCCATGTGATTAAAAAAGCAGGAAGGTTAAAAGCAAATGAAGGCGCTACTAATCCTTGAGCTAGGCATTTTTCAGTAGCCGTTGCCAAATCATTACACAACCATATAGGAAATTCGATGCCAAATAAATGTAATAATTTCACAAAATACCCACTCCAGGCAACCGCAACGGTCGTTGCTCCCATCATATATTCCAGTATTAGGTTCCAACCAATAAACCAAGCAAATAATTCACCGACCGTACCATAGGCATAAGCATAGGCCGAACCTTCAACTGGCAAAACCGAAGCAAACTCCGCATAACATAATGAGGCAAACAAACAACCTATACCAGCAATTACAAAAGCTAATGCTAAAGCAGGACCGGCGTAATCATGAGCTGCAATTCCTGTTAAGGTAAAAATACCTCCTCCAATAATAGCACCTATCCCTAAGGATGTAAGTCCCCATTTAGTTAATACGCGCTTTAAATCATTTTTTTTCATATCGGCCTCAAAAGCCGATACTGGTTTTACTCTCCAAACTGACATTTTTTATTTTTTAAGAATTACTATAACAGCCAAATATATATAATTTTTATACACTCATCCTAACTTTTTTGGATGGATACAAATCTGCTAATCTCGTTGATATCAAAATCATAAAGTAAGAAAATCAGACGCATCTGCTTCAAAAGTTATATTTTGAAAAGTGACAGGATGCTTAACCGTAAGACTTGCGGCATGGAGTGCAATCTCATTAGGTTTATACGTAACATCAGAACCATATAATTCGTCTCCTAAAATAGGGCATCCTAAAGAAGCTAATTGAACTCTAATTTGATGATACTTACCGGTGTATAATTTAATTTTCCATAAATAGAATTGGCTAAAAGTTTCAATTTGATATTCTAGTTTTATTTTTTCTGCAAAATCAGTTCCTTCAGGAACAATAACCGCTTTCTTTTTTTCCTTTCTATGCCAGTGTTCTAAAATCCCGTAGCGTTCTTCTGGTACATTTGTGGTCTTAGCTAAATAATGCTTAGATACAGTTCGTGTAGCAAACTGTTCGCTCAAGTAGCGTAAATGTTCCCTTTTTTTTGTAAAAAGTACAATTCCACTTGTTGGCCTATCTAAACGGTGCAAATGTTGAACGTAGGGATTAATTTCTGAAGTAGATGACCTAAGATACTTTTTCACCTCTTGTAATAAATTGGGGAAATTATTTCTGTCAGGTTCTACCATTAAGCCAGCAGGCTTATTGCAAACCAATAATACTTCATCTTCGTAAATTATGGTTAGCTTGTTCATTTTGAAAAAATAATTTAATCAGCTGATAATGATTAGATGTATCAGCTGATTAATAGGTTGTTTAAAATTCAAAATTGATTTGACCGTCTGTTCCTTTAAAATTATTCACATTTATTTTTTCCATCGCTCTACGATGTAATTCCATTGGAGACAAACCATTATCTCCAATATTTTCATCCTCGTCTTCCTCGTCGTTCAATTCAATAGCTTCAGGTATCCTTAAATATATTTCCTTAATTTTATAAGAAGTTAGTTTTTTTCCTTTAGCTTTCATACTAATTAGAGGTGCAAATTCAACTAAATTAATCGCTTCATCTGGTATAACCTTGTCTTTTTCTTTGTTGAATTTAATATCAACAATCGGTAAAATTTGAGAAGTTACTAATTCCATACGTGAATTTTCATGGTCAGTAATAATCAACGTTTTATTCATTGTATTTTCAGGTGTAAAACGCTTGGTAATATAGGACTTACTTTCTCCATCAAAATAAATACACGTTAAAATTTGTTCAGGGTAATATTTTTCAATTAAAATGATGTCATCGTCAAAATGATTTAAAATATCATAGGTAAATAATTTATAAAAGCCTTTACTTGTAACCGTCAAAATTTTATCATCTCCGGCAAACTTTCCTAAATAAGTTCCCTTTCCTTCTTTATTCAATCGATGTACGGCATCATTAAACCAATAATCTTCGGCAGCTAATGTGGATATACCTTTTGTTTTTAACAGAACCTTTTTAACCGCGTATTTGGTTACTATATTTCCGGTTGCTGTTCTTCCTTTAATTGGAATATCGGCAAAATCAACATCCAACTCCATTTTTCGTAAACCAGCAACAGGTTTTAAAAGCACCTGTACTTTTTCAGCTTCTCCATTTGGATTGATTGTAAACCAAGATATGGATGAATTAGGAGTGCCTTTTGTTAAATCATACTCTTTATCACGCGTAATTCCTGTTACATTAAATCGTTTAATAAATGCAACTCCTTTTGGTCCATCTGTATAAATCATGTTATAGGTTGTTCGCTCATCATTTTTCTTGAAAACAGCGATATATATAATATCTTTCCCCACAAACACCTTATCTGCAACTTTAAAAACTTTCATTTTACCGTCTTTGGTAAAAGCAATAATGTCGTCTAAATCAGAACAGTCGCAAACAAACTCATCTTTTTTCAAATTTTTCCCTGCAAAACCTTCTGTCCTATTCACATATAACTTTTCGTTAGCCATAATAACCTGAGTGGCCACTATCGTTTCAAGCTCCTTGGTTTCAGTTTTTCTTTCTTTGCCTACTCCATATTTTTTTTTCAAATTTTTAAAATACTCAACTGCATAATCAATCAAGTTAGCTAAATGCGATTTTACAACTTCAATCTTAGCATCCAACTCTTTCATATGTTCCTCTGCTTTAATCGTATCAAATCTTGTAATACGAATCATTGGAATTTGAGTCAATCGTTGCAAGTCATCATCCGTAATTTCTCTAATTAATTTTTCAGAATAAGGTTTGAAACGATCGTATAAATATGAATATAACGTTTCCTTATCTGAATAATTTTTAAAGTCAATATACATTTCTTCTTTAATAAATATTTTTTCTAAAGATGAGAAATGCCATTTTTCCTCTAATTCACTTTGCTCAATTTCCAACTCACGCCTCAATAACTCCAATGTTTGTTGAGTAGATATTTTCAAAATTTCACTTACACCCAAAAACCGCGGTTTTTGATTTTCTATGATACAGGAATTAGGAGAAATACTAACTTCACAATTGGTAAAAGCATATAAAGCATCAATCGTTTTATCCGCAGATATACCAGGTTGCAGATGAATAAGTATTTCTACATTTTCAGAGGTATTATCCTCAACTTTCTTAACTTTAATCTTCCCTTTATCATTAGCTGCCAAAATGGAGTCAATTAACGAACCAGTTGTGGTGGCAAAAGGTATTTCAGAAATAATTAATGTTTTGGGATTTAATTCCTTTATTCGCGCCCTGATTTTGATTTTTCCACCCCTCAATCCGTCCTTATAATCACTAAAATCAGCAATACCTCCGGTAATAAAATCAGGAAAAATAACCGCCTTACGTCCACGTAGCACCTGAATAGATGCATCTATTAATTCATTAAAATTATGTGGTAGTATTTTAGTAGCCAAACCAACGGCTATCCCTTCTACACCATGAGCTAAAACTAATGGAAATTTAACAGGTAGGGTGATAGGCTCCTTATTTCTGCCATCATAACTTAATCCCCAATTTGTAGTTTTGGGATTAAAAATTACTTCTTGTCCAAATTTAGATAAACGAGCTTCAATATAACGGGGAGCGGCTGCACTGTCTCCTGTTAAAATATTTCCCCAGTTTCCCTGACAATCAATCAATAAATCTTTCTGTCCCATCGCTACCAAAGCATCTCCAATACTGGCATCACCATGTGGGTGATACTTCATGGTATTTCCTATCAAATTGGCAACTTTATTGTAACGACCATCTTCTAATTCCCACATACTGTGCAAAATACGACGTTGTACAGGCTTTAATCCATCTTCCATTGCCGGAACTGCACGTTCCAAAATGACATACGATGCGTAATCTATAAACCAGGTTTTAAACATACCTGATACATGAGTAACCGAATTTAATTCATTATGCTCGTTATTGTTTTGTTCCATATTTAAAAAATCATTTTACAAATATAAATTTACTACTACTTAATCATATCAGCCTATTAATACCATTCTTGCATAATCTGCTAGTATGCGCTATTTTCAATATCCAAACTTATCATTTCGAAATCATTCATCTATCAAAAAACAACAATTTTTCGTTTTAAAAAAAACAAAGATTCCATTAGTTTAGTTTGTAGTCGACTATTACTATAAGTATTTAAACCTGCTATTTCGAATGTATTAGCATAACCATACACATCGTTAATTTCTGTTTTAAAAATTTGTTCCTTAGTTAGCTTATTTCTTAATAACAATGTTACATGTAAACCTGCTAAAACTACCCCGTAATTTTTATTTAAAATATCGGAACTGAGGTCTTTATATGTATCTGACTGAATTTCAATAACAAAATCAGATTGTTCTATAGTTTCAACAAGTTTCACTTCGCTTCCTCTAAATTTATTTTCTACTATGGGAGCTATCATCTTACTAACGAGAGGACATGTCATATTTTTTTCAGAACTAGTTATAAAAATTGAAAGGGGACGGATAATACTTCTTATTGTTAATTGAGGAATTTGTATAAATTGTTTCAAGATATTAACCGAAGAATTACTGATACTGTCATTAACCATAAGGGTAAAAATATCAGGAAACAAACTAAAAGTCACTTCCTGAATGTTAGCTTTCGCGTGTTTCACCTGAATCGCCAAACTACCTTGATAATTACTAGACGCATACTCCTCTATTCTTACATGATCATTGTTGGATTTAATAATAAAAGGGAAATCTGATAAAATCGTTTTATTATTAATTAATACATTGAAAATAAGCGGTTTATAATTTATTTGATAAGGTATTATTTCAAACGAGGATACATTATTTGCTAATGTTATTGCCTGTAATTGCTCTTGAATAATAGCTGATAAATCCAAGGCGGTGTTTATTTTTAATTCTGATGATAATTTAATGTCCTCATTTATATAAGGCAACAAAATAGAAAAAGCTTTAATTCGTTTTTTTAAACTGGGTAAAAACAATCCGTTTTTTTCATCAGCAAAAGAAAAATTAATCAAACTAACAGCTTTATCTATCGCAATTTTCCTATTCTTAATTTTAACATTTTCATATTCCTTTTTATCCAATTCATAATATACCCAATAATATTTTTCATTTTCGTAGGTATCTACCAATCGGTAACCCTCTATATTATCATGATTAGATATTTTAATTAAGGAATTATAACTTTCATTAAACTTATTGTTGTTTTGAACGGTATGCAAAACTGAATTTGTGGAAATATCAATTTTTATATCTGAGGATAAATCAAATAAAGCATTCTTTTTTGCTTCAGATTGATAATTATTGGCCGAATTCTTTTCAGCCATGCCAATACCTACGTATTTATCATAACTTATAGGTTTCTTACTTATCCATTGAGGGGAAGCATTATACGTTTCAATATGGGTTTGAGATAAAAGTACGAACGAGTTTACAACCAATATCAAGCTTAGTAAAAAATTCGAACGATATTTCATAAAACTACCCAACCTCGACTATTTAATAATAACATGATTCAAAGAGTATTTAAATGACTTTAATGCTTTTTCATCAGCATCTTTCTTTAACAAACCAATACTTTTTAACTCTCTTACATTTCTAAACTCACTTCGCCAAGGATTAGGGTTGATTTGATTTACAATTGGGGTTAATTTTGGATTGTAAGGGAAAAAATTATCTATTGTAGTGAAAATAGGTTTTGCAAATTCATGATATAAGAGCTTATCTACCCCAGAACAATTTTCTGTTTTTGAAACTAAAATTTGATTAGATGATGCGTCTATCAACTGATACTTAAAATCATACGCGTAAACTCTTTCTCCTTTTACTTGAAAATAATCAATTGGTTTATATTCAATAAGAATAACGGTATCTTTTTGTGTCTTTGTTTTTTCGTAAGCAACCAATTTCGTTTTTGTTGGACCATAAGTAATTTCCTTTTTATTCAAAATCTCGAATACGTAAAAATAATCAGTTCCTGTGGCTTTATAAATAGCCTTCGTTAAATCAATATCACCAATACATGAAAATTCAACTGGAGTTACCATATTGCTGAATGGAGCTTGGTTAATCATTGTAACTTGATGTGCATATTGACGAGCTATATCGATAAATTCATTTACCAAATTATCTGCAATCATTTTTTCGTTTTTGCTCTCATGATGAAAAACTAAAAAGCTAGTTTTTAATTGGTTATAAACTATTTCTGATAATTCTTTTGCGTCCTTGTAAGATTCTGAAATCTGCAATAACGAATTTAAATTTTGTTTTGCTAAAACATAATTTTTAGCTTCCATTAAACTAACAACCTTTCTGTACAGCGGCTCACACTTTGTTGTAACTTCTAAATTTTCAACATCTTTGTAATGGGCATTATACATTTTCACCTTAGAAATAGTTTTCAATGCCAGCTCCCATTTTTCTTGTTCCATGTTTTCTAAAGTTTGTTTGTAATATTTATTCAGATAAAATTCCAGAGCTACAGAATAATCGTCTAAATAAGATTTTGGATAATCCAACGTTAAAGAAAGCACAGCCGCATCATCCGTAAACTTTTTTAGAGTATTGAAAATCTCTACTGATTTTTCAAACTGCTGAGAATTAAACTCCCTGAAAAATTGTGAAGATAAATTAGATACGTATTTCTGCCCAACTTCACTTAACTTTAATTTTGCTTTTATATTATCAATGTTTCTTTGAGCTGATTCTAGATAATAATTAGCTGCCTGATCTATAAATCCTTGCTTTTCAAGTTTTTCAGCAGCCTTAAAAAATTTCCTTGAACCGGTGCAGGATATCAACAATAACAAAAAAAAGCTAAATAATATATACCGATGTATACCCCGCATGAAATAAATAAGATGAAAGGGCATTTTAAAATAAAAATGCCCTCAATGAATACTAAAATTAGTTTTTTTCCTCTGCCATTTTTCTCATTTCTGCATCAAAAATTTGCTGAAATTTTTGTTTATCATAATCTAACTTCAATTTAGAATCATTCGCAATTTTTTGATCCATTTTATCAAATACTTCCTTTTTTGAAGCTTCGATAGCAATCCAATATGTATAAGATCCATCCGGCTCTTTAAATATTTTTTCGCCAATTTCTTTCACATTAGATAATTGCATATTAACTACTTCTCTCGATAATTCTTCGAATTTATTCTCAAATTCCTGAGCAGAACCAACAGTTCTTTGATTAGTATATTGATCTGTCACTCTTTTTATAATGGCTTGAATATTACCTGCCATTTCTGCTCTAGCATTTTGAAAAGCTATTTTTTTTGATGTCGCTAAATCAGGTGATTTTCCAACTTGTTTTGCTCTAAAATTATTTTCATCACTACGATATTCTTTTCCGCTAAAAGGAACAGAAATTTCTACTGCCCCTGTTTCTTTTTGAACAGGTACTGCTTTTTTAGACTTGCAACTTACTGTCACTGCTAACACAGCGATTGCCATTAATGTGATAATTTTCATAGTTTAATTTATATTAGTTTAAAAATTTGAGAAATCATTTTGTACTTTTTTTGACATCAATATTATTTCAACAATTCTTCTTCCGCATCAACTTCTATTCGTAAATTCTCGATAATAAATTCTTGTCTATCTTGCGTATTTTTACCCATATAATAATTCAACAATTGCTGAACTGAAGCTTGCTGATCCAATAACACTGGCTCCAAACGTATATCTTTTCCGATAAAATGCTTAAACTCATCTGGAGAAATTTCACCTAATCCTTTAAATCGAGTAATCTCAGGTTTAGGTCCAAGTTTTGAAATGGCTGATTTACGTTCATCTTCACTATAACAATAAATAGTTTCCTTTTTATTCCGAACACGAAACAAAGGTGTTTGTAAAATATATACATGACCATTTTTAACTAAATCAGGGAAAAATTGCAAAAAGAATGTCAACAAAAGTAATCTAATATGCATACCATCTACATCTGCATCTGTGGCGATTACCACATTATTGTAGCGCAAATCTGCCAAACTGTCTTCTATATTTAGGGCCGCTTGAAGCAAATTAAATTCTTCATTTTCATAAACTATTTTTTTACCTAAACCAAAGGCATTCAAAGGTTTACCTTTTAAGCTAAATACAGCTTGCGTATTCACATCACGGGTTTTGGTAATAGAACCACTAGCAGAGTCTCCCTCGCATATAAACAAGGTGGTTTCTACAGAACGGGGATTTTTAACATCATCTAAATGAATACGACAATCACGTAATTTTTTATTATGTAATGAAGATTTTTTGGCTCGTTCTCTAGCTAGTTTCTGAATACCCGACAACTCTTTCCGTTCACGCTCGTTAGCAATTATTTTTGCCTCTATGATTCGAGCTGTTTCGGGATTTTTATGTAAAAAATTATCTAATTGTTGCTTAATAAAATCGCCAACAAAAGAACGCATACTTTGACCACCTGGTGCTATATCTTGAGAACCTAATTTAGTTTTAGTTTGTGATTCAAAGACAGGCTCTTGAACTCTCACAGAAATGGCTGCCACTATCGATTTACGAACATCCGTGGGGTCAAAATCCTTTTTATAAAACTCACGTATTGTTTTCACAACAGCTTCACGATAGGCCGCCTGATGGGTTCCTCCTTGTGTGGTGTACTGACCATTAACATATGAATAATATTCTTCCGAAAAATGCTCATTGCTATGTGTCATAGCCAGTTCAATATCATCACCTTTTAGGTGAATGATTGGGTACAAAATTTCACCAGTAATATTTTTAGTTAATAAATCCTTTAACCCGTTATCTGATTTATAAACTTGCCCGTTAAATGTTAAAGATAACCCTGTATTTAAAAATGCATAATTCCATAACATCTTATCGATGTATTCATGCACATAATGGTATTTTTTAAAAATCGTGTCGTCTGGAGTAAATTCAACATAAGTGCCGTTTGCTTCCGACGTCTTTTCAATATTTGATTCTTTAATTAGATTACCACAAGAAAATTCTGCTGTTTTAGATTGGCCATCCCTAAAAGCTGTAACTTTAAAATTAATAGACAAGGCATTTACTGCCTTTGTACCTACTCCGTTCAATCCTATGGATTTTTTAAAGGCATCACTGTCATATTTACCACCTGTATTTATTTTCGAGACGACTTCAACTAATTTACCTAAAGGAATACCGCGACCGTAATCGCGAACTGAAACAGCACCATCTTTTACAGCTACTTGAATTTTTTTTCCAGCTCCCATCATAAACTCATCAATGGAATTGTCCATAACCTCTTTAATGAGGACATAAATCCCATCATCAAAAGCTGAACCGTCACCCAATTTTCCGATATACATACCAGGACGCATCCGGATGTGTTCTTTCCAATCAAGTGATTTTATACTGTCTTCGTTATAACTTGCTATTTCCTTAGCCATAATTTTTAATTTAAAAATCAAAATTTAAAATTTAAAAGATCTCCGAGACTTTTAAATTTTAACTTGATAATTTTCACTTAATTAAATTCCGTCTCCATCAAATAAATTGCCTAAGCCTCCTAAAATACTCCCCTCTTCTTTTCTTGCACCTGTTCCATATTGAAGAATTCTTCCAGCTAAACGGCTAATTGGCAAAGTCTGAATCCATACTTTTCCGGGTCCACGCAAAGTTGCGTAAAACACCCCTTCTCCTCCAAATAAAGTATTCTTAATTCCTCCTACAAATTGAATATCATAATTTACATTGCTTGTAAATGCAACTAAACAACCAGTATCAACCTTAAGAAGTTCTCCTGATTGCAACTCTTTTTCTACGACATGCCCTCCACTATGTACAAAAGCCATTCCGTCGCCTTCTAACTTTTGCATAATAAATCCTTCACCACCAAATAAGCCTGTACCTAATTTTTTCTGAAATTCTATTCCTACCGACACGCCTTTAGCTGCACATAAAAAACTATCTTTTTGACAAATTATCTTATTTCCTAAGCGTTCTAAATCCATTGGAATAATTTTTCCGGCATAAGGTGCTGCAAAAGTTACCTGACGCTTTTGATAAGAATTATTCGTGTATACAGTCATAAACAAATTTTCGCCAGTTAATAAACGTTTTCCGGCAGAAAATAATTTACTCATGAATCCACTTTCATTACCATCCCCAAATAAGGTTTGCATCTGAATACCATCGGTCATCATCATAAAACTGCCTGGCTCGGCTATAACTGCTTCCTGTGGATCTAATTCAATTTCCACACACTGCATTTCTTCTCCAAATAATTTGTAATCAATTTCGTGATTGTTCATGTTTTCAAAATTTTAAGGATTTAAAAGTTAAAAGTGTTTTTTTTAACTTTTCACTTGATTATTTTCAACTTCATTTTATACATTAAAACGGAAATGCATGACATCTCCATCAGCTACAACGTATTCTTTTCCTTCAATTCTTAATTTCCCAACTTCTTTACATGCATTTTCAGATCCAAAAGCGACATAATCATTATAAGCAATAACCTCAGCACGAATAAATCCTTTTTCAAAATCTGTATGAATTACTCCAGCTGCTTGAGGAGCAGTCATCCCTTTTTCAATCGTCCAAGCCCTTACTTCTTTTACACCAGCCGTGAAATAAGTTTGTAATTTCAATAAACTATATGCCTGTTTAATTAACTTATTGACTCCCGGCTCATCTAATCCCATTTCCTGTAAAAACATTTGTTTTTCTTCATAAGTTTCTAGAGCCGAAATTTCACTTTCCATAGCCGCGGTAATAACTAAAATTTCTGCTCCCTCACCTATTACTGCTTCTTTAACAGCCTCTACATATTTATTACCCGTTTTAGCTGAAGCTTCATCTACATTGCAGACATACATTACTGGTTTAATGGTTAGCAAATGTAAGTCTTGAATAAATGGCAATTCACTTTCTTCTAAATTGCAGGCGCGAGCTGATTTTCCGCTTTCTAAAGTTTCTTTTAGTTTTGAACAAGCGGCGTATGTCTTAACCGCATCTTTATCATTTCCGGTTTTAGCTTGCTTTTCAAATTTCTTTAATTTAGCTTCAACAGCTTCTAAATCTTTTAACTGCAATTCTGTATCAATAATTTCTTTGTCACGAACAGGATTTACATTACCATCAACGTGGATAATGTTATCATCGTCAAAACAACGTAACACATGTAATATAGCATTACACTCACGAATATTTGCCAAAAATTTATTTCCTAAGCCTTCTCCTTTGCTTGCACCTTTTACTAAACCAGCAATATCTACAATCTCAACGGTTGTTGGTTGTAATGCTTGTGGTTTAACCAATTCAGCTAATTTATTTAAACGTTCGTCTGGAACGGTAATCACACCTACATTAGGTTCAATTGTACAAAACGGAAAATTTGCCGCTTGTGCTTTTGCATTACTTAAACAATTAAATAAAGTTGATTTTCCAACATTTGGCAACCCAACGATTCCACATTTTAAAGCCATATTTTTTATTTTTAGATTTTAGATTTTAGAGGTAAGATTTAGGATTTATTCAAATTCTTAAATCTACATTCTTAAATTACAAGAGGCAAATATATTAAAATCACTCACTAAGCCTCGCTATTTATTATAGCAATACCTTTCATTTTTGAACAAAAAAAACAAAATCTGTTAAAAAAATTCAAGACATGTTTAGTTTTTAACATACAACAATCTATTATCAACAAACATGTTATATAGCTTATCCAAATACTATTTTTGCGCAAAATCAATTCTTATGGCAGATATCCAACAACTTCAAAAATTATCCACCCAAGTTCGTCGCGACATTGTTCGTATGGTTCATGCAGTTAGTTCTGGTCATCCGGGAGGTTCCTTGGGTTGTACAGACTTTTTGGTAGCCCTATACAATGGGGTTATGAAACATGATTCTAATAATTTCACCATGGATGGTAAAGGCGAAGATTTGTTTTTTTTAAGTAACGGACATATTTCACCTGTATACTACAGTGTTTTAGCTCGTTGCGGATATTTCCCAGTTGAGGAACTAAAAACGTTCCGTCGATTAAATACGCGTTTACAAGGACACCCAACTACTCACGACCATTTACCTGGCATACGCATTGCCAGTGGATCTTTGGGACAAGGAATGAGTGTGGCAATTGGAGCTGCCTTAACTAAAAAATTAAACCATGATAATAGTATCATCTATAGTTTGCATGGTGATGGAGAATTGCAAGAAGGCCAAATTTGGGAAGCCGCTATGTATGCTGCCGCTAATAAAGTTGATAATTATATAGCTACTATAGACTATAATGGTCGCCAAATTGACGGTGATGTTGATAATGTTCTTTCTTTAGGAAATCTCAAAGCTAAATTCGAAGCTTTTGGATGGCAAGTTGTAGAAACAGAACGTGGAAATGATTTAGTATCTGTTATTGAAGGTTTATCGAAATCAAAATCATATATTGGAAAAGGAAAACCAATTGTGAATATCATGAAAACTGAAATGGGAGCGGGAGTTGATTTCATGATGGGTACACATAAATGGCATGGATCAGCGCCTAATGACGAACAATTAGCAAAAGCATTAGGACAATTGGAAGAAACTTTAGGTGACTACTAATATTTAAGATTTGAAAACTGAGATTTCAAATTCAAGAAAACTAAAACATAATTTTAGAAATATTTTATTTCTAATTTTTATTAGCTTCATTTTCTTAAATACTAAATCTCAGCCCATAAACCGCATTCTCTTTATTTTTGATGATTCCTACAGCATGTATGCGCCATGGAATAGCAATATCAAAATTGAAGTAGCCAAAAAAATGATGGGTGAATTTTTAGATAGTTTAAAAAAAATCCCTAATCTAGAATTAGCATTACGCTGTTATGGTCATCAAACATTCATAAAACCTAAAAGAGACTGTCAGGATTCAAAATTAGAAGTACCATTTGCACCAGCCTTCAAATCATCTCCTCTTATTAAACAAAGAATACTTAAATTGGAGCCAATGGGAACAACTCCCATTGCCTATTCTTTGGGAGAAAGTGCCAACGATTTTACACCATGTAATCACTGTAGAAATATCATTATATTAATTACTGATGGCATTGAGGAGTGCGGAGGTTATCCTTGTAAAGTATCTGATGAATTGCAAAAAAAAGGTATATTTCTAAAACCTTTTGTCATTGGTGTTGGTTTAGATGCCCGATTTGTCGATGCATTTGGATGTATGGGTAAATTTTATGACGTAAGTAATGAAGCAAATTTTAAAAATGTATTAAACTTAGTTTTAACAGAAGCAATTTCTCAAACAACTGTTCAAGTGGATTTGTTAGATATTCAAAAAAATCCTTCTGAAACAGATGTAAATATGTCGTTTTTTAATACCACCACTAAACAAGTGATGTATAATTACCTACATACTTTAAATCATAGAGGTAAACCTGACACCTTAATACTTAACCCAAATATTACATACGATTTATTAGTACATACTATTCCTCCAATCGAGAAAAAAAATATAACCATCGAACAAGGTAAACACAACATTATCCCAGTTGATGCCCCGCAAGGCTTTTTAAAACTTGAAATGGATGGAAACTTAAGCAACTATTATCCTACTTGTGTTATCAGAAAAAAAGATGACATGAATACGTTACATGTCCAAGATTTTGGAAAAACAGATAAATATATTGTTGGTAAATATGATTTAGAAATTTTAACCTTACCACGTATCAATTTAAATGGAATAGAAATCCTTCAAAGCACCACTAATTCTATAAAAATACCAACATCAGGAAATGTTTACATATCTAAAGGAGGAAAAGGTTACGGTAGCATTTTTATTGATGATGGAAAAAAAATGACATGGGTTTGTAATCTAAATGCTAATTTACAAACTGAAATTATTTATCTTCAACCCGGAATTTATAAACTCGAATTTAGATATGAAAATTCGAAGCAAACTATTAATACCATTGAAAAAAAATTTACTATAGTATCTTCATCGACATCAAATATCATAATAAACTAAATACATACATTTCAAAATTTTTTGGAATACTATTTTGGACACATAACTAACAGACCATGAAAAAATACACATATACAGAAAAAAAAGACACTCGCTCTGGATTTGGAGTCGGATTACAAGAATTGGGTAAAACCAATCCAAATGTTGTGGCACTTTGTGCAGATTTAATAGGATCATTAAAAATGGATGCGTTTAAAGCTGAAAATCCTGAACGTTTTTTTCAAGTTGGTATTGCTGAAGCTAATATGATTGGCATAGCTGCCGGATTAACCATTGGAGGTAAAATTCCATTTACAGGTACATTTGCAAATTTTAGTACTGGTCGTGTTTATGATCAAATTCGTCAAAGCGTTGCTTATTCCGGTAAAAATGTTAAAATATGTGCCTCTCATGCGGGATTAACATTGGGAGAAGATGGTGCTACACACCAAATATTAGAAGATATAGGTTTAATGAAAATGTTACCTCACATGTGTGTTATCAATCCATGCGACTATAACCAAACTAAAGCTGCAACCATTGCGATAGCAGAGTATGATGGTCCAGTCTATTTGCGTTTTGGCAGACCTTCTGTGCCTAATTTTACAGATGCTAACCAATCATTTGAAATTGGTAAAGCGGTACTTTTAAATGAAGGAACTGATGTAACAATTATTGCAACTGGGCATTTGGTATGGAAAGCTATTGAAGCTGGAGAAAAATTAGCAGAACAAGGCATATCTGCTGAAATAATCAATATTCACACCATTAAACCTTTAGATAATGATGCTATTTTAACATCTGTTTCTAAAACAAGATGTGTAGTGACTGCCGAAGAACATCAAATGCATGGCGGCTTAGGTGATAGTGTGGCGCAATTATTATCTCGCCATTTACCTACTCCACAAGAATTTGTAGCTGTGAATGATAGTTTCGGAGAGAGTGGCACACCTGATGAATTAATGTCGAAATATGGGTTAGATACAATAGACATTATAAATGCCACACATAAAGTATTGAAAAGAAAGTAAACGTAAAATTTTGACAAAAAAAGAGGCTGTTCCTAAATTAGAAACAGCCTCTTTTTTTAAATGTATTATCCTAAGATTTCGTCAAAACATTTACCTATATAGGCAATCATTTCATCATTAATCATAGGAGTTACACCAATCCAAAATGTATTTTGTACAATTATATCTGTATTTGGTAAATCACCCACAACACGATAATCGTAATCCTTAAAATAGGGTTGCTTACGCAAATCACCAGCAAATAATAAACGCGTAGCCACTTTTTTATCATTTAGCTTTTGTACTAAATCATTACGAGTAATCCCTGCATCTTTTTTGACTGTAATTAAAAAACCAAACCAAGATGGATTAGCCTTTGGTGTTGCTTCAGGTAAAATTAATTTATTAGCATGTTTTTGTAAAGTAGAAGTCAATAAATCAAAATTATGTCTTCTTATTTTAATAAAATCGTCTAATTTTTCTAATTGTGCTAAACCTAATGCAGCTTGCATATCAGTTATTTTTAAATTAAATCCTTGACGAGAATAAATATACTTATGATCGTATCCCATTGGTAAATCACCCAATTGCTGGCAAAAACGTAACCCGCAGGTATTATCCTTACCTGGCTCGCACCAACAATCGCGCCCCCAATCTCTAAAAGATTCTGCTATTTTCTTTAATTTAGAATTAGAAGTATAAACAGCTCCACCTTCACCCATAGTGATATGATGTGCCGGATAAAAACTTAAAGTTGCTATATCGCCGAATGTCCCAACATGTTGTCCATTATAAGTTGCACCTAAGGCATCACAACAATCCTCCATTAACCATAAATCATGCTTTTCACAAAAAGAAGTAATCGCATCCAAATTAAACACATTTCCCATAGTATGGGCAATTACAACAGCCTTTGTTTTCGAGGATAGTGCTTTTTCCAAATACTCGATATCAATTTCATAGTGTGGAATGGTTACATCTAAAAAAACAGGTACTGCACCATATTGCAAAATAGGATTCACTGTGGTTGGGAATGATGCCGCGACAGTTATTACTTCATCACCTGGCTTAATTCTTTCCTCACCCAACTCTTTGGCTGTTAATGCTGAAAATGCTACTAAATTAGCAGATGAACCTGAATTAACAGTTAAAACAGATTTTACATTGATGTACTTAGCTAATTTTTTTTCAAACTCTGCATTAAATTTACCGGTTGTAAACCAAGCATCTAAAGCAGAATCTGTAATATAAGATAATTCTTTATGATCAAATACTTTACCACTTACCGGCACTGCTGATTCTCCTTCAATAAAAGGTTTTGCTTTAAAAGCTTCATCATGATACTCTTTTATTAAAGCATGTATTTGGTGTTTAATATCTAATAATTTTGACATAATTTATTTTTTATTTTGAACCAAAAAAGTCATATAAGAATATTTAAGGTTTTTTAGTTTTAATTAGTATTATTATTTATTCAATTAATCTATTGTTGGTTAATTTTTAAAAACATAAAAGTCATAAAAGAACATATAAGTTTTTATTCATTCAAAATACGGTAAAGGTTATTAACGTTTGATATGCTATGTCTTTTACTTATGTTTTGTTAAACAAATTTTTTACGAACTTTTATGTCTTTTATGGTTTATTAATTTTTAAGACAATATGACTCTATTTGTTTAACACGGCAATCGTAAATATTGTTTTGAGAATTTAATTCTTCTTGATATCCTTGAATTGTAAATTGTATAGTTTCTTCGAAATTTAATTTTGGTTTCCAACCTAAAAAATTTACGGCTTTTGTGACATCTAACTTCAATAAACCGGCTTCATGCAATTTTTCAGTTGCTTTCGGAGCAACTATCTTAATGGTTGGGATTATTTTTTTTACTTCAGTCACAACATCTCCTACACTATAATTTTCAAATGCGGCTGGTCCAAAATTCCACCCACCTGTAAAAGTCTTTCCGTTTGCCCACAATTTTTCGGCTAACTTCATATAACCAAAAACCGGCTCTAACACAAATTGCCAAGGACGGACAGAATTAGGATTACGAATTTCTGAAGTTTGATTAGCTTCATAAGCTCTAATTATGTCTGGTATAATTCTATTATCAGCCCAATCTCCACCACCTATGACATTCCCTGCCCTTCCAGAAGCAACATTGGCTGTTCCTTCCTTAGTAAAAAAAGATTTTATATACGAATTGGTGATTAACTCTGAACAACCTTTTGAAGCACTGTATGGGTCATCACCACCCATTGCATCATTCTCTCTATACCCCCACATCCATTCGTTATTTTGATAACACTTATCTGTAGTAACATTTACAGCAACTTTTACCGAAGGACAATTTCTAACTGCTTCAAAAAAGTTAACCGTTCCCATCAAATTTGTTTCGAAATTATAATGAGGGTTTTTGTATGATTCAATAACTAATGGCTGAGCAGCCAAATGGAAAGCCATATCAGGCTTTACTTCGTTAAAGTAATTTTGTAATTGCTCTAAATTTCTAACATCGCCATCCAAATGATGGATTTTATTTGAAAGCTCCGTAGTTACAAAATTATCTTTTTCAGTCAAAGGAGGTAAAGCATAGCCATATACATCAGATCCTAATTCCTTAAGCCAAATGCACAACCAAGATCCTTTAAAACCTGTATCTCCGGTTACTAATATTTTTTTACCTTTAAATATTCCGGAAAATAAATCTAATTTTTTCATAGTTTATTTATTTCCAAATTTTCCATTCGGCAGTACCTTTTTCCCAAAATTCATTTAAATCTTGCTTATCTTTAAGGGTATCCATTGGTTTCCAAAAACCTCTGTGCTTATACGCTGCCAATTGATTATTCTTTGCTAAATTCTCTAACGGAGCTTGTTCCCATATTGTTGAATCTGCATCTATATATTTAAAAATTTGTGGTTCACACACAAAAAAACCGCCATTAATCCAACTTCCATCACCTTTTGGTTTTTCAAAAAATGACTCTACTTCATTATTGTGATTAATGCCTAATGCACCAAAGCGTCCACTAGGTTGAACAGCTGTTACAGTTGCAAACTTGCCATGTTGTTTATGAGTTTTCAATAATTCGTTAATATCTACATTACTCACACCGTCTCCGTATGTCAACATAAACGTTTCGTTGTTTACATATTTTTCAATACGTTTTATTCGTCCGCCTGTCATCGTATCTTTACCAGTATCTACTAATGTTACTTTCCATTTTTCCGAATTCGAATTGTGAATTTGCATTTTGTTATTTTCCAAATCGAAAGTGACGTCAGAATGATGTAAAAATAAATTTGAAAAATATTCCTTAATAACATATCCTTTGTATCCGCAACAAACCACAAATTCATTAAATCCAAAATGACTATAGATTTTCATAATATGCCATAAAATTGGCTTCCCACCAACTTCAACCATAGGTTTTGGACGAACATCTGTTTCTTCTGAAAGCCGGGTACCTAATCCTCCAGCTAATATGACTACCTTCATTTATATAGATTTTATTATTTAATACAAATTTTGTTTTTTGATTAATTAAACTGCACTGAAATTCTAAATCTTTTGCTTTTTAATGTTCATTTTGACTAAAATTAAGAAAAGATTCCATATTATTTTTCAAATTTTCTTCAGTTATTTTTTCTTTGGATATTTGTAATTCTTTTATGTTACCAAAAAAGAAATTAGATTGATTATTATAACTTCCAGCAAATAATTTACTATTTGAATTTGTAATACTTTTCTCTAAAACAACTTCTTTCTGAATTTTTCCATTTACAAAAACTTTTATTTTATTTTGATTCACATCAATAGCAACATAATTCCATTGATTTAAAACCACATCAAAATCAATTCCTCCATTCTTTCCGGCAAAAATAAACTTGTTGGGCAAGTCATTCGTTTTTTGTATAACAAATCCATTTTCATTATCTATTTTAGAAATTATAGTTGAATTTTGATTTAGTGGAGAAGGAACATTATTATTTGGTTTAAAAATTAATTCAATTGAATAATTATCCTGTAGAGTAAATGCGTCTGTTTTACCCTCGAATATATTTAGATTGCTATCTAATTTTTTAAAAAAATCGTGGTAAAAAAGAGAAGATGTGTCATTTTTAAATATCGGATAATTAATTTCACTGAGCCTGTTATAGTAGTATAAGTTTGGATTACCTGATATTAAATTCAATGCATAAAATGCACCAAGAGTATTTAATATTTTTGTGTTTATTGGTTTATAGAATGCGGGTTCCATAAATACTTTTTGATTGTTTGATTGTAATTTGTTTATGAGATTTTCATATTGTTCATTAGTCAATATATCTATAAAACCCGGGTTAATGGCTGAACTTGTTCCTGATAAACAATGATATAAACTCTGATACATGTCTGCTGTTACTATAAAAACCTCTTCTTTATCTTTACATAAACTTTTTATAGTATTTGCTGTAGTTTCAACATGTATTTGTTCATTCCTATTAGTCAATTTATCCTTTTTAGAAGACACGACTGTTTTAAAATCTTCAATACCGGCTAATATTTGAAAAGGAGCAAATCCTATTAAACAAATGATTAAGGCCAAAAGAGGTTGCATTTTTTTTTCTTTAGCGTAAATCTTATGAAGTTCATTAGCGAAAATTCCTAGTAAAATAAACGCCTCAAAATTTGTCACAAACAAATTCCAATTATGACTTCTCCCCTGATAGTATACAAGACTTAATGTTCCCAAAATAGTTAACAAAAAAACACCTAAGGTTTTTCTTGTTTTGTTATTTTTCAAAAAATGATTTATTGAAACAATCCAACCTATTAAATATATAAAAGCAATCACCATCCATGGATGCATGGTATCAGGCATAGGCAACATATAATATCCAACTATGGAAAAAGATTTAATAGCAGTAAATAACATCATGATATCTGGTAAATAACCAAATGTTAATTTAATGATTAAAGCATAAAATGTAAATCCGAAACCTAAGCACACGAATGCTAAAACTATCTGAATAATTGCGTTTGTAATTGACTGAAAAATAGTATTGGTATCAAAATCATGAAAAATGAATAAAGCAATAAGGCTAATGAAGCAAAAAATACCAAAATCTGGATTCCACAAAATTCCTAGTGAAAAAATGAAATAAGCGACTACGCGAAATACACTTATTCTTCCCATTTTACCTAAGAATGAAACATTCTTGTTTAAGTACGACCATTTTTGATTAATTGTATCTGAATGAATAATCAGTGATGTGATTAGTAACAAACAAGGAAATAACCAACGAATTGGATGTATAGCAAAATATGGATCAAAATTAGTGGCAACTTTTCCGTAAGCGTAAGTTTGAAAAAACACCAAAGAAAAAGTAATTATTGTAACCCAATGATTTTCAATATTTTTTCTTATAAAAAAAAATATCATTACAAAACATGTTGCTAATAAAAGTCCCATTAATAAACTAAAATTAAGCACGCTTAATCCTGTAATTTTTAATAAAGGCGATATAAAATGAGGGTACAAACCATATGTATTTGTAAAACCGTCTACTAACATAGGATGACCATTAAATACTTGAACTACAGAATAAAAAATGGCATTAAAATCAAATTTATTTTCGAACGTATAGGGAAATTTAAATGAACTAATGAATAATGCTAAACATGATAAACATAAACTAAACAATATTGAAAACACACTTGAGTACTTATTTAAAATTTTAATAATATCAGGTGTTTTTTTAAATCTAAAGAATACTAAGACTAAGAGTATTGGTAAAATGAAAATAAAATAAAACCCTGTTTTTTTATGTAAAAATGATTTTATAAAATAAAAATCAAAATTTGTCTTAGCAATTGTATCATGAATATTTTGAGGCTCAGATGAAAAAGGATTGGCAGCTGTAAAACATTGATATAGTATTATTGAAATAAATAAAATGTTCAAAAAATGAAACGTATTTACAGTTGAGGTTTTTGCAACAAGTTTATTAAAATATTTCCCAAGTAAAAGTGAAAAGCCTGTAACAGAGAGAAGAGATCCAATAACAGCACAAAAAAAGAGAGTTCGTTCTTTAGGTTCAGGTTTGGACCCAGCAGGATTTAGTAGCTGTTCTTGAGCAATCTTTAAGGCATCTTGAATATCAGGATTATACAAATCGGCACATAAAAAAAGTGAACTGACAACTATAATTAAGGTTAAATAAAAAATGATGGAGTATTTAATATATAATACATCTATCGTTTCCGAAATATGTTGCTTCATAAAGTATATTCAAAATGATAAAATTAAATTCTAAAAGGCTTTACTTTTTGTTTTATATTTTTGTAAAACAAGCAAATAAATTCATAAAACCTCTAATTCTCAAAATTTATTCTCTCTTTTTCTATGACGAGCGGTCTTTTTCGAATCTGTGTATGAATAGCCCCGATATATTCTCCAATAATTCCAATAAAAAATAGCTGAACTGAAGAGAAGAAAAAAACTCCAATTACTAATGGCGCCATACCCACTTGAAAATTATCCCAAAATATTAATTTATATATAAAATAACCAAATGCTACTAAAAAACTAATAATCGCAGAAAAGAAACCTATAAAGGCTGACAATCTTAATGGCAATTTGGAATGATTGGTAAAACCAAGCATGGCCATATCATATAAAGTAAAGAAATTATTTTTGGTTTTACCAGCTGCTCTTTGTGGCTGAGTATAAGATATTTCAAAACGATCAAAACCTAATTCGGTAATTAAACCTCTAAAATAAGGATAAGGATCATCTAAAGTTCTTAAAACTGATATAAATTGTTGATCGTATAATCCAAATCCGGTAAAATTTTTAACTGGAGATTCACCAGTTCCCATAGATGCTTTACTTAATAAATTATAGAAAAATCGTCTTACCAAAAACATTAAAGGATTTTCTTTACTTCCTTTTTTAATTCCAATAACTATTTTGTACCCTTCTTCCCATTTCTTTAAAAACTCTTCAATCATCTCAGGGGGGTCTTGAAAATCAGCAACTAACGATATTACTGCATCTCCTTTGCATTGAACTAAACCATGAAATGGAGAACGTATATGCCCAAAATTACGAGCATTAACTATTACTTTAACCGTTTTATTTGTCTTTGCGATTTCTCTTAAAATTGAAACTGTTTTGTCTGATGAAGAATTGTCAATAAAAATATGCTCATAAGTATATTTAGGCATTCTTTTAAATACTTCTGCAACCACTTCAACCAGCTTTGCTACATTTTCCTCTTCATTGTAGCATGGAGTAATTATTGATATATTTTTTAAAGTCGACAAGTTAAATATTTTTAAAATTATTCTCTAACAAATTAAACTTAAATCAAGCAAATCCGCAAATCGATGGCAAAGTATATATTTATTTGCATAACAAACAAACTTAAATAACTTCAAATCAATTATATTTGAAAAAAGAATCTGTTTTTATGGAAAATATTGATGATCTAAATCACATTTACCAAAGTTGTAAAATTGAATTTGAAACATTCAAGGATAAAACCATATTTATTACTGGTGGAACTGGTTTTTTCGGAAAAAATTTATTAGAATCTATTATTTATGCTGATAGTATTAATAATTTAAACATCAGTATAATAGTTTTGAGTAGAAATCCTGAATTTTTTATTAATAAGTTAAATTATAAAAACAAACCTTATATCAAATTTTTAAAAGGAGATATTACAAACTTTGATTTTCCCAAAGAAAAAATAGATTATATTTTTCACATGGCTACTGAGGCTAGTGTTTCATTAAATTTAAACTCACCATTTCAAATGTTTAATGTTATTACAGAAGGCTCAAAACGCATACTAGAGCTAGGTAAAATTAAAAATGTTAAATCAATTTTATTTACTAGTTCAGGTGCAGTTTATGGAAAACAGCCATCAGATTTAATAAAAATAAATGAAAATTTTCAAGGCTCACCTAACATATTTACTAAAGAGGCGGCTTATGGAGAAGGTAAAAGAGTGTCTGAAATGTATGCAAATTTATATTATGAAAATTACGGTTTAAATACTAAAATTGCCAGATGTTTTGCATTTGTTGGCCCCCATTTACCACTTAATTCTCATTTTGCAATAGGAAACTTTATAAAAAACCTTTTAAATAATGAGGATATAGAAATAAAAGGAGATGGATCTCCTTTCCGATCATACATGTATAGTTCTGATTTAATAATTTGGTTAATTAAAATATTACTTCATGCTCATCCTTGTGATCCAATAAATGTAGGTTCGGATTATTTCATATCAATTTATGATTTAGCAAAAACAATGGTAAATTTATTTCCGAATTCGATTAAAAATATAAATATTGCAGAGAAAACAACAAATGAAACTATTCAACGATATGTACCATCCATTGAAAAGGCGAAAAATATACTCAAATTAGATGTAACTGTAAGTCTAGAAGACGCAATAAAAAAAACCGTTTTATATCATCAAAAAAAACTATCTCAATGAAATGTTTAATATTATGTGGTGGAAAAGGTATAATTGATCCTATTTCACAATCTCGAATTCCTAAAGCCCTAATAAAAATCGGAAATAGGCCTTTATTATGGCATGTAATGAAACTTTTTAGTGGATATGGTTATAATGAATTTATATTAGCACTTGGTCAAGGTGGTGATTTAATTAAAAATTACTTTATAAATAGTTTTGAATTACTACATGACATTGAGGTTAGTATAAGTAATAATGAGATTAAATCATTAAATAAAATCCCTGAAGAAAATTGGAAAATAAAATTAATTGATACTGGAATTTCTGCTAGCACTGGTGCAAGAATTGCAAGATGTGAAAGGTATTTAAAACACGAATCATTCTTTATAACATACTCTGATATTTTAGCAAACATAAAAATAAATGATTTGTTAAATGCTCATATCTCAAGTAATAAAATATTAACGATTAGTGGTGTTCATCCACCTTCTCGTTTTGGAACATTTTATATTAAAGAAAATGAATCTATAACTTATAATGCAAATGCTAAATTAGAAATGTTTCAATCTAGAATTAACGGAGGATTTATGATTGCTAATCCTAATATATTTGAAAAGTTATCCCCTATAAATGAATGCAATTTTGAAAACGAAGTTTTTAATAATTTAATTGAAGAAAAAAACATCAATATTTTTCAGCACAATGAATTTTGGCAAAATATTGACACCGAAAGAGATATTGATTATATACAAAAATTATATGATTCAAATAAAAGGCCTTGGTTGGGCATTAGCTAAAAATTAATCATTAAAATACTTAAAATATGTTAAAAAAAGCTGTTATAGTTGTAGGACCTGCAGTTGAAGATACTGAGTTTTGCTATCCATTCTATAGGTTAGCAGAAGATGGATTTACAATCGATGTCGCATCCAATGGAGGGATAGACGTTATTGCTAAACATGGCTTGCCAATTAAGGCAAATACAGATATAAAACAACTAAATCATTTAGACTATGATATGTTGGTAATTCCTGGAGGATTAGAATCACCAGACCGCTTGCGTCAAATTCCAGAAATGCTTAAATTTATTCAAGAAATGAATATTCATGGAAAAGTCATTTCCTCAGTTTGTCACGGACCTTGGGTTCTAATTTCAGCAGGAATAGTAAAAGGAAAAAAAATGACTTGCTATGTTGGTTGCAAAGACGACTTAATAAATGCTGGAGCAGATTATCAAAATGTATCTGTTATAGCAGACGGTAATATTGTAACTGCTCCGCATTTTAGAGATAATGCTATTTGGATGAAAGAAACACTTAAAGTGTATTACGACATTAACCAAAAATAATGATTTACAAAGTTTATCCATCACTTAACGATTTTGAAAATCTTTCGAGATTAAAAGTTGAGTCATCTGATTTTGCTAATGACTTTGATTACAAAAATATTGTAGTTAATAAGCCATGGGGCTATGAATATTTATGGTTTCAAAATGAAAAAGTAGCAATTTGGTTCTTGAGAATTACAAAAGGTCAATCTACTTCTCTGCACTGTCACGCAAAAAAACGAACCTCTTTAATTGTTCTTGACGGAGAAGTTCAGTGTACCACTATTGATGATAAATATAAATTAAAAACGCTTGAAGCTGTTGTATTGGAGCCTTGTGTGTTTCACTCTTCTAAGTCAATTTCAGACGAAGGAGCTTTTATTATGGAAATTGAAACGCCGCCAATGAAGGGTGACTTAGTTCGCATGCACGATGCGTATGGGAGACAAAGTAGTGGTTACGAGAAAACTAATGAATATTCCTCTGATTTTAGTTTATATGAGTATTTTCCTTTCGAAGAAAAAGACTTTGCAAGTTGGAAATTTAAAAATATAGAAATAGAACTAGTTTCTCAAAAACCAAACATGAATAATTCAACCATTATGATTGTACCTATATGCAATACAATCAAAATGAAATCAAAAAACTTTATTGACATAGGAGAAGCATTTCCTATTTACAATAATGAAAACTTTTCTTGCGAAGAAATATTAACCACTAATCATCAATTTTTAGTTTTTAAAAAACTATAACCCTTATGATAAAAGTATCTGACTACATTGCTAATTTTATTTCAAAAATCGGTGTTAAACACGTGTTTACAGTATCTGGTGCGGGAGACTTGCATTTACTAGATTCTATAAAAAGATCAAAACACCTAAAATATATTTGCAATCATCATGAACAAGCTTCCGCAATGGCAGCATACTCATATTCTAGAGCTACTAAAAACATAGGTGTTTGTATTGTCACAACAGGTCCCGGTGCAACTAATGCAATTACAGGAATGTTAGACTGTTGGGTAGATTCCGTTCCTGGCTTGTATATTTCAGGACAAGTTCAAAGAAAATATATGATTGGAACAACTAATGTAAGACAAAATGGCATACAAGAAATAAATATAATTGATATGGTGAAACAAGTAACAAAATATGCAGTTGTAATTGATGATCCATACAAAATAAAATATTGTTTACAAAAGGCTCTACATTTAGCTAAAAGTGGGCGTCCAGGTCCAGTTTGGCTTGATATACCAATGGATATACAATCTAGTATAATTGATGAAAAAAAATTAGAAGATTATATCCCTGTAAAAGAAACAAAAACCAATAAAATTGAACAATCTCAAATTAAACGAATAATTGGACTAATTAAAAATTCCAAACGACCAATATTATTGTTTGGACACGGTGTAAAAGCAGCTGATGCAGAAGAATTATCTAAAAAATTAATAAATTTATGGCATTCCCCTATCTGTCTAGGTTGGAACGCTTTGGATTTAATCCCATCAAACCACAAAAGATACGTTGGTAGATTTGGGACTTATGGTCAAAGGGGTGCTAATTTCGCTGTTCAAAATAGTGATTTACTTATTAGTATAGGTTCAAGATTAAATATTACACAAACCGGATATGTTTATTCTGAATTTGCTCGTGAAGCTAAAAAAGTATATGTAGATATTGATTCTAATGAATTACTCAAACATCCTATAAAACCTGATGAATCAGTATGTTGTGATGCCAAACTTTTTTTAGAAAAACTAATTTTATATTTAAAAAAAGAGGATTTATCACATATTAACTCGAATGTTGAAAATTGGGTAAAGCTTACTCAAACATGGAAAAATAAATATCCAGTAGCTCTTCCAGAATATTCCAAGAATAAAAAATATCTTAATACATTTACTCTAATAGATTTATTAACTAAATCTCTAAACGAAGGTGACATAATTATACCAACAGCGAGTGGTTCAGGATTTACAAGTTTTCATCAAGCGGCTAATGTAAAAAATAAACAACTTATTTTCACATCTAATGGGTTTGCTGAAATGGGATTTGATATTCCAGGTGCTATTGGCGCTGCTGTTGCAACAAATAAAAAAGTATGGCAGACAACAGGCGATGGAGGTATTCAAATGAATATCCAAGAATTACAAACGTTAAAACATTATAATTTACCTGTTAAAATTTTCATTCATAGTAACGAAGGCTACCTAACTATA
Source organism: Chitinophaga pinensis (assembly GCA_945860225.1). Taxonomy (GTDB): domain Bacteria; phylum Bacteroidota; class Bacteroidia; order B-17B0; family Aurantibacillaceae; genus UBA4416. Next base: position 57,395 of record CAMAPT010000010.1, on the reverse strand, counting down.
AGACATACTCAAAATGGTTTATTTAATGGGAGTTATTCAGGAAGTAGTTCTGAAAGCGGAGTAACATTACCTAATTTTAAAAAATTAACATCAGCTTATGGTATTCCATTTTTTAAAATAAAAAATGTGAAAGAATTTAACTCTGTTATTGAAAAAATAAAAAAAATTGATGGCCCCACAATATGTGAAGTTATTATGGATCCGGCACAACCATTGATACCTAAAACATCATTTAAAATTTTACCGGATGGGCGTTTAGTTTCACCACCGATAGAGGACTTATATCCTTATCTTGATAGAGAGGAGTTTAAAGAAAACATGATTGTAAAAACTATAGATTATTAATTACAATATTTAAAATTTAGACGTTGAATGTTATATACAAAAATAAATAATTGTAGAGTTTGTGATTCAACTTTGTTTGAAGAGGATAAAATTATTTCATTAGAAAAAGTATCAATACCTGGTTTGTTTTTCAATAACAAATTAGATACATCCGATTATAAAACACCGCTTGAAATAGTAATATGCAAAAAATGTTTGCATATTCAGTTGCATCACGATATTAATTCTAATCTTTATGAGTATTATAAATCAGGAAAACCTACTAATGCTCACTTTAATCATATAGATTTAATTGCCAATAATTTTAAAAATTCTTATCCCAAAAACGCTAAAATACTTGAGATTGGAGGTGGAGCTGGCTATTTTTTAAATGTTTTACATAGTAAAGGATTTTATAACTTATTTAACATAGATGCTACAGACGAGATATCTCAAAACAACAGTTACACAAATATAAACTCTGTATTTCCCAACGAAAACATTTCAGAAAAATATGCTCAAGAATTTGATGTTGTATTTACCCAACATTTTTTGGAGCATGTAGCTGATCCTAAAGAAATTTTATTGTCAATACGAGATATTTTAAAAGAAGAAGGAGAATTATGGATAGAGGTGCCCGATATTGAAAAAACGGCAACAACAGATTATCGTTTATTAAGTATAATTTATTCGCTGCATAGCAGTAATTTTCACAAAAAATCGTTAGAAAAATTAGGGGAAATGACAGGCTTTAAGTTAAAAGAACTTAAACATGTTAATCATTATGGAAAATCTATTTTGGCGATTTTTAATAAACAAGCTACTGTGCCAAGTAATATTGTTTTTAATGATGATGAAACAAATTATAACGAAATACTAAATGGAATAAATCGTTTTTTTGGAGAATTAGAGCAATTTTCAAAATCATTACCAAATAATATATATTGTTGGGGGGCTGCAGAAAGATGTATTACCATTTTATCTACTATTGATTCTTACAAAAAAATAAATGTTGATGGAATATTTGACTCTAACGAAGATTTGTGGTTTAAAAAAATAGCAGGATTTAATACAGAGGTGAGTAGTATTATAGATTTTAATAGTAACATTAAACACTTGTTAATATTATCTCCAACCAATCACATTGATATATTAAAAAAACTCTTTGATAAAGCAAATAATTATATAACCATATATATACCATTTGTTGGAGTATATTCTAAGAAAAACTATGAACTTAATTTCTTATCTTAAAATTGAAAATTGGGTACTTGAATCTCTTATTAAAATAGGAGTTCAAGCAAACGATGCATTGGTTATAGCTAGATCGTTAACTAAAACCTCTTTATGGGGTACAGACTCCCATGGGATAGCGCGCACTACACATTATTTATCTCGTTTTGAAAATGGAACTCTTAATAAAACACCACGATTTAGTTTTCATCAAACGGCTCCAAGTGTTTGTCAAATAGATGGTGATGATGGGCATGGCATTCTTATAATGACTAAAGCTACAGAAAAAGCCATAGAGCTTGCAAAAACTACTGGAATTGCTAGTGTTGGAGTTAGTAATTCTTCACATTGTGGAGCTATTGGATTATATACCAGACAAATGACAGAAGCTGGGATGGTTGGATTTTCTTTTACTCATGCAGATGCTTTAGTAGTGCCTTATGGTGGTGACAAACCTTTTTTTGGCACCAATCCTATTTCAATTGCTTTTCCAACCGAAAATAAAAGTGAACCTATATGTTTAGATATGGCGACAAGTATTATTCCGTGGAATTATGTGATGAATGCGCGCAGGGAAAACAGAGAAATTCCAAACGGATTAGGAATTGATAAATATGGAAATGATTGCATTAATCCTCACGAAATGATTGGGGTGAAACCAATGGCTGATTATAAAGGTTATGGTTTAGCATTTTTAATCGATATGTTATGCGGACCATTAAATGGTATGAATTATGGTCCCAAGATGACATCGATGTATAAAGATTTGAATAAAAAAAGAAAATTAGGGTCTTTAGTAATAGCCTTAAATCCAGATATGTTTGGAGGAAAAGAAACATTAAAGTTTGTTGGCACTAATATTATAAATCATATTAAACAGCATGGTGAAAACGTTTTATTTCCTGGACAGCCCGAATATATTACTAAAACCAAAAGAGAAAAAGAAGGCATTCCGATGTCAGACGCTTTATTAAATGAATTTGATGTTTGGGCTGAGAAACTAAATATTGAAAAATTAAGATAAATAGTGAAAATAGAAGCTGTAATATTCGATTTTGATGGTGTAATTGCCGATACGATGAAAGATAATTGCATTGCTTGGCAAAGCGCATTTGAATTATACAATCTAACTATTAATCCTGATGAATATTACCGACTCGAAGGAATGGGACGTTTTCAAATTGCAGATTACTTTATTAGTAAGTACAATCTTGATCCTTCAATACGAACTAGGGTTGTTGAGTTAAAAGAAATAAATTATAAAAAAAACAATCAATTTAGGATATATGATTATGTTGAAGAAATTTTTTCCTTGCTAAATAAAAAAAAGATTCCAATAGCAATAGTTACAGGAGCTTCGAATGCTCGTATTAGCGAAAATTTAAATAAAAATTTAATAAATAACCTATCAGTTTTAATAACGGCTGATGATGTCATCAATACAAAACCACATCCCGAACCATATCTAAAAGCTATTTCATTTTTAGACAAAAAAGCTGAAAATTGCTTGGTAATAGAAAATGCGATTCTTGGAATTAAATCAGCAAAATCAGCAGGTTGTATCTGTTATGCATTAGAAACAACTTTAGGTAAATTTCAACTAAACGGTGCTGATGAAATATTCTCTTCTCATATTGAACTTTTAATCAAATTGAAATCGCTTTTTAAATAGTAGCTTAATAGTTTAACGTTTTTTTAAATAATCTATAACTACAACCGATAAAAATATTAATAATGAAATTAGAGATACTATCGCCCCTATGTTTTTAAATCTAGGAGTGAATTTTAATTCCACTATATTATTCCCTTTTTGAGTCATTAAGCCGGTTAATCCACAATTTAATCTGTGTAAATTCACATCTTGCCCATTTAAAGTAGCTTTCCAGCCTTCATCAAAAGGAATAGAGAAAAATAAAATTTTTGAATCAGTTGTATTGACACTTCCTATAATATTGTTTTCTGAAAACTTCGAAATTTTAAATTCGTCTCTTTTTAATTCATCACCATAAGCTTGATAATTTTCAAACGTTACCGGCGCTAATGTATCTGCTATATTGAATAATTTAATCTCGTTAAATGCAGTCTTGTCTTCGTTCCCAATCACACATGCTCTTAACAAACAGAAATCTTTTTGTGTAGGTGATAGTTTTTTAAACTCATCTTCTCCAATACCTTTATTATAAATAAAACCAAATGGTAACGCAAATTTATTTTTATACACTGTCACATCTCCAAACTTTGCAATAGAATCAAAACCCATGTTTTTCACTGCATCATCTGTTCGCTTAGATAACCAATATTTTCCACTAGCCAATGAAAATAAAACAGGTCTATCGCCTAAACCTTTAGCCCAACGTGTTGCATTTTCATCCTTCGGATCTATCACATTTAAATCTCCCAAAAATTTAATATAGTTCTTTTGGTTAAAAGAAAAATATGAAGGAGTTCCGTAATACCCTTGAACCTTAGCATCATTAATACTTGCGTGAATCGCTAATCCTGAGCTGTAATCCTTATTCAATCTATAAAAGCTCTTATCTGTTTGTTTTAAATAGCCAACTGCTTCTACTGTATAATCATTATAACCAACTTTATCTTTTAAAACTTTTTGTGTAATAACATCTCTTTTATTAACTGTTATTCCTGATAAATAAGTTATTTCGATAACACAAAGCACTAATAATAAAATTTTAGATAGATGTTTTACTGATGATTTTTGACTCAGTCCAAATAACAAAGCGGCATAAACAAAAATTAAAAATGTTGCAAAAGACCTTAAACTTGTATTGATTGCTCCTTTGAATTGTGATGCCGGAGTGTACAGTAAAAAAAATAAAAATAATACAGTAATACCTAGTAGAATTTTATTAAGTTTCCCTTCCTGTTCAATGTAATGAATTGCCCGAGCAGAGAACATAACCATAAAAAAGCTGATTACTAAAGAAAAGGTTCTGAAATAATCTCCAGAAAACGCCCAAAAAGCATACCGGAAATAAGGAAAGATAATGGGCAAACAAAAAATAAATGTCAAAATTCCATAAAAATATTTTTGACGTTTATTTAATAAACTGAAAAATTGAGGAAAAGTAACTAACGAAAAAATACCGCAATAAAACAAAGGTGCCTCTAAATAATTTTGCCATCCTTTAAAATTATTTCCAGTACCCAACATGTCACTGCCAAAACTCCTAAATACAGTTGTAAACCTCAAAATCGGTTCCGCCGGTTCAAATAATCCATGCTGTTTCAATCGAGCAAATAAACTTGCTTCTCCACCGACACGAGGACTCTCTGTATACTGCAACAAATCAGCAAATAACTGATAAGAACTCATAAACACAGCAAGGGCAGCTAAACCAACTGTTTTGGAAACGAAAATAAAAAACTGCTTATTATCCTTTTCATTCACATCTTGATATCTTACAATAGCATAAGCTACTAGTAAAATTGTGTACATAAATAAGAAGAATGGTTGCAAAAATGACATCAAAGTGATGCCTATTACCAACCAAACAAACTTCTTATGATTTAACCATCTTTCAAAACCATAAAGAATTAATGCCGCATAAACTGCTTCCATTGAAAAAATAGTCCAACATCCACCTAAAATGACAAAACCAGAAAAAGCATATAAGAACGAAAACACTAAACTTGAGTAATTAGATAATTTTAATTCTTTTAAAAACTTATAAAAAATAAAACCTGCTAAGAATATCTTAACTATCTCCATAAATACCAATCCATAAGGTATTTGAGATTTATCGAAATACATTAAAGCGTTTGTAAAAACATCTCCTAACCAAAGAGGAAATAAATTTTGTCCCATACCTTGGGCGAACGACCAACCTAAGGTAGACTCATTTTTTAAATAATCAGAGGTTCCTGCAACCCAAGGAAAATAAATATTTAAAGAATCACTTCCTATATCTCTAAAGAGATACACTTTTTTTAAACTAATAAAATCTTTAAATACGACATAGGTAACTAGAGAGATGATTCCTAACAAATAAAACAACTCTTTACCTTTAATATAGGAATCATAAACATTAGAATTCGATAAACCGTCCGTCGAAGCTTTATTGATATTTTTTTTTGACATATACTTTTATAAAGAGGCGCTATTTTAGAATTAGTTCCTAAATATGTTAGAGTAGGTAAAATTCATTTAAATTATTTTCCGATACAGAATTTACTAAATATATTATCCAATAAATCTTCATTTGTAACCTGGCCTGTAATTTCTCCTAATGCCTCTAAGGCATAACGAATATCTAAAGCCAAGAAATCACTTTGTATATGATTACTCAATCCTTCATTCACTTTTGCAAGAGCTTTTTGCGCGTTTTTTAAAGCATTAACATGACGAGAGTTAGTTACAATAGTATCTGTTGTATTAACCGTTCTTGTATCAAATAAACCAACTAACTTATTTTTTAATTGCTCAATGTTCATTTGTTCTTTGGCAGAGATGAACAAAATATTTGAAACATCTCCAAATTCTTGTTTTAAATCTTCTAAATTCTCAAAATCAATTTTATTACCCACTACCAATAATTGAGAAGAACCTATGTGATCTTTTATCACATTCATTTCTAATTCTAAATCTCCCCTACTCAACTCATGGGTATCAAACAGATAAATGATAATAGCAGATTTTTTTATCACTTCAAACGCTTTATTAACACCAATTTGCTCAATAACATCAGTTGTAGTTCTAATACCTGCAGTATCTATAAATCGAAATAATACACCATCAATAATTAATTCATCTTCAATCACATCTCTTGTAGTTCCTGGGATATCGCTAACAATGGCTCTATCATCATCTAACAAAATATTCAATAAAGTTGATTTTCCGGCATTTGGTTTACCGACAATTGCAACGGGGATACCATTTTTTATGACATTACCTACCTCAAAGCTAGCTACTAATTTATCAATAATAGTAAGAATGGTATTAATTAATTTTTTAAGATCTGTTCTATCTGCAAACTCCACATCTTCCTCACTAAAATCTAATTCTAATTCTATCAAAGAGGCAAAATTCAACAAATTTTCTCTTAATACAGCTATTTTATTACTAATACCTCCTCGCATATGTTGCATGGCCACTTGGTGAGAAGTTGCTGAATTACTAGATATTAAATCAGCTACTGCTTCAGCTTGACTCAAATCTAACTTACCATTTAAAAAAGCACGTAAGGTAAATTCTCCATGCTGTGCTGGACGAGCACCATATTTAAATAATATTTGTAAAATTTGTTGTTGTATAAATATAGAGCCATGACATGAAATCTCTACAACTTCTTCGCTAGTATAAGTATTAGGCGATTTGAAAATTGTCACCAAAACTTCATCTATAACGATGTCATTTTCTACGATTAAACCAAAATGAACTGTATGACTAGGAGCATGAGCAAGCTGTTTAGGTTTTAATTTCTTTGTTTTAAAAATATTCTCAAGAATAGCAATAGAATTAGAACCACTTAGTCTTATAACTGCTATAGCACCCGAACCATGAGGAGTAGATAGTGCAGCAATTGTATCATTATTAACGCTATATTTTGCCATAAAGTAAATTATAAACAAATTTATCATTTATTGTGATTGACGCCTAATCTTAATGAATGAATGTGGCAATATTTTTAAAAGTGATTATGATTTGTAAAGAATGTCAGATAGCTCCAACTCATTTTACATAAGTAAACTATAAAATAGTATATAATATCCTCTTGTTATTTTTCAGCAAAACTTTCATAAATTCTTAATTAAGCCAATTAAATAGTAAATTGTTATAAAAAATACGGATTAATGTTTAAATTAGCGGTTCCAAAAATAATTTAAGAAACATCAACTCTATAATAAAAATAAAATGGGCGTTTTAGTCGGAAAAAATTCAAAAGTAATAGTTCAAGGTTTCACAGGTGGAGAGGGCACTTTTCACGCTACACAAATGATTGAATATGGTACTAATGTTGTTGGTGGAGTTACTCCTGGAAAGGGTGGCACTACTCATTTAGACCGACCAGTTTTTAATACAGTTAAAGATGCTGTAGATCAAGCTGGTGCTGATGTATCAATTATTTTTGTTCCTGCAGCTTTTGCAGCTGATGCCATTATGGAATCTGCTGATGCCGGAATTAAAGTCATTATTTGTATCACAGAAGGTATTCCTGTGAAGGATATGATTATTGCTAAAGAATATATTAAGGGTAAAAATTGTCGTTTAATTGGGCCAAATTGTCCAGGTGTAATTACTGCCGGTGAAGCTAAAGTTGGTATTATGCCGGGTTTTGTATTTAAAAAAGGACGTATTGGTATTGTTTCTAAATCTGGAACTTTAACTTACGAGGCTGCTGATCAAGTTGCAAAAGTTGGGTTAGGTGTAAGCACTGCCATCGGTATTGGAGGAGATCCAATTATTGGAACACCAACTCGCGATGCAGTTGAATTATTAATGAATGACCCAGAAACAGATGCGATTGTAATGATAGGCGAAATTGGAGGAAGCTACGAGGCGGATGCTGCCCGTTGGATTAAGGCTAATGGAAATAAAAAACCTGTAGTTGGATTTATTGCTGGACAAACTGCACCTAAGGGTCGTACAATGGGGCATGCAGGAGCTATCGTTGGTGGACATGATGATACAGCACAAGCTAAAATGGCTATTATGCTTGAGTGTGGAATTCATGTAGTTGAAAGTCCTGCTAGTATTGGTAAAACAATGGCAGAAGTATTAAAAGCTGTTAATGCGTAATAAATAATTAAAAATAACTAAGGGCCGATTTATTCGGCCTTTTTTATTGACCATAAAATCATTAAATCATAATCGAGTGAGCTTAGCAAAAAACATATACTTAACCATTTTTTTAATTATTAGCGTATTTCAAGTGCAATCTCAATCGGTTAAAGACTCTTGCTTTCGTATTTTGATGATTGGTTTTCATGGTAGTGGACAATTGCCCAAACATGATTTAGAAAAACGGTTTGGTTCTAATTTGAGCGCAGGGATAACCTTTGATTGGAAAACCAAACATAATATTTTATTTGGATTAGAGGGCAGTTATTTTTTTGGTAACAATGTGAAAGAAGACGTTGTTGCTAATATGAAAAATGAAGATGGATTTATTGTAGATAATGAAGGATATCCAGCTGATTTGCGCCTTACTGAACGTGGTTGGAATATTTATGCAAATGTTGGTTATGTTTTTTCTAGATTAGGTAATAATCCTAATTCAGGTGTATTTATCACAATAGGTTCGGGATGGACTCAACATAAAATAAAGCTATATGATGCTAACCAAAAAATAGCAGCTATTAATGGTGATTTACAAAAGGGATATGACCACCTGAGTGGTGGCATTGGGTTTACTCAATTTATCGGTTATAAATATATCAGTAACAATCGTTTAGCAAATTGTTATGCTGGTTTCGAATTTTATGAAGCTAACACAAAAAGCCTAAGAGAATTTAACTACAACACTGGTTTAATCGATACTAAAAAACGATTTGATGTACTAATGGGATTTAGATTTGGATGGATTCTTCCATTATATAAAAGAACAAAAGATTTTTATTATTTCTAGTAAACAGAATAAATTTACATAAATTCTAAAATAATCCTACTTCATTAGTTCTGAGCCATCCTTCGTTCCCATTTTCCAACTTAATATTGGTCCATTCTGGATTTGTGTCCAAAACTTTCACTTTTGTCCCTTCATGTAAACTAAATTTACTACTCGAAGTAGCATTAGGTTCTTCTTTTATTTTTGATTCACGAACCAGTACTATGGCAAAATTGATACTGTTTTTTTGATTTAGAGCAGAATAACCCAAAATCAATGAACTAATAAATAAAACAAAAAAGAAAGCCGAAGTAAAAAAGCCAATCCGCTTGAAGGTATTTTGTTTAGAAACAATATACAAAAACGCAAAAATGAATGTAATTGACAAATTAACAATACTTAGCCAAGCCCAACCATTGGTCGAACAAATTGTTACGATTCCGGTTTTAATAATTCCGACAAAATAATTTTCTTTACTTTCAATCTTATCAACTGTTTTTTCATTTGCAATTCTTAAGTTCGTTTTTATGTCAGCGTTGTTCGGCTCTAATTTATTTGCATATTCATAATAATAAATGGCTTTACCTATTTGATTTATTTTATAGTGAGCATTGCCAAGATTGTAATAAAGCTTATAAGATTCTAATCCACTTTGAAGTATATTTTCGTAATATTTAATTGCCTCAGCATACTGTTTTTGAGAATATGCTCTTTCTGCATTTAATTGTAATTGGTTATTGGAAAAAGTCACAAATGAAAGGAATAAACTCACCAAGAATAACCTCAACCCATTTAATTGAACTATTGATTTCATTTTTTTTACTATTAGTAAAATAAAGAGATAGAGGTTTGAAAATTTATCAAATTGTATCATTTTTCAATTTACTTTTTTATTTGATTTTCAATTTGCGAAATTAAATCAACGGCTTCTTGATAAACTTCCTGCAAATTATCAGTCACTGCACTTGGCGCATATTTTGCAAATTCACATGTATTTAATAGTTTAATGACATGCTGCATAGTTTCCTGACTCACATGATTATTTAACAAAATCTCTGTTATTTTATCTTTTGATAAATCTACAATTGGAATAAAAAACTTATCTCCAACATATTTATTTAATGAATTTAATATTTCTGTAAAAAATAAATCCTTATCACCAACTTGCATGTGTTTTTCAGCAACAGCTAATTGCTTTTTAGCAATTTTAGCAGCCTTGCGTTGTTTGACAATTAAAACATCACTATTAACTTTTTGATTTTGTTTGACAATATATAAACTGGCAATAAAAATTAAAAACGGAACTATTAATAACAGATAATGATTAAATGAAGAAAAGAAATCATCCTGTTTCTTTTGTAGATTTAAATTTCCTGTTTTAATATAACGAATGTCATTATCAGCTTCTTTAATTTCTTTTTTGGCTTGAGTTACTATTTGAGCAGAATTAGCATCCCCTTCTAAAACAGTTAGTGTAATATCTGGAGAAGGAATGGTTACGTATTGTTTCTTATCAGCATCAAAATAACTAAAATTCAACTCATTCAAAACAAATTCACCTTTCTCCCTCGGAATAATCAGGTAATCAAATGTTTTACTTCCACTCACCGTTCCTACTGTTTTTATTGATTCGTTAATTTTTGGATCATACGTTTCAAAACTCTCAGGTAAATTTAATTGTAAAGGTTCTACTAATTTAACATTACCTTTACCTGTAATGGAAATTTTTAAATTAATTGCTTCATTTGCCTTTACTCTATTCTTGTCAAGTTCTACTTTATATGAATAGCTTCCTACTGCACCAGTAAAATTTTTTGGTTTATTTTGGCTAGGTAATTCAATCACATCTACTTTTACTGGTTTACTCTTTAATTTTACTACTATATCTTCGTAGCCTCCTGCACCGAAAAATTGCTCAAAAATATTCCGAGGTTGTCGTTTGGTTTGTTTACGAACGATGCAATCTAATTCTACCGGCTCTATTGTTATAGAACCCACGCGTTGAGGAAATAAAAATACCTTGTTATAATCGGCCACATAATACATTACACCATTAACATTTTCCTGTTTTAAATTAATTTGTTGATTACCATTTTCTTGTTGCGACCAAAAACCGTTGTAAGGTGGAAATTTTACATTTTGAAATCCTCTTAAATCAACCTTTGAGTAAACTTTTTGTGTTAATGTTATTTGTTCGCCTAAGTAGCATTTGGTTTTACTTAAAAATGTTTTTACAAATAATTCATCACTACTAATTTCACCATTGTTATTACTTTTTTCCTGATTTTGGTATGATTGATTACCTGCTGCTGATGCATTATTATTTTGTTGAGGATTCCCCCTAACTGCGTCAATAATAATAGGTTTTGTTTCTAACTTTTGATTACCTGAAATAACAGTCGCAGCTCCAATTGTGAATTTACCTTCTTTTTTTGGAGCTAATAAAAAGGAAATGGTCGTGGATTGTGAAATATTTCCATTAACCATGCTAATACTTTGACTTTGATTAGGACCAGAATACACGTCGAAATCATTTAAATTGGGGTATGTTAAATTGCTACCACTTCCATTAAGAGTAAACGACACTTGAAATGTTTCTCCAACAGCCGGTTTTGTTTTACTAACTTGTGCAAAGAACGCAGGGTTTTGACCAAGTACCGACGAGCTGATGAATAAAAGGAGTAAGAACAGCCTCACCCCCAGCCCTTCTCCAAAGGAAAGGGTCGTAAAACGAGTAGCTATATATTTATTTATTTTCATTTTTAATTTAAATATCCTCCGCATTTGGGAGGCAAAGGTGTATTATTACCAATCTTTTTCTATTTTAACTTTTTGCCCGGGTTCACCTTTTTTCTTTCTGAGGGCTTGTAGTTTCTTCTCTTCATTTTTAAGAGCATTTAGCATTTTTTCAGCTTGTTCTTTACTCATTTGAGGTTGCTGTTCTTGCTTTTGTTGATTCTCTTTGTCTTTGTTTTCTTGCTGATCTTTTTTTTGTTGCTGATCTTTTTGCTGATCCTGATTTTGTTTATTGTCTTTATTTTGCTGATTTTTCTTCTGTTCGGCTAGTTTTTTTTGAGCATACGCTAAATTATAACGCGTATCCTCGTCATTTGGATTCAACCTCAAAGATTTCTTATATCCAAGTATGGCATCTTCATAATTTTTTTGCATAAGTTTAGAGTTCCCGTAATTATGCCAAGCTTTTTGAATCGTGTCAGCATTTGAAATTGATTTTGCTACAATTTCAAATTGTTCGGCTGCCTGATTGTAAATGATATTAGCTGCAGAATCTGGCGTCATACTCTTGTCAGGTGAAGGAAGTTTACCAGTTTTAATTAATTCAGCAGTTTTATAATAAGCGTTTCCTAAATTAAAATTTGCCTTATGGTAATCTCCCTTCTCTTGTAATGATTTTTTATAATAGTTAGCAGCCTCAAATGGGCTTGAATTTTTATACGCATCATTTCCTTTGCGCAACATTATTTTTTCTTGTTGCGCCAAAGTACATAACGGTAGCAATACCAAAACTAAACTTATAAGGTAATATTTTTTAAATGTTTGCATTATTGAATAAATTCATTTTTTTCCACAATTTGCTCGTCCTTTCTGATATCAATGTTTCTGCGACTAAAAACAATAAAGCCGCTCCCAAAAACCATTGAAACTGATCTTCATAATCGGTAAACATTTTACTATCCAATTGTTTTTTGTCTAACTCAGATATTTTAGATAAGATGACATCTAGTCCAATATCTGTGTTTGATGCCTGCACATATACACCGTTACTTTTAGCGGCGATATCTTGTAAAATTTTAGAGTCTAACTTAGTTACAATGGTATTTCCTGAATTATCTTTTTTATATCCGCTCACGATTCCATCAACAACATTTGGTATTGGAACTCCAGATTCTGAGCCTACTCCTATTGTATGAATGACAATGTCTTTTTTTTCTGCTTCCTCGGCGGCTTCAATTGCACTTGATGAAGCTTCTTCGTTATTTTCTCCATCTGTAATAACGACAATAGCCTTATTTTTCCCGTCATCTTTACCAAAACTTTCAACGGCTTTATTAATAGCATCAGCTATGTTTGTTCCCTGAACAGGAACTATTTTAGTATTTATGCTTTCTAAAAATAATTTGGCAGAACTATAATCGGTTGTAATGGGTAGTTGAACATAAGCCTCTCCGGCAAAAACAATGATACCCAATCTATCTCCTTGTAATTTATCTACCATATTTTCAATGGCCATTTTTGCTCTTTCCAAACGATTGGGAGACAAATCTTCTGCCAACATACTGTTTGATACATCTAAGCAAACCATAATATCTGCTCCTTCACGCTTTACATCTTTTAATTTGGAGCCTGTTTGTAAATTACAGATACCTAAAATCAGAAATGAAAACCCAATCAAATACAAAATAAATTTAGTGGTTTTCTTGGCTGAAGAAACTTCGGGCATTAATTGAGCAATCAGCTCTATTTGTCCAAGTTTTTTCATTTTCTTTTTGTAAGAAAGAAGATACCACATATAAATAACGATGCAGACCGGAATAATTACAAAAGCATAAAAAAATATGTCATTCTCAAATTTAAACATTATGGTAAAGCCTTAAATACAAATCGTTTTAATAAAAATTCTAATAGTAAACAAATGGCAGCTACTAAGGCTAATGGCAAGAAATGTTCGGCTTTATTGGTGAAACTTTTTTCACTGATGATTGTCTTTTCAAGCTTATCAATTTCCTTATAAGTATTTTCCAAACTTTCTCTATCAGTAGCTCTAAAATATTTTCCACCGGTCATGTTACTGATTTCGGTCATTGTTGCATCATCGATATCCACATCTACATAATCATATTCCATTTCACCGTTTGGATATAAAGCAACTGGCTGCAAGGCTTTACCTTTACTTCCAACCCCAATACAATACACGCGTACACCAAAAGTTTTGGCTATCTCAGCCGCTGTTAGAGGTGCTATTTCTCCAACGTTATTCACACCATCAGAAATAAGAATCACAACCTTACTTTTAGCTTTACTATCCTTTACACGCGCCACACCATCTGCTAATCCTAAACCTATGGCAGTTCCTTGATCAAGCATGCCTGCATTAATATCGGCAAACATGTTTTTAATAATTTTATGATCGGTTGTTAAAGGACATTGTGTAAAAGCTTCGCCACCAAAAACCACTAATCCAATTTTATCATTTGGACGAGCATCAATAAAATCGGCCAAAACCTGTTTTGCTACCTCTAAACGGTTTGGTTTAAAATCTTTAGCTAACATAGATAAAGAGACATCTAAACTAACTACAATATCTATTCCTTCTGTTTTCACATCTTTCCAACTACTGCGAGATTGAGGGCGGGCAATTGCTAAAATAATAAATGAAAGGGTTAACAATCGTAAAACAAAAACACTATGCCTAAATTTAGCTTTAAGAGAAGGTTTGATTCCTTTTATAATTTTGAATGAAGAATAATGTATTTCTCCTTCGTATGTTTTTAGCTTATAAATATACCACGCTACCAATACAGGTATGATTAAAAATAACCAAAACCAATGTCTTTCTGCAAATTGTATATCGTTAAAATATGAATACATAATGAGCTGTCCCTACCCCTCTTCGAAAGAAAGGGAATTAGTTAAATTTAAAATATGGTAGTTTATATTAATCAATGTTTTTTATTATTGTATTACTTGTCTAGTTGAGATTATTTAACTCGCCTTCGAGTGAGTTAGGGTGAGTATTTTCTTCCCGTAGTGTTCCTTTCACAAAATCAAATGCATTATTTAAAGTTAATGTGTGTTCTGCTTCAATTGGTATTTGTTTGGCAAATTTCACAAAGTCTGCTAGCGTTAATATTTGAGTTAATTTTGATTTACTTTCAGCATCTACAATTTGTGATTTAAATATTCTAATAATTTCATCAGAAGTTAATTCTAAAGCGTTGATACCAAAACGTTCTTCGATATATAAGCGAACTGTATCGGCAATAGATGAATAATATTCTTTAGTCTTGTTATCTTTCCAAATAGCTTCCTGTTTTATTTTCTCTAATGTTTCTAATGCTAATAGATGAGCCGGAATTCTTGGTTTTTCAATAATGACCTCTTGTGTTTTTTTCTTGTAGAATTTCTTGAACAAAACAATACATACAAAAAGTATAGCCAAAATTGCTAATCCAATATACACATAAGGTAAATACCACCTCCAATCAAATGGCTCATCATAAATAGGTTTAATCTCTTTAATTTTTACTAATGCCGTATCCGTTGCTATTGTATTGACTAATAACTGCAATGGTTCTGTATATAAAGGATTAGCCGTGTCATGATTAAGCACAAACTTAAATGGAGGAATAAGGTACGACCCCGAATCAAATGAGGTAATGGTAAGTTGCAAATGTTGGCGAATTGAATTTGGTTGATTTTTGTCAGGAATAATTGTATCTATTTTTGAAATACTCACTACTTCTACCCCTTTTTTCAAAGTATCCTCAATAATCGGCCAAGTGATATCTAGTTTTTTATGAACCGACACATCGTAATTTAAATAAATATTTAGTTTGGTTTGCGCTCCAATACGTATAGAGCTCGAATCAATAATGGCATGAGTTTCAACTTGATTTTGAGCTTTAGCAACTATGCATGCCAAAACAAAAAAGATAAATACTATGTGTTTTTTTAATGTCATATATCAACTTATCATAACTAGGATTTACAAAACCAATCTATTTAAGATCTATTTGATGTTATATAGATTCATAAATTCGTGATGATTCGTGTTCATTATCTTTTTTTAAATAAATTCATTAATGGTTTAATATAGCCTTCATGCGTATGAATAGTTGCGAAATCTACCCCACTTTTATTAAAAACCTCTTTGATTTCATCTTCAAATTTCAAACGATTTATTTCCATTTGTTTTCTAAAATCGGCATCGCTTGTATCAACCCAAATCAATTGTCCTGTTTCGTTATCTCTTAATTTTATTAAACCCACATCCGGCAACATGTTTTCATGAATATCATTGATTCGTAAAGCAACTATATCATGTTTACGATTCGCAATTTTCAAAGCATCTGAATACGAATTTTGGTCATAAAAATCAGAAATCAAAAAGCAAATACTTTTCTTTTTGATCACATTATTTAAATATTTTAGCGCCAACTGAATATTTGTTCCTTTTTGTTGTGGCTCAATATTAATAAGCTCTCTGATAATTCTTAATATGTGCGATTTTCCTTTCTTAGGAGGTATAAATTTTTCTATCTTATCGCTAAAAAAAATAACACCAATTTTATCGTTATTTTGAGAGCCTGAAAAGGCAATTACCGCACACAATTCAGTTATTAAATCTTGCTTAAATTGTTTGTGAGTTCCAAACTGCCCACTGGCACTCACATCAACTAAAATAACGACACTTAATTCTCTTTCCTCTTCAAATACCTTTACGTAAGGAGTCCTCAATCTAGCCGTCACATTCCAATCAATCGTTCTAACATCATCTCCGGGTGTATATTCTCTTACCTCACTAAAAGCCATACCTCGGCCTTTGAAAGCAGAGTGATATTCACCAGAAAAAATCTGATTACTTAACCCTTTGGTTTTAATTTCTATTTTTCTTACCTTTTTTAGTAATTCGGCAGTTTCCATGTTATTTAAGATGTATGATTTTAGATGTAAGATTCTTAAATCTGATTTCTTAAATTTTAAGGTACTTCAACAGTGTTCAATAATTCATTGATGATATGTTCCGTTGTAATATTTTCAGCTTCTGCTTCATAAGTTAGTCCTATACGATGGCGCATAACATCTAAGCAAACTGCGCGAACATCTTCCGGAATAACATAACCTCTTCGTTTAATAAACGCATAGGCCTTTGCGGCTAATGCTAAATTAATACTAGCCCTTGGAGAACCTCCATAAGAAATTAATGGAGCAAATTTTTCTAACTTATAATCTTTAGGAAAACGAGTTGCAAAAACAATATCTACGATATAACGTTCTATTTTCTCATCCATGTATACATCCTTAACAACATTACGAGCGGCTAAAATGTCTTCGGGTTTAAGAACTATATTGGCTTTAGGCATTCCCTGACGTGAAATATTGGATGCTATAACCCTGCGTTCGTCCTCTTTAGTTGGGTATGTAATAACCACCTTTAACATGAAACGATCCATTTGTGCTTCGGGTAAAGGATAGGTTCCCTCTTGCTCAACGGGATTTTGTGTTGCTAAAACCAAAAAAGGATTTGGTAATTTAAATGTTTCTTCACCTATAGTCACTTGTTTTTCTTGCATGGCTTCAAGCAAAGCAGATTGAACTTTTGCCGGCGCACGATTAATTTCATCGGCTAACACAAAATTTGCAAAAATAGGACCTTTACGAATAGAAAACTGCTCTTGTTTTTGATTATAAATCATCGTTCCAATCAAATCTGCCGGTAATAAATCCGGAGTAAACTGAATACGACTAAACTTAGCGTCAATACATGTTGCTAAAGTATTGATAGCCAATGTTTTTGCTAAACCAGGAACACCCTCCAACAAGATATGACCATTGCTTAATAAACCTATCAACAAGCGCTCAATCATGTGCTTTTGACCAATAATGACTTTATCCATCTCCGATGTTAATACATCAACAAAAGCACTTTCTCTCTGAATTCGTTCGTTTAATTCTCTAATATCCACTACCATAAATGTTTTTTTATAAAAAGCCTTGCAAAATTAGTAATGGTAAGGCTTTCGGTTAATGATGGCTTGTTAAAATTTGTTAATGGTTTTTTATATTTAACGATAATTGGATTAGGCAATTTAAGCCTATTTGCCTATATTTACTGGCAAAATTTAAAATCATGATTGCAGAAATGAACCTGTCAGCTAAAGCCCAAGTATTAATTGACCTAGAAGATAAGCACGGCGCTCATAATTATCACCCTTTACCTGTTGTTTTAGAAAAAGGACAAGGTGTGTTTGTATGGGATGTTGATGGTAAACAATATTATGATTTTTTATCTGCGTATAGTGCCGTTAATCAAGGACATTGTCATCCGAAAATTACACAAACCTTAATTGAACAATCGCAAAAATTAGCTTTAACTTCGCGTGCCTTTCACAATAATGTGTTAGGCGAATATGAAAAATTCATCACTTCTGTTTTTGGATTCGATAAAGTATTACCAATGAATACAGGCGCTGAGGGCGTTGAAACGGCTTTAAAAATTGCCCGTAAATGGGGTTACGAAAAAAAAGGTGTTCCTGAAAATTCAGCAAAAATTATCGTTTGTGAAGGAAATTTTCATGGCAGAACTATTTCAATTGTGTCTGCTAGTACGGATCCTGATGCTCGCCAAAATTTCGGACCTTTTACTCCTGGTTATGTTACTATTCCTTATAATAATGTTTCTGCTCTTGCAGAAGCATTAAAAGACAATTGTGTGGTAGGCTTTTTAGTAGAACCTATACAAGGCGAAGCTGGTGTTTATGTGCCACATGACGGGTATTTAAAAACCTGTGCCGAAATGTGCAAATCTGCCAATGTTTTATTCATTGCAGACGAAGTTCAAACCGGAATTGCCAGAACCGGCAAAATGTTAGCATGCGACCATGAAAATGTGAAACCTGACATGTTAATTTTGGGCAAAGCTTTATCAGGGGGTATGTATCCAGTTTCAGCTGTGCTTGCCAATGATGATATCATGTTATGCATCAAACCCGGACAACATGGTTCTACATTCGGCGGAAATCCATTAGGCTGTAAAATTGCCATGACGGCTTTACAAGTTGTATTAGATGAAAAGTTAGCAGAAAACGCTCTACAATTGGGAGAATTACTAAGAAATGAATTAAGAGCAATTCAATCTGATAGAATTACTTTAGTAAGAGGAAAAGGTTTATTAAATGCGATTATTATTAAAGAAAAAGATGGTATAACCGCTTGGGATGTTTGTTTAAAATTGGCTGAAAACGGATTATTGGCCAAACCTACTCACGGAGATATTATTCGATTTGCTCCTCCACTAGTTATTACTAAGGAACAAATTTTAGAATGTGCCTCGATTATCAAAAAAACGATTTTATCATTTAACTAATAAGAGTTTATTTTTCTTTAAATAAAAAAGTGCGAATTATAATAATCCGCACTTTTTTATTTGTTTAAAGTTTCTTGATTCTCTAAAATCCATGTCTGAATATCTTTAATAATTTTAAAATCAACATTTCCGGGTTTTTCATAATCACTTGGTACGGATTTTTTTTCTGTCTTCATAAACAAATGATTTAAATTGTCATATGATATGAAATGAGTATTTGATTTTAATGTTAGGTTCTCCTTCCATAAATTAAAATCGGTCATAGTCACTTGGTAATCTTTTTCACCTTGCAAAACTAAAATGGGGTGCTTAATTTTTTGAGCAGTTTCAAGTTGATTATATTGCTTCAAAGAGTTCCAATAAAAACCAGATAATCCCAATGGCAAATCTTCACGTTTTATGGTGCTTATATTTTTAGCTTGTTTAAGTTTAATAATCTGTTCATTTAGTTCATTTAACTCTTTCTGTTCTAGGCTATCTATACTATCCAAACCAAAAATATATTTGTATTGTTCTAACACAATATCCTCTAAGGGTCTTGCATTTCCGGCCAATAAAACAATACCATTTACATGTTTACTTTTATCAGCAATAAGTGGTGCACACATAGCGCCTAGGCTGTGCCCTACAACAAATAATTTAGATTTTTTTAAGTTAGGTTGTTTTTTCAACATCTTTATTGCGCATAACGCATCATCAATTACCTCGTCGTAAATATTTATTTTTTCTGCATTTATACTTGCTTCTTTCTTATATACCAAGGTTCTTTTATCATATCTATACGTCGCAATGCCTAAAGATGCTAAACCACAAGCCAAATCTTTTAATAGTTTATTTGGCCCGATGGTTTCATCCTTATCATTAGGTCCCGACCCCGCAAGTAATAGCACCACGGGCGGATTGACAACGTGATTTGGAACACAAAGTATCCCGGGTAATTTAAACTTTCCATTTTCAACAGTTAGTTTATTTTCATAATAACTATTTTGAGCAACGTAACTAGGATAATTATAAATAGATTGATTTTTGGGAGGCGAAAAAAACATCCCAATAATTTTGTTGGGAGGCGAATTGAATACTAATTGTAAATCAATTTTTGATTTTTCAAATTCACATCTCACATAACTAATTTCAAGTGTATCATGTCTTTCGGATGTAATACTTGAAAAAGTTTTATAATCACCCATATAGCGGGTCATTCCACTCCATGTTTGCGATAGCATATCAGATGATATCTTATTAGATATAATGGTATCAAACATCATGTAACAACTATCAAATGCTTGTTTTTCTAAATGTTTTATAAAACGTAATGACAAATCATAAGTGTTTTGAGAAAATAAACTAAAATTTATAACAAGAAACAGACCTAAAATAAACCTCATCATCACATTATTATAAGGTTACGTCTCGCATTTGAATAAACATCTCATTAAAACGAGCACGCACTTTTTCTATAAACGAATCGTCAATTATTTTTTTCAAATTATCTACAGATTTAACATCTTGTATGTGAAATTTAAACACTTGTTCCATTGGTCCCGCTTCAAATTTTATGATGTATTTATCATTCATTTGAAAAATAGAAATACTAATTGATGGATGTGGAATTGAATCTATAATGCGCATATACTTAACTATTATGTTTTCGACTAATAACTGTTTTTGTCACTTTATAAGGTAATAACATAGAACATTGATTAGTTCTAATCCTTTAGAGCCTTCCTAAAATCCAATAAATTTTTGATAACTCCAACCGGCGAACTATTTCTGTCTCCATCTTCTTGTATTTTTCTTAAAATAGCATTAGCCAAAGCTATAAAATGTAATTTACCTGCAGCTTTAAGCGCTTTTTCAGCTTTTTCATCACCATTAACAATATTTGAGCAAGCAGCCCAATCATAAGCTTTTCTATCTATCAAAAACTTAAAAGCCTTTGAATCCTCCCAAATAGCACTTACAAATGCCGCCAACTCAAAATGCTTATTATCAATCAAGAATTTAAAAGCATGTTTATCGTCTCGAATAGCGTCTAATGTGGCTACTAATTCTCGACAATTATGCTCTATCAGCCAATTAAAAGCCGATGTATCTCCATACACATGCTTGCATAACTGTTGTATAGCTAAAGAAGAATAATGTTTCATTTTCAAAGTAGTATTCCTTTTTATTTGAGTTAAACTCATTTTGATTACTAAACCATAAATTTAGCTAAAAGTTTGTATAGTGTATGCCATATCTATTTCTTGATAACAGATTAAAAAAAGTTAATGTTATTACTAACCGGCTATAATAGTTACTTTTGCCAACTGTTTAATTACTAAACTATTTCTATTAATGAAAAAAATACCTACCTGGATAATTATAGCCGTTCTACTGGCATTAACTATAGGTTCTAAATTCATCTTTTTCCCAAAAAAAGAAGATAAATCCCAATTAAATAAGTCTAAAAGCAAAGGCCCTGTTTCTGTCAATTATTATGTTTTAAAACCTACCGCATTAAGTAACAACGTATTCGCATCAGGTAAAATAGGCGCTTTTAATCAAATCGATATTATTCCCGAAATAAGCGGTAAGATAATGTCTATTTATTTTAAAGAAGGCGAAACTGTTAATAAAGGAAGTGTACTAGTGAAATTAAACGATGCCGATTGGCAGGCTCAATTACTAAAATCAAAAACTCAAGTAACCCTTTCTGAGCAAAAATTGGAACGATTGAAAAAACTCTTTGAAATAAAAGGTATCAGTAAAGAAGAACTAGAGATTCAACAAAATGAATTGAATAGCTTAAAAGCTGAACAGGCTTATATATTGGCTCAACTAGCTAAAACAATTATTACGGCGCCATTTACCGGAGTAATTGGTTTAAAAAACTTGAGCGAAGGAGCTTACGTTACACCCAATACTCCTATTGCTTCTTTGGTTCAATTAAGCCCATTATTTGTTGAATTTTCAATTCCTGAAAAATATATTAATCAGTTTCAAAAAGACATAACGATACAATTTACAAGTGAACACGACAATGGTAAAGAAATCCATTCGGCAAAGATTTATGCAGTAGAACCTCGTATAGATGAATTAACAAAAACTTTAAAAGCACGAGCTTCTTATAACGGTTCATCGCTGTTGTATCCAGGAAGCTTTGTGAAAGTTTTTGCCAATTTAGGAGAAACACAACATGCACTGATGGTTCCGACTCAATGTGTGATTCCAACACTCAAAGGACAAAAAGTTTTTATTAGTAAATATGGTATAGCTTCCGAAATTTTTGTAAAAATTGGTGTCCGTACTGATGAACAAATTCAGATTACAGAGGGCTTAAAAGAAGGTGATACGTTAATTACTACAGGCTTATTTTCAATAAAAAAGGATTCTCCGTTAAAATTATTAAAATCAGTTAATTAAAATGGATTTAGCAGAAATAAGTGTCAAACGGCCCGTTTTAGTAACAGTTTTATCCACCATTATCATTTTATTTGGTGCCATCGGATTCAATTATCTTGGAGTGCGCGAATTTCCTTCCATAGATCCTCCTATCATTACCGTTCGAACCAATTATACAGGAGCCAATGCAGATGTTATTCAATCACAAATAACCGAACCTTTAGAAAAAGCTATCAATGGTATTGATGGTATCAGAACCCTTTCATCATCTTCTAATCAAGGTTCCAGCATCATTACGGTTGAATTTAATTTAAGTGCTGACTTAGAAGCGGCTGCCAATGATGTGAGGGATAAAGTATCTCAAGCTGTTAAACAATTACCGCAAGACATTGATGCCCCACCGGTGGTTTCAAAAGCTGATGCCAACTCCGACCCTATTTTATCAATGACCTTAAGAAGCGATTCAAGAAGTTTATTGGAAGTAAGCGATTATGCTGAAAATGTAATTGCTCAAAATTTACAAACTATATCTGGAGTAAGTGTTGTTCAAATTTGGGGTCAACGCCGCTACTGTATGCGAATCAGATTAAAACCGGATAAACTCGTAGCTTACGGATTAACACCCTTAGATATAAAACAAACCTTGTCAAAAGAAAATGTGGATTTACCCTCGGGAAAAATTGAAGGTAATGCAACAGAATTAACCGTTCATACAGTAGGTCGATTATCGACTATTACAGAGTTTGAATCAATGATTTTAAAGGAAAGTGACAACAACGTTGTTCGTTTACGTGACGTAGCAAAAGTTGAACTAGGGGCCGAAAATGAAGAAACGATTCTAAAAGAATCAAGAACACCGATGGTTGGATTAGCCTTAGTTCCAATGCCGGGTGCTAATTATATAGATATTTCAGATGAATTTTATAAACGGTATGAAATTTTAAAAAAAGAATTACCTAAAGACTACTCTATTAACATTGCCCTAGATAATACAAAATTCATTAAAAAATCAATTGCAGAAGTTGGCGAAACTTTAATAATTGCCTTGTTGCTCGTTATATTAATTATATTTCTTTTTTTCAGAGATTGGATTATTGCCTTTCGTCCGTTAATTGATATCCCTGTCTCGTTAATAGGGGCATTTTTTATTATGTATTTGATGGATTATTCCATTAATGTTTTAACACTCTTGGCAATTGTTTTGGCTACGGGATTAGTAGTAGATGATGGTATTGTAGTTACAGAAAATATTTTCAAAAAATTGGAGAAAGGATTATCGCCAAAAGAAGCAGCCATTCAAGGAACCCGTGAAATTTATACAGCTGTTATCATTACCTCATTAACCCTCACCGCCGTATTTATGCCGGTTATTTTCCTAGAGGGATTTGTAGGCAGACTATTTCGTGAATTTGGAGTTGTATTAGCAGGAGCTGTTTTAATATCAGCTTTTGTTTCGCTTACATTAACCCCCATGCTAAATGCCAAATTGGTTAGAAAAGATCCAACTAAAAAAACAAAATTTTATAGATGGACAGAACCTTTTTTTGACGCTTTGGATACAAATTTTAAACAATCAATCACCATTTTTTTGCAAAAAAGATGGTGGGCCTTCATTATTTTAATTATTTCTACGGGAGCTATTTGGTATTTTGGTTCTCAATTGCAATCTGAACTTTCACCATTAGAGGATCGTAATTGGTTACGATTATCCATAACCACTCCAGAAGGCTCTTCCTTTGAATCGACAGATGCTTTAATGGATAAAATTTCCACATTCGTAGATGATTCCATCCCTGAAAAAAATGTGTGTTTAACCGTTACTGCTCCCGGATTTGCAGGATCTGGTGCTGTTAATACAGGTTTTGTGCGAATTGCGCTATCAGAGTCTGACCACCGGAACCGATCTCAAAACGATATTGGCAACTATATCAATAAAAATAATACACTTTTTCCTGAAGGAAAAGTATTTGTGATTCAAGAACAAACCATCTCTTCTGGTGGTGGCCCAAGAGGAGGATTACCAGTTCAATTTGTATTACAAACGAACGATTTTAAACAACTAAGAGAAAAACTTCCGAAATTTTTAGAACTTGCTAATAAAAATCCAACCTTTCAAGGTGTAGATGTTAACTTGAAATTTAACAAACCAGAATTAGTCATTGAAATCGATAGGGATAAAGCCAAACATTTAGGGGTAAGTATCGCTGACGTTGCACAAACGATCCAATTAGCGTTGAGTGGACAACGCTTTGGATACTACATCAAAGGAGATAAACAATATCAGATTATGGGACAAGTGACAAGAGAAAGCAGAGATGAACCCCGAGATATTAATGATTTGTTCGTAAGAAATAACAAAGGACAAATGATTCAACTAGACAATATCATTTCAGTGGTTGAACGAAGCAGTCCACCACAATTATACCATTATAACCGTTATCAATCTGCCACTATTCAGGCTGGTTTAGCGCCAGGTAAAACAATTGGCGATGGTATAAATGCTATGAAAGAAATTTCAAAACAAGTACTCGACAATCATTTTACTACCTCGTTAACAGGCCCATCAAGAGATTTTTCAGAAAGTTCTTCTAATATTCTATTCGCCTTTGTACTGGCTTTAATATTAATTTATTTATTATTAGCTGCACAATTCGAAAGTTTCATAGAACCATTTATTGTAATGCTAACTGTTCCAATGGCATTAGCAGGAGCCTTGTTTTCGTTATGGTATTTTAATGAAACACTCAACATATTCAGCGAAATTGGAATGATTATGTTAATTGGTTTAGTTACCAAAAACGGTATTTTAATTATTGAATTTACCAATCAATTGCGAAAAAAAGGCATTGATGTAAAAGAAGCCTTAATTGAAGCATCAACCGCCAGGCTACGACCAATTTTAATGACTAGTTTGGCTACCATTCTTGGGGCACTTCCTATAGCAATGGCCTTGGGTGCAGGTTCAAAAAGCCGCATGGGAATGGGTATCGTTATTATCGGCGGATTATTATTATCTATGATACTGACGTTATTTGTGATTCCTGCTATTTATTCCTATTTGATAAAAGACAAAAAACATGAATGACTTTTTCCATAAACTTTATACATGCTACAAAACCATGGTATTTTTTAAACAAATACTCATTATCTTCATTTTTTCCTGCCTAACTTATTTTTCCAAAGGTCAAAGTGCACTCTCATTGCAGGATGCCATCAAAACTGGATTGGAAAAAAATTATGCCGTATTAATTGAAAAAAACAAACAAGAAATAACAAAAATTCAAAACAACTCAGGAAATTCAGGAATATCTCCAACTATTAGTTTAAATAGCAACATAAATTTAGCCAACCTAAATTCATACCAAGAATTCAGTACTGGGGCCATACAAGAAAGAAATGGTGCTCAATCAAACATAACGAATGCATCCTTAAATTTAGGATGGATGGTATTTGATGGGTTCAAAATGTTTGCTGTAAAAAAACGATTGTCGTTAACAGAACAAATGTCTGCTTTACAATTGAAACAACAAATGGAAAATACGGTATACGATATTATTTACGCTTATTATTCTATTGTAAAAATTAATCAATTATTACAAGCTGCTAAACAAAATTTGAAAATATATGAGGAACGAAAAAAAATATCAAATCTGAAATTTGAAATTGGTTCCGATTCGAAAGTAGATGTCCTTTTATCACAGTCAAATTGTAATAAGGCCAAAAGCAACATTATTCAGTTAGAAATACAGTTATTGAATGCTAAAACAAAGCTAAATGATTTATTAAGTAACCCAACTGATAACGATTTTATTACATCTGATACGATTATTATAAATTACATACCCCAACTTGATAATCTTAAAAAAGAAGCCTCTAGTTCCAACACCTCAATTTTGATGTCTCTTCAGCAAGAACAGATTATCATGCAAAGCGTAAAAGAGTCTAAATCAATGAGTTTACCTTTTATACAGCTAAATGCAGCTTATAACTTCACTCGTTCACAAAGTCAAGCCGGCTTTGTTTTTCTGAATCGACAGGCAGGAATAAATACGGGTATTTCAGCAGGTTGGTTATTATTTAATGGGACTAAAAATATGAGTTTAGTAAAAGAAAAACATATTTTGTTTTTGAACCAAAAATACATGACCAATCAAATACAACAATCTGTTGATGCTCAAGTTTATAACCAATACAAAACATATATGTTTCATCAACAAAGTTTGAAACTTGAACAGGAAAATTTAATAGATTCTAAAGAATTGCTAAATGTATCTATTGAAAGGTATAAGGTTGGTAAAACTAATTTACTTGAAACCATTGAAACTCAAAAAAATCTTGAAGATGCTCAAACTCGATTTTATGAAGCTTTATTTGCTATGAAAATGGCTGAAACTTCCCTACTTCGCGCTAATGGATCGTTAGTTCAATAACCGTTAAGATTATAATAGCCTAATTAATTTTCATCCATCGTATATAAAAGGCTCCAAAATAAAAATTACAATTATCAATTACCTCAACTGAGCCCGAAGAAAAAGAAATAAAAAAGACTGCCCTTTTGAGACAGTCCTTTAAACTATTTATATAAAATAATTAGTAGTTACCTTTTAATTGAACACCTTGTTCAATTTTTTGTAAAGCAGTAATATAAGCCGCTATTCGCATAGAAGTGTTGAATTTGGCAGCATTATCCCAAACATGAGCAAAAGCAATTTCCATTTTTTCATCATGTCTTGTATTCACCTCATTTTCACTCCAGTAATAACCTGCCTTATTTTGAACCCACTCAAAGTAAGAAACGGTTACACCTCCTGAATTTGCTAAAATATCCGGAACTACAATGATTTTTTTATCATTTAAAACAGCATCTGCTTCAGGCATAGTTGGTCCGTTAGCACCTTCTACAATTAACTTAGCTTGAATACTGTGAGCGATTTCTTCAGAAATAACGTTTTGTAACGCTGCAGGAACTAATACATCGCATTTACAAGTTAAAATATCATTTGCTCCAATTTCTGTTGCTCCTGTAAATCCTTTTAAAACACGATTATTTTTCGCAACATAATCTAATGCAGCTTGTACATCAATTCCATTTTCATTATAGAATGTTGCTGTATGATCTCCAATTGCCACAATTTTAATTCCTTGTTCTGCCAACAAACGAGCAGCATGAGAACCAACATTACCAAATCCTTGAACAGCAGCAGATACTTCTTTAGGATTTAATCCCATTTTCTTTAAAGCAGCTAATGTATTCACCATTACACCGCGGCCTGTAGCTGCATCACGACCCAAAGAACCACCAATTACTAATGGTTTTCCAGTAATAACACCAGGACTATCTTCTCCTGTAACTTTATTGAATTCATCTAAAATCCAAGCCATTTCTCTTCCGCTTGTACCCATATCAGGAGCAGGAATATCTTTATTTACACCAAACACATCTTTCATAGATGCAGCATAAGCACGAGTCAAACGTTCTAACTCACCTACACTCATAGTGCGTGGATCACATTTAATCCCACCTTTTGCACCACCATAAGGTAAATTAGCGACAGCACATTTAAAACTCATCCATGCTGCTAATGCCATTACCTCATCTTGGTTAACATCCATTGCATAACGGATTCCACCTTTTGACGGGCCTAATACTGTAGAATGAACTACACGGTAACCTTCAAATACTTGAATTTTTCCGTTATCCATCATTACAGGTAAACTTACTTTCACTTGCTTAATAGGGCTACGTAATATTGTTGCTACGTCATCAGACATATTCATCAATTTGGCAGCTACGTCTAAGCGAGCTAATACGGCTTCGAACATAGATTCGTGAGCTGTTACATTTGCAGTTTGTGTCGACATAATGTTTTAATTTTTAATATTTTCAGTTAGGGCCACAAAAATATAAAAAATTTTTATACGTTTTTAAAGGATTTTTATATTAATATAAACCATATATATATAAACATTGCTTTCAAAACCTTAATGATGCATTTTTACACCTATCAATTTTAGTCATTTCAAGTAATCAAACTTTAGTTGTTAGTTAAAAAAAAACAAAACCATTTTAAGATACATTCAATGAACCTATTTTTAGAGAACTAAATAAATTTATCTATGAACAAAATATTATCATCCAAATTATTTCGTGTTTTATGGTCATCAGGCTTGGCAATGTTCTTATTTTACATTTGTCCTTCCTGCTTTAGCAAAATCACTATTGGTTTTATTTTAGCTATATTATTTTTCTTAGTTAATGGTTCGGGCTTTATAAACAAATTCCCAATCATCACCCATATCTCTCGTGTTTTGGTTGGGGGGTTATTTATTTTTTCAGGTTTTATAAAGGCTAACGACCCCTTGGGTTTTAGTTACAAGTTAGAGGAATACTTTGAAGTATTTAAAACGGATTCAGGATTATCCATCTTTGAAAGCTTTGCTCACATTGCCTTACCTTTATCTATCCTACTTTGTGTTAGTGAAATGGCACTTGGTTTTATGTTATTAGTTGGATATAAACGTAACCTAACATTAGGGCTTCTTTTTACCCAAATAGCCTTCTTCACTTTTTTGACGTTTTATTCTGCTTGTTATAATAAAGTAACAACTTGTGGTTGTTTTGGCGATTTTCTTGTTCTCAAACCATGGACTAGTTTTTGGAAAGATGTCGCACTGCTCGTATTAATAACCTTATTAATCTCAGGAAAAGAAAACATCAATGAATTATTTACAAGCCTTATAACCTTATCCCTTACTGCTATTGCCATAGCACTCTCATTTGCATTTCCGATTTATGCTTATCGAAACTTGCCTCCATTCGACTTCAGACCTTATGCTATAGGTATGAATATTAAAGAAAACTTGAAACCAGGAGAAAATTATAAACCCGCAGAATATGAATCTGGTTTTATTTACGAAAATTTAAAAACAGGTAAACAAGAACATTTTAATATGAAAAACTATCCTTGGCAAGATACTCTAAATTGGAAATGGATTGCGACAGATAATATACTCATTCACGATGCTGTAAATCCTCCTAAAATTATGGATTTCTCAATCATGTCGCTTGATGGAGCAGATTTAAAAGACAGTGTTTTAAATAATAAAGATTACATGTTTTTACTTATTTGTTATGATTTAAATAAGACCGAAGATAATGAAACCCTTCATGCCAAGATAAACGACCTTTATAAACTGGCAGATACAGATAAAATTAAAGTGTTAGCATTGACAGCGAGCGATCTTAAACAAATTGATAATTACAAACACAAACACCAAGCCATGTATGATTTTGCCAATGCAGATGGCATAGTACTAAAAACAATGATTAGAGCTAATCCAGGGTTAATTTTAATTAAAGACGGGACTATTATAATGAATTGGCATCATAATAATTTTCCAACGTACAGCGATGTTAAACAAAAATTCATGAAATAACCATATTAAACCTGTCAAAAAAAAGGTGGAATTAAAAACAAATTCCACCTTTTTCTTTTAATACTGCGCTTATTTACTTAAATAATATTTCAATATAGCCCTTGTTTGACAATTGCTTTATTTATTTTTTTAATTAATGTAGGACCTTCATACACAAACCCTGTATATAATTGAATTAAATCGGCGCCTGCTTTCATCTTTTCTAAAGCGTCTTCCGGACTATGAATGCCGCCTACTCCAATTACAGGAAACGCATTCCCTGACTTAGATTTCAAGTACGCAATAACTTCAGTACTTCTTTTTGCGAGAGGCTTTCCGCTAAGTCCACCCATTCCTATCTTATCGATTTCTTCTTTAGAATACGATAAAGGTTCTCTCGCTATAGTTGTATTAGTAGCAACAATACCGTCTATCTTTGTTGAAGCCACAATACTTATGATGTCATCTAACTGCGAATCAGTTAAATCTGGTGCTATTTTAAGTAAAATAGGTTTTCGTTTAGATTTAGATGAATTGATAGTTTGTAAATGCATTAATAAATGAGTTAATGGCTCCTTATCTTGTAATTCTCTCAAATTTGGGGTATTCGGAGAACTCACATTGACTACAAAATAGTCAACAACATCGAATAACGCATTAAAACAATATTCATAATCCTTAATCGCATCCTCATTAGCGGTTACCTTATTTTTACCTATATTACCTCCAATAATGACATTTGTTTTTTTGTTTTTTAATCTTACCACAGCCGCATCAACTCCTTCATTATTAAATCCCATTCTATTAATTAATGCGTGGTCGTTTGGCAACCTAAACAAACGAGGCTTTTCATTTCCAGGTTGTGGCTTTGGGGTCAAAGTGCCTATTTCAATAAAGCCAAAACCTAAAGCCGATAATTCGTTAAATACCTTAGCGTCTTTATCTAAACCGGCAGCTAGTCCAACAGGATTTTGAAACGTTAATCCAAATAACTGCTTTTGTAATACTGGATGCTTATATTTAAATATCATTTTACTGATTGAACGACCTAATGAGTTCCCTAAAAAACATTTCATTAAGTCAAAAGTCAAATAATGAGCCTTTTCAGGATTCAACTTAAACAAAAGTGGTTTCAATAATTGCTTATACATAGCCGCAAATTTAAGCTTTATCCGTTTTAATAGTTTTTTTATCGAAAAAAGATTAGAAAAAATATTTTTTTTTGTTTTTTTAACTGAATTAAAAAAAATAATGTATTTTTGCATCCAAATTAACAAAACTCAAAACTTAAAATCAAAATGAAAAAAGTATTATCTATCGTTGCTGTAGCTGCATTATCAGTTGCATTTGTATCTTGTGGTCCTTCTAAAGAAGAGTTAGAAGCAAAAGAAAAAGCTAAAGCTGATTCTGCTGCTGCTGCTGAGCAAGTTAAAGCTGATTCTTTAGCAAAAGTTGCTGAAGCTGAAGCTGCTGCTGCTGCTGAAGCTACTGCTAAAGCTGCTGCTGATTCTGCAAGAGTTGCTGATTCTTTAGCAAAAGCTACTCCAGCTAAAGGTGGTAAAAAACACTAATTTTAATTTATTAGTAAAGAAAAGCCCGAAGATTGTTCGGGCTTTTCTTATTTTCAAAAAATCAGAAATTCCTCTATAGCTTCAGCTAAACTCATCGCTAAAAAGCGATTATTAAAAATTCTTATCCTGAATTTTAAAAAAGACTGAATTTCCTCTCGATCCGACTTCCTCATTGTCTTGAACATATCGGGTGCGACCAATCAAAGAGAGAAAAACACGACTCAACTATTGCCCATCTTAATGAGTGAAATTTAAACCCTAATTATTTAAAAGTGCGAAAATAGGGTTTCAAAATTCTATATTTATGGTGCTATTAAATAGCTTACTTTTTAATAATTTCTTGTATATAACACTATGATCAACATAAAAAAAACGGGTTTTCTTTTTCTCTTATGCACTTTAATTGCTTTAACTGGTATCTCTCAAACCAAATATTACGTCAATGATAATTCAACAGTAGGCGATAAATTTTGTACGGCTAGAGGATTACCTGCAAATCCAGGAACTACAGCAGCAACTCCAAAAAGTAAATTATCTGATATTATCAGTGCATATCAATTTTCATTTACACAAAACGATACGATTTTCGTAGATGTTGGAGATTATTCTGATCGAGATATTAATATGCCTATCAACAAACCAGGAATATGTATTAAGGGAGCAGGATTAGATTTAACTAATTTCGCTAGTCATTCAGGGGGACAATTTATTTTCATTAATTCAAGCAATACAACATTAATGAATTTTAAGGTTACCGATTATTCTGGAATGGGACTTATTATTAATGGAGGATTTCCTCAAATGAAGGGAATTGTAATTAAAAACGTAATATTTGACGATTGTGGAAATGGAAGTGAGCCCTCTATCAAAATAGAACAAGGATCGATAGTTCATTTCAGTGGTGGTGGTGCTACCTGCAATAAAACTGATCCAACTTTGTCTGGAGGAGACAGTAAATTATTTTGGATTAAAGGTTCCGTTTCATATACCACAAATGTATTGATTGAAGATTATGCAATCAGCGGTGTGAAAGGTAATTCCGGAGGTATGGGAAATTGTCTCTTAATCGAAGGAGCTAATGTCGAGATAAAAAACACAATTTTCACTAAAAATAATGGAGAAAATGTTGGCTCGTTAATTTATTGTAAACAACCCATTTCAGGTGGTGGTTTAACAAATCCAACCATTAAATTAACCGATTGTAAAATATTAGATAATTTTGGCGGTACTGTCGGTGCTATTAATTCATCAACAGATATCGGGACATTCATTTCAATTCAAAGTGGAGTAACATTTATAGCCTCCAAATCGGTATTTGAAAATAATGGTTTAGAAATAGGAAGTGGCTATTCTGGCGGTATGTTTGGAGTTAAAGGTGGTGTTTTACAGATTGATTCTTGTTATTTTAAAAATAATTATGGGGGAGGCGATTTAAATGGGACAAGTGGTCAAAAAAGAGGAAATGATATTTACATTAATTCAGGAAAAGGTACTGTTAAAAATAGTGTATTCGCTGGATGGGACAATGCCTTTTATAATTTATATGGAAATTCCAAGGGAATCACAAATACCGACAGACCTTTAGGAGCTGGTGCTTGGCAAAATACTGGACCATCTTCAGGTAATGCAATTGCCAATTCATCTACCCTTACCATCGAAAATTCGGGTGCACCAGCAGTGTCACCAACTTATAGTTTTGTCACTTTCCTCAACACAACTTCTCCGACTTACACTCCTGCTCCTACAACACCCATTGTAACAGGCGCATGCCCAAGTGTTACCATCACCAATAATCCCGCTTGCCCCTCTGCCGGAACTAGTGCATCTTTAACTGTATGCGATTTTTCTTCTACTAATTTATATGACGCGCTTGGAACTCCAAAATCTGCTTCGGGCGATTGGACTTACAATGCTGTTAGTTCGCCAACTCTAAGCGGAGGGCATTTAGGAGTATTTACTCCTACCGCTACAGGAACTTACAACTACACCTATACAATTCCTGCTAATGGTGCTTGTACATCTACAACTGCAATTGTATCAGTATACGTTTTACCAAAACCTGCTGGCACTGGCACAGGCATCACTCTTTGCGGAGGCTCGACTTACACATTATTACCTTTATTAAATGCGGGAATCTCAACTGGTACATGGTCACCAACTTTAGGCGGTGGATCTTTAGGAATTGTTAGTCCAACTCTTGCAGGCACTTATAGTTATACTTATTCGGTAACTAGTTCCGTATGCCTATCTTACACCTCCTCCATCGTAACAATTTCTGTAGCTCCCAATCCAGCCGGTGTTAATTCATCTACAGCTATTTGTGCTAATTCTAGCATCAACCTAGTAGATGTTATAGGTGCTACATCTACAGGAGGTGGATGGACGACTTCAGTCCCTACAAATCCAACCCTAACAGGAGGCTATTTGGGTACATTTACATCTTCAACAACAAGTACATTTAACTATACCTATACCGTTCCGGCTAGCAGTTCTTGTTCTTTAGCTCCTTCATCGGCGGTTGTAACTTTAACGGTAAACCCTAATCCTTCAGCTATATTGTCTTACACCAATCCGTCTTGTGGCAAAAACAATGGAAATATTTTGATTACCAACAATTCTGTAGGAAACTTTACTTATACATCTTCATCTGGTGTTTTGACTGGCCAAAATGTAACAGGTTTATCACCAGGAACAGTTACTATAACTGTATCCAATGAATTTGCTTGTAAATTTACCGCCGCAGAAACCTTAACCAACTCTGCAGGACCAACTGATTTTTCACTTACACCTGTTCATGAAACATGCAGTAATACTATTTATAATACCAAAGGAGAATTAACTTTCGGCAATGTAATAGGTGGTATAGCACCTTATACATACTCGGTAAATGGAGTGGCCAAAACATCGACAATATCAGCAACATTTACAACAAATGTCAATTCTTTGTCTGCTGGTGTTTATACAGTTGAGTTGGAAGACGCTGTCGGATGTATATACACTAAAACTACAACCATATATAATTTAAAACCAACTGCCATTTCAGGCACAGCTTCATTAGCGGGCTGTTCATCTGCTGATGGTACTTATACTATAACAAATATTACGGACGATGGCTTGTCTGTATCTAATTATTCTTTTACCATAGATGGTAGTGCTAGTGTGAGTAATGTCATTGGTGGATTAACCGTTGGCACTCACACATTGGTTGTTACCAATACTCAAGCATCATCCTGTCCATTTACCACTACCATTAACATTAACGCAAACAACACTTTAACTATTACTGGAATTTCTGTTACGGACGCGAGTTGTGGATTATCAAATGGATCAGCAACCGTTTCGGTTAGTGGAGGAAATGGTTCTTATACCTATTCTAATACGGCAAATTCTCAAACTGTTGCTACTATAACCGGAATGAATGCAGGTAATTACTATGTTACCGTAACGGACGGAAATCTATGTAACAGAACTGAATTTTTCAAAATATCCAATAATAGTACTTTTACAGCAAGCGTTGTGGGGTCGTCTAGTGTAACTTGTCACAGTGGTGCTAATGGTTCTTTTTCCCTTACAACAAATACATCAACTCTTGGAGGAATCATTACCTATTCAGTTGATATGCCAGGAGCTGCCGCTCAAACACAAACGGCTAACCCTGGAAGCCAAGTTGAATTTACCGGTTTTTCAGCAGGTAATTATCATGTAAATGTCATAGAGGAACAAACTGGGTGCCTAGTCCCTTTGACGATAGCAATTAGTCAACCCACTGCAGCCCTTTCAGTTTTAGGTTTAAGTGGAGATACTTATACAACATCTTGCCATAGTGTAAATACCAGCACTAATACAAATGCTCATTTGGTTTCTTTTTCAGTAACTAGCACCGGCGCAAACACTTATTCATACAATATTAATGGTGGAACTATTTTTCAAGTATCTCCTGTATTTACAGGAGTTCCGGCAGGAGATTATATTATTGGTGTAACAGGACCTGGTTGTATTACAACTGCCACTGCGGTCATTCATGTTCTCGAACCGACACCTATCAGTCTTAGTTCAAATACAATACTAGCCAAATGTACACCGTCTGCTAGTGGTTCGGCTACTGTTTCTGCAACTGGCGGTAAAGCAAATTATTCCTATTCATGGACTCCTATTGGCTCCACGACTTCTATTTTAACAACATCTGTATTAACTAATGCCATTGCGGGCAATCATTCTGTTATGGTAACCGATGCTAATTCCTGTCAACAACCTGGTGTTATTACAATTGGCAATCATACAGCAGGCATTGCTATTATTTCGAGTTCAGCGGCTGTTACCTGTAAAGGATCTAACACCGGCTCGTTAACGGCAGATATCCAAAATGGGCCGGGAGGAACTTATACCGTTTCATGGACACCAAGTGGAAAAAACACATTTCAAGTTACAGGTTTAGCAGCTGGCGAACATACTTGCACCATTACAGATTTTAATGGTTGTTCTGCGATAGTTACGGCTTCGCTTTCAGAAGCAACCTTTTCATTAACCGCAGCTAACTTTGCATCTCAACCAGTTCAATGTTACAAAGGTAATAAAGGAACTATTATTGCCGGAGCAACGGGAGGTGTTGTCAATAACACTTCTGATTACACCTATTTATGGAGTTCTACAAATACCCAAACCGGTCTAGCAGTAACAGTAGGAACTTTAGCTACTATATCCAATACAAATATTATTGCGGGAACCTACACTTGTACAATTACAGATTTAGCAAACTGTTCGATTACACAAACTGTTCAGGTTGATGAACCTTTACCTATTTCTCTCACCACTTCTGTAACGCCGGCTGGCTGTAATCAAACAGATGGAGTAGTATCTTATACCGCATCAGGAGGCACCATTTTAATAGGCTCTTCGTACTTATATTCATTTAACGGAGGGGTATTTTCAAACGCACCGTCAACGTCAAGTTTAGCCGCAGGTTCATACAGTATCATCGTAAAAGATGATAACGCTTGCGAAAAAACATTCAATGTAACTGTTAATAATCCTAATTCACCTATATTAAGTGTTGCTTCTCAATCCAACATCAGTTGCTTTGGAAAAAAAGATGGGATTATTTCTTTAAGTGTTACACCAACCACTAATACTCATAGTTATATGTGGAGCGCGAGTCCTACACAAACAAGTTCTATTGCAACCAATTTACCTGGAGGTATAATTACGGTTACAGTTACTGATGTAGCTTCTACATGCCAAAGCATTGGGACTTATACGATTACCGAGCCTACCAAATTAGAGGTTCTCATCACCAACTCTGTAAATCCGACTTGTTTTGGATTCAAAAATGGTTATGGATCGGCCTTAGCTACTGGGGGTACTTCGAACTATACCTACTCTTGGAGTTCTCCTTCTACAGTGACGGTTACCAATAACGGAGCTGTTGCTGTAAATAGCGGAACACTTGGAGGCGGAATTCATTATGTAACTGTTACTGATGCTCATCAATGTGTTACTACACAATCGATGGCGCTCACTGATCCAAATCCTGTATCTGTAAGCATTACAACTCAAAGCATCACCTGTTTTGGATTAACCAATGGCTCGGCAATAGCTACTGCCACCGACGGAGTAGCACCTTATAATTACAGTTGGACAGGCGGTTTAAATCCAGTTAATTCGGCCACATTAAGCAATGTAAAAACAGGAAACTACACGATTACAGCTACTGATAAAAATGGGTGCATCGGAAAAAATGTGGCTATTATTTCTGAACCTGCTAAATTAACACTAACCAATGTCATTACTGGAAGCGTCAGTTGCAACGGTGGTAAAGATGGTTTTATTTCTGTTACTCCAACTGGAGGAATCGGATCATACACTCAAACTATTGTATCAAGCACTGGTATTAGTAGTTCAAACTCCAATAGTCTAACTGTCGGAAATTATACAATTACCATCAAGGATGCGAATGGCTGTTCAGAAAAATTGACAACTAGAATTGATGAACCAACTAAACTAGTTACAGTAGCCACTCACACGAACGTGAAATGTAAAGGGGGGTGCGATGCAATGGCTAATATTTCATTCTCTGGCGGCATAGGTATTCCAAATTTTATTTGGCTACCCGGATTACAATCTGGAAATATAATTAATAACTTATGTGCCGGTACACATACTGTAATGATTAGCTCAAACAGCGGAAAATGTACAAGTTCTATTACTATTAATGTCACTGAGCCTAATGCGATATTAAATGCCATTACTACTCCAAGTAATTCTAACTGTGGTCAATCTAACGGAAAAGCTTGCGTGAGTGTTTCCGGAGGTGCTGCGCCATACACATTTAAGTGGAGCAATGGAGAAGTAACTAGCTGTATGAATAACGTGAAAGCCAATACCTATACAGTAGCTATTACAGATGCCAATGGATGCACAAAAATAGCCTCTGCCTCTATAAGCGATATTACAGGACCTAAAATTGTAATACAAAATACAACTGCCGTTTCTTGTTTTGGAGGAAGAGATGGAAAAGTTTCCGTCAATGTATCAGGTGGCGTACCTACTTATAACATATCTTGGTCTGATGGCCATAAAACGCTGAATGTAACAGATTTTACAGAGGGTTTAAAAACATTAACCATCGTTGATCAGGCCGGCTGTAAATCAACCGAAGCGGTTTTCATTTCTGAACCTAAAAAATTAGTAAGCGCTATCACTACCTCTATTGATGTAACGTGTTTTGGTGCTAATGATGGAAGAGCCATTGTATCTGCCTCAGATGGAACCTCTCCTTATACTTATTCATGGACACCTTCGCTACAAACCAATTCAGTAGCCATCAATTTAACGGCAAACATATATACTGCCACTGTAACAGATAATAACGGTTGTCTTTCATTAAGTTTAGTAAAAATTAATCAACCATCAAAACTCAAACTAAATGCTCCTGTTATTTCCAATATTACTTGTTTTGGAAGTAAAAACGGTTCGATATTAGTTCCTGCACAAGGAGGAAATCTACCTTACACCTATAGTTGGACTCCAGGATCTTTTGGAAATATTAATTCAATAGGCGGGTTATTGCCTGATAATTATTCACTTCATTTGGTCGACTCTAAAAATTGTGTTTTTGATACATTAATTACAATTATAGAACCTCCTCTTTTAACCTCATCCTATGTTTCAAAACCTGCCACTTGCGGTTTAACAAACGGTTCTGCAACTGTCACAATTAGTGGAGGCACTCCAACCTATAGCGTGCTATGGAATTTACCAGGCTTACCAACAGGTAGTTTAGCCATTAATATGCCTCCAGGCAACAATTGGACTGCCAACGTAAGAGACTCCAAAGGATGTCTTACAACACAAACAGTTTCTGTTGCAAAACCTCCATTACCATCCATCGTTAGTTCAACAGCCGTTGACCCTACTTGCTTTGGAGGATCCAATGGTTCTATGTCTATCACATTTGGATCAGGTGTTGCCCCTTATAAAGTCATTTGGCCTAGTCCAATTTCAAAAACCGTTACTCCAATCACTTCCACAGAGCCTATCAGTGGTGTAAGTGCCGGATCTTACAATGTCATCGTACAAGATGCTAATGGTTGTGAAGTATCAAAACCAATTTATGTATCACAACCGTCTGAACTTTCACTAGTAGTAACATCAGACACCAAAATTTGTTACGGACAAGGTATTCAAATTAGTGCCAATGCTACTGGTGGAACTCCTGGCTACTCCTATATTTGGATTCCTAATACCTATTCAGGAACAGGGCCTCACCTGGTTAGCCCAACGAGTGTAACAAATTATACAGTACATGCATCAGACTCGAAGGGATGTAGTCCTGTATCGGCAAAAAAAGTCATAACCATTGATGTTTCTCCTATCTTAACTGCTATAGGAAATACAGATACAATATGCCACGGACAATCTACGATTCTTACACCCAATATATTAAGTGCAGGTAATAGTGGCCCCTATTCGTATGTTGGTTATCCGGGAGTTGTAACCTATACAGGAACAGCTCTTTTATCTCAAACAACAAACACATTCGGTGTAACTGTAACAGATGGTTGTACCATTCCAAACTCATTGGCAATTTTTACTATTGTTACCAATCCTTTACCAACGGCTAACATAACGGCAAGTACTACAGAAACATGTGTTCCTGTAGAAATCGAATTGACGGCTACACCGGGAACTCCAGGAAACTATACCTATATGTGGACAACCGATAACAAAGAAATTATGGGCACAACAAACCCTACTGCCTATACATTTAATGCCGCTGGTAATTACATGGTAAACCTTAATCTTACAAATACAACTACAGGTTGCTCAAACGATATCGTAAAATCTAATTTTATATTGATTAATGATAAACCTAAAGCCGCATTTATCACAGATCCACAAACAACTACGGTGTTAGATCCTATTGTCAACTTCATTAATCAATCACAAGATGCCGTCAGTTATTATTGGGATTTTGGAGATGGTTTTGCTAGTAAGGCAGCCAATACATCTACTTTAACCAACAGCATGCATGTTTATAGCGAAACAGGAAAATACAGAGTCCATTTAGTTGCGACTTCAGCAAAAGGATGTAAAGATACGACAGATGTTATTTTAGAAATCAAACCTGATTTTGTGATTTACATCCCTAACAGTTTTACGCCAGATGGCAATGGGTTAAATGAAACGTTTCAGCCAATGGGTATTGGCATTGACGAAGAAAATTACCGAATGGACATTTTTGACAGATGGGGTGAAAATATTTTCTCTAGTATTAAATTTAGAGAAGGTTGGGATGGAACAGTAAAAGGTGGAAAAAAAGCACCACAGGGAACTTACATCTATAAAATTTTGATTATTGATTATAAAGGAAACAAACATCCATATATTGGACATGTTAATGTTCTTTCTGAAAATTAGCAACTCAAACTATACCGCTTTATAAAATTCCTAAAATCTAAAATCATTAAAAAGCTGTCTAAAAACGACAGCTTTTTAATTTCTATAATAGCGATTTTTTTACCTAAACTATCTACAATATAAAAGTTTACATTTGGATAAATGCGAGTAAATCATAAACTTTGATTAATGTTAAAACTAACTGTTTGAAAAAAATAACATTTATTCAATTACTAAAACTTCTTTGTTGTTTACTGTCTTTGTTTGTTACAAATACAATTAAATCACAAGTCAAAACATATTCCATTGAAAAAAGGCTCTATACCTATGCTGATGGGTTACCGGCGAGGCATGTAAATTGCGGAGTTCAGGATAAATATGGTTTCTTATGGTTTGGTACAAAAAACGGATTATGCAGATTTGATGGAAAAAAATTTCAAACATTTAATCAAATTTCACATGGTTTACGCGGAAGAGAAATTACGGAACTCTACCTTGATAATAACAATGGTGTAGTAATGATTTATAATCAAAAAGGTGCAAAAAACAAAGATACCTTATTGCACATTGATGTCATGGACATTAATACCTTAAAGGTAACACCTTTTGCAAGCTATTATCCAAATGCTCCTTTTAAAGAGGAACAGATACATTCAGTTAAAAAATCATTTACTAACGAAGGAATATACTTCTATCCAAAACCCTTTTACACCGTTTTTTTTGAGTCAAAAATTTCCATCAATTCTTGGCTACTAAATAAAAATTTAAATTTTATAAAAAAAGAAAATACTGTTATAAAAACTGGCAAATTTATTAGCGACAAAACCGGCCGTAAATTAGTTATTTCTCCATATTCAGCATCTGTAGACATAACAAAAGAATCATTGCTAATTTTTAATGATAGTACAATTGTTTTATATCCCTACAATTGGACTCATTTTGTATACAGAAATAAAAATGGCTATACGCTTTGTCAAAATGATATCGTTGAAAAAAA
The DNA here is from genome assembly GCA_945860225.1 of Chitinophaga pinensis. Classification (GTDB taxonomy): domain Bacteria; phylum Bacteroidota; class Bacteroidia; order B-17B0; family Aurantibacillaceae; genus UBA4416. Next base: position 15,902 of record CAMAPT010000010.1, on the reverse strand, counting down.
GCAGTATTTTCAAGTAAGTTTTGATGGTTCGTATAAAAAATTAGATTCATTGACTAAAACCTATTATCCCTATTTATATCCTTGCAATTTTATTTACAATCAACATGCATTTTCTGAAACAGCAGTTTACATCAACGAAAATGATATTTTAAAAATTTCCAATTGCAACAAAACTATTGAAAAAACGGAAGAAAAAATAATGCGTAGTTCTGTGATTTCAGCATTTAAGGATTACTTAAATAATTTTTGGTTCTGCACGAACGAAGGAATCATTAAAGTAAACTTCAAAAAAATAAATTTCAAAAATGACTTTGCACAAACCCAATTTAAACCAATAGCCAATTTATCAACTAGAGGTATTTATGCTTCAAAAGAATTGTTAATGGGATCTTTATTTGATTTTTTTGCTGTTAAAAACAAAAATAATACTGAACAATTAAATTTAAAAGAAAACTTTGCCATCAAAAAAGTTAACAATGATTTTTGGTTAGGATCCTTTCGTCTTCATAAATACAATTCGGTAACAAACGAGGTAGAGTATAAAATTGAATCAAATAATCAAGAAATTTGGTCAATTGAAGAATTAAATAACAATCAATTATTATTAGGCTGTACCTCAGGTTTATCTATTTATACCATATCAACAAACTCTATTTCTAAAGTAATATCAACCAAATTTACCCTGCCCAAATTGGTGTATCGTATTAAAAAAATTAGTCATAATCAATTGCTCGTTATAGCAAATAATGGCATATATGAAATTAATGCGCAAGGTCAAATTATAAACTGTTATTTGGATACCGAAAAAGGAAATTTACCCTTTGATGCCATCAACGATGCATTCTTAGATAAAGATAGTTTGTTTTGGATAGCCACTGCTAACGATGGTCTTTTTTCGTGGAATAAAAAGAAAAATAAATTTGAGCAATTTGGTTCTGAAAACGGATTTCTATCAAATACAATGTACAGAATTGAAGAAGACGATTACCAAAAATTATGGATTAGTACTGATTTTGGATTAGCAAAATTTAATAAAGAAAGTAAAAACGCAAAAATATATACCGAAAAAGATGGTATTACACACAATGAATTTAACCGATCTTCAAGTTTTAAAGCAGAGGATGGTAGCTTGTATTTTGGAGGATTAAACGGCATCACTAGTTTTAATCCTAAGGTTTTTCTGGAAGACGATATTCAAAAAAACTATCCTTTTTTAATTGATAAAGTAAGTGAGTATAATTTTAATTTAAATAAGGAAGAAGATCAAACCATCATTTATAAAAAAAGTAATAAGCTAAATTTAAATGAAAACCACAACGTGAACATCGTTGTTAAACTATTAGATTTTGAAGATGAAAACAACTTATATGCTTTTCAAATTGAAGGATATAATTCAGAATGGATTTATCAAAAAGATGAAATAATCAAAATAAACAACCTGCCTTATGGAAATTATATTTTAAATGTAAAAGCTCAATGTGTGGATGGAAGATGGAACAAAACTCAAATATGTATTCCTATTTTTGTTACTAAACCATTTTATAAAACTTGGTGGTTTATCTTCGGAAGTATCATATTAGTAATTCTAGCAATCATTTTAGTTATAAATTATAGAACTTGGATAATCAAAAAACGAAATGATAAATTAGAAACCATTATTGCATATAAAACATCTGAATTAAAAATCTCCCTGTCCGAACAAATAGCTTTAATGCAAGAAGTACATCATCGAGTAAAAAACAATTTACAATCGGTAAGTGCTATTATTCAAATGCAAATACAAGCAACTAAAAACGAAAGCAACCAAGCAGTATTAAAAGACACTTACCGAAGAATAAACTCCATGACCATGGTTCATGAAATGCTTTTAAATAAAGAAAAAATAGAATTTATAAACGTCAACGTGTACATCCATGAAATGGTTGTAAAACTTAACGAACTATTTTTAGACGAGTTTAGTCCGATAGAAATTAAATTAAAAATTGAACCCGTAAAATTTGACATTAATCATTGTGTGGCTCTAGGCATGATTACTTCTGAAATAATAAGCAATGCTATAAAATATGCCTTTATTGATACTGAAAATCCTGTTATAACGATTACACTAAACTATATAAAGGATGAAAAAATGATTTATTATTGCATTTCTGATAATGGCATTGGCTTTAATCTTAACAAAAAGTCACTTGGAATAGGTATGCGATTATTAGATATTTTCACTAGGCAACTTGAAGGAGAATATGAGCTAAAAAATAATCAAGGAACTAGTTATACATTTAAAATACCATTTAAAAAAAATGAATAGCAACTTAAAAATAGTCATTATTGAAGATGAAGTTTTAATTGCAGAATTTGTTAAAGACATTCTTTTGTCTTTTGATTACACAGATGTAAAATTAGCTCATAATAAAACGCAAGCAAATATTCTATTAACAGAATTTTTACCTGATTTGGTGTTATTAGATATTAGAATGAACGGCGAGTTAGATGGCATTGAACTGGCAAATGAGATCAAGGAAAAATATAAAATCCCATTTGTTTTTATATCAGCCCATTCTGATAAGGAAATTATTACAAAGGCCATCGAAACTAAACCTATATGTTATATTACAAAGCCCATTAAAGATTCAGATGTTTTTGCAGCAATTCAATTAGTGAAACAAAAAATTAAAATAGAAGACATCAATTTTTTACTCGTTAAGAACGGCTATGAAAATATTAAACTGTTTTTTGATGAGATTTTATATGTAAAAAGTGACAATAATTATATTCACGTTTTCACAACATTAAAAAAAATTACCATTCGTAATACGCTAGAATGGTTTAAGGAAACAGTTCCTGATAACATTTTTCACCAAACACATCGCTCTTATTTAGTTAACAAACATAAAATTACAAAAACCAAAGCTAAAAGTGTTTTTATTGGAGATATAGAAATACCTGTTTCCAGAGGAAATCAGATGAGTTTTGATTAAACAAACAAATCCATTTAATTAGCTCGTCATTTTCATTTCATTATAACTATAAACTATGGTTGTGGTTATTTTTTTCCATCCAAGGTCATTCACATACAAAGACAAGCCATTCACCCCACAATTATTAGACCTACTAGTATTTCATATAAATTAGTAATTGATACTAAATGAAATACAATGATAAAAAACATTAAATCTTTTTTAATAACAGTTTTATTAACATTAACCACAACCATAAGTTTTGCTCAATCCGCATCTTATGACCCATGTCAAGGCCGTTTTAGATGTAACATGCGTGCGCTTACATTCATATACCATGTTTGGACTAGCAATGAATATTACACATTACTTTCAGCGAAATTATATTATCAGGATATTAATGGTAACTGGATTCAGTATTATGGTATGTATACAGGTTCAGGAGCCAGTACAGCAGTTACTTCAAATGATGTTAGTTGGTCTAAATCGATGGGGACATCTGACCATTCAGCTACATGGACTTGTGTTTCAAAAAATTTAGGTTCATTTGTAGCATATAGTGATAATACTTCAGCCACATATAATCAAGCTGGTAATTATTTTTCTCCAATTAGCACAAACAATAAACATGTTACAAGTTCAGATGTAATATCTGGCGGATCTACTATCACGGATCAAACTTATGATGATTTCTATGAAGATTTTAGTGTTGATTTTTATGGTATTCCTTCTGAATTGATAGCTACTGGACAAGTGAAAATTAGAATATATCAAAACTATCAGAATACAGCAACAACAACGGATTTTACTTTTAATACGAGCTCACCAGCTGGCGAGATACAAACAATATCAAGCCCTAATAATTTAACAGCGACCAACAATTTATGTGGCCAAATAAAATTAGATTGGTTAAATCCAACTCAAACCTGGGAAAGTAATGTTAGCGGATGCGCTACGTTTCAGTATTCAAACTTAATTTTCAGAGATGGAACACCAATAGCTCAAGTAGCAGGGGATGCGACTACGTATACAGATAATACAGCAGTTTTAGGAACAACTTATAGTTATAAAATTAAACAAATATTTTGGAATAAAAATGCTTATCAATTTATCCCAAGTCAGTTTTCTGCTGCAGTTTCGGGTAATGTCAAACCATTGCCGCCTCAACCAATTAGTTTTGCGGCCACTACAGATAATTGTACAGGAGAAATAAATTTAAATTGGAGTTGGACATCTACAGAAACGCCTAAAGATTTTATATTACGATATGGAACAAGTCCAACTGGCCCTTTTACTCAACTTCCTATTATTGCTAATACAGCAAGGCAGTATACACATTCTTCCTTAACAAGAGGTGTAACTTATTATTATCAATTAACAGCTCGCAATAATTGCAATAACGAATCTGCTGTCGCCTCGACGTATGGTTTATCACCATCAGACCCGGCAATACCAATAGCAGTAGCCTTAACTCAAAACACTTTAACGGCTGAAAATACAATTAGATGGACTGATAATTCAACTAACGAAACAAAATTTCAAATTGAACGTCAAGATGATTTAGGAAACTCAGTATTTTTTGATGTTAATCCGAATACCACATCTTATGTTGACAATAACGTAGCCGCTTGTAGGAGCTACAAATATTATGTAAAAGTATATTCTGGCTGTGTATTAAGTGGGTTACGTTCATTGACTTACGCAACAGGTATTTTACCCCCACCCGATTTAAATGGAACATTTACAGTTACAAAAAAACTGAATGCATCCAAGGGATATTTTGGCAATAGAGTTGAATTATCATGGAGTAATAATAACATCAGTAATGTTGATTTATTTAAAATTTACCGTAAAGAGTTAAATACTTCTAAAGATTCAGTTCAAATTGCTTCTTTGCCAGGCGTTAGTGCTTTTTATATTGATAATACTGCGGACGCACGTATATTTTACAGATATACCATCGTTGGTATTAAAAATTGCTTAAGTAACGAAATTTCAACAAATACGTCTTCTGATATAGGATTTAGAAGTCCGGCCGGTTTAGTAAGTGGCCATATTGAATATGCCGGAGGCGTTGCTGTTGGTGGAACAAAAGTATTAGTACAACAAAGTGGCGCCTTAACAGGTAATTCGTTATTATTTAATACCAACTCTAATTTAACCATTTCTGATAATTTAAAATTAGAACCAGGGAACGAATTACGTTTAGAGTTTTGGTATAAACCAGTAAATGTTTCAGGAACCTTTATCAAAAAAACAAATTCGTTTGAATTCGCTCTTTCAGGCACTAATTATCAAGCAAAAATATTTACCGGAGGTGTAGCTAAAACAATAAGTATACCTTCCGTTTCATTACCAACTAATCAATGGAATCACGTTTCAATGATTTACAATGGTAGTGTATTTAAATTATTTGCAAATGGCATTTTAACAGCTTCAACAGTTGCCATAGGAAACATTGACGACAATTCTAATCATTTGATCATTGGAAATGCTTCCTCCAAATTTTTATTAGACGAATTTCGTTTAATTGGCAAAGCTGCGACTGATTCGGTTATAAGCAAAGAACAAAATAGAATTTTAAATGGTAATGAATTTGGTTTTAAATGCAATTTACATTTTGACGAAGGAATGGGAAGTTATGCTTACGATGTATCGAAAATAGCCAATACATTCAATGAAAATCATGGAGTTATGTCTGGTTCGGTTACATCAAGTTCAGATATTCCAAGTAATGCCCAATTAGGCTATTTTGGAGTGACTGATGAATTTGGTAATTATAACGTAACCGGGATTCGTTATGCAGGTTTAGGAGAAAACTTCAATATTGTTCCTTCCTTTGGCACACATTCATTCTCTCCAAATTCGAGGGTAGTTTATGTTGGTGATGCATCCTATGTATACAACAACCAAGATTTTACAGATAATTCCTCTTTTCCGTTTACAGGCGAATTACTCTATAAAAACACTTCGTGCCCAGTGCCTGGCGCCACTGTCAAAATTGATGGTTATCCGGTAGTACAATACGGAACCCAAGTATTAACAGATGCTAAAGGGACTTTTTCTATTAGTGTGCCAATAGGAAAACACTTTATATCCGTCGAAAAATATGGTCATACTATGGAATTAGGTTTTTATCCTCCAACCGGGGTACACGATTTCCAAGCAACACTTCCACCGGTACAGTTTATTGATAGTACTAGACTAAAAATAGTAGGGCGTGTTGTAGGCGGCACGGTTGAAGCTAACAAAGCACCAGGCATGGGTCGTTCTAAAAACAATATTGGGAATGCTAAAATTATTTTAGCTTCACCTATTGTTGGCACACCATGTTATACAGCTGCTGTTACAACAAATTCACTTACAGGTGAGTATGAATTTAACATACCTCCGTTAGCTTATAAAATTGTAGATGCTTATGTCATTACCAATTCAGTAACCATTAGTAAAACAAAACTTTCAAACACTAATCAACTGATTGATTTAACGAGTTCGATTTTAAAAACAACAGTTATCGATACCTTATTTGATAGTAATGGAGGAGTGTTAAGGATCGACTCAATAAAATTCAACAAACGTTTAGACATGGTTTATCGTTCTGCTCCAAAAATTGATATGACGATGTTAGATGGTTCAAAGTTTATTGGGGACGATTCGTTAAAAATTGGTAATACAAAAATCAATATTAAGCCAACCGTTGGTAATACCGGAACATATAAATGGGGCCCATTAAACTGGCCGGTGTTTACGCAAAACAAAACCTATAAATCAAAAATAACTGCTAACGAAATATATACAAATTCTGATATGCCATCAACTCCAATTAGAGACACTGTTTTATTAAGTGGTAATATTTTAGTAACAAACGATTTAGTAGATGGTATTGATCCAAATTCTGCTTTTAGTTTTCAAAATGGAGTTGGTACGTATTCTTTTATTTGTGGCTCACCAAATATTGCAGCCACTACTCCGTCATCAGATTTAGATTATACAAAAAATATTCAAGTAGTGGTTGTTCCCGATGGTGCAGCCTCAGTGCCGTGGTTACCTAATGCAAATCAAACACCATTTCATGCTTTAGTTATTGGTAAGCGCATTACAGGCACTGGTATCTCAACTCAAGGCCCTGAAAAAGTTGATTTTATTTTACGTGACCCACCAGGATCTGGCAGTTCATCTAAATGGACATCAGGCAGTACGGTTACAAAATCAACCTCATTAAGCAACGGTGATTCTAAAGATATTGGTATTAGTACCGATATATTTTTAGGAAGTAAAGCCGTAGTTGGAGTTGGTTTTGCAACTGAAGTAGCAATCGAAAATTCTATTAGCTTAGGATTAAGTACAAATATTAGTTCAAACGAAGGATCATCAATAACGGAAGTGATTACCTCTGCCAATTCGGTATCTACACGCGATGATGGGGATTATGTAGGAGCTCCTGCCGACATTTTTATTGGCCGTTCACGAAATTGGTTAGTTGGTCCGACAGCTAATATTGAGGTTTCAACTGCAGGATGCAATACGTGTTTTGGTCCTACGGTAAACGCAAAACAATTAGCATTAAAGCTAGGCTATGCAGTAGCTCCTGATAATGTAAGAACTCGTTTCTCTTATACGCAAGATGAGATTGAAAACACAGTAATCCCTCAATTAGTGGCGATTAGAAATACCTTATTATTAAATAGCCCTGGGAAATATTCCACTACGCTTGCGCCAACTCATCCAAATTTTGGTTCTAATAACGATGATCCATTATGGGGTTCCTTGGCTACTTCTACCACACCAGCGGTTTACGATCCTGTAGATAGTTTAGGGCAATCCTATAAATTTAAAGGCTATTCTAATTTAGTAAATAAAGACACCGTAAGGATATTGAATACTCAAATAGCCTTGTGGAAACAAGCGCTAGCACAAAATGAGCGAGAGAAGTTAGCCTGCGTAAATAACACAGGAGGAGTGTTGATTGATAATTTCACATTGGGATCAGCTATCGTCAATAATGTTTACCAAACCGATAACGAAACAAGTTCATCGTCAGATTGGGAATTACAAATTAATGAAGATATTGCAGGCCAATTTGGTGGAAGCGTTGCAGGGGCCGGGGTTCTTGTAAAACCAAGCATATCATTTCATCAAACAGAAGGTGGCTCAACAAGTAATAGTACAAACCTTACTAATACCTTTGAATATACTTTAACAGATGGTGATCCTGGGGATATCATGAGTATAGATGTGTATAAATCTCCAGAAGGAACAGGGAATATATTTGTGACTCGCGGTGGACAAACGATGTGTCCATATGAAGATGCCGTAGTTTGTCATTACTATAATCCGGCAAATCCCAAAGCTTATATTAGTTCACATACATATAATGAAGCAGGATTTGCTAATATTGCTAATGCCACGGTTCAACGAGAAATGCCAAACATTGCCATTACACCTTCTAATCAATTAAATATTCCATCAAATCAAGCGGCAGTTTATCAATTGGTATTAACTAATCAAAGTCCATTAACCATTAATAATGATATTGATTTACAAGTACGTATTGCTAGTCAAAGTAATCCGAATGGAGCTGTACTAAAAATTGATGGACAAAATGCAAACTCAATTTTCAATATTCCATCAGGAGGATCTGTTGTAAAAACATTAACTATTGAACGTGGTCCAATAGAGATAAATTATGATAGTTTAATGGTGATATTCAGTTCAGCTTGCAGCGAAGATATAGCAGATACAGCATATGTGAGTGTACATTTTATTCCAACTTGTACAGAGATTTCAATCTCAGCACCAACCGATAATTTTATTGTAAATAACTCAAACAATAATATTGCTAATGTGGTCATTGATAATTACAACTACAATTATGGTGTTGCTGCCAATACAAGTACATTAACAAATAGTTTACATCCAAATTTTGGTTTTGAAAAAATAGGCTATGAAATTAAGCCCGGAAACACGAGCAGTTGGTTAGAAATAAAAGATTTTTACAAAGTACCAAATGCTACACAAAGTATTATACCAACTAATCAGGTATACACCCAATATCAATGGACAGTAACACCTCAATCCTACCCTGATGGCAATTACGAAATAAGAGCCGTTTCTTATTGTTATAATAAAGACGGAAGTTACGCAACAGTTTATTCTCCGGTATTAGCAGGTGTTATGGATCGTGTAAATCCGGCACCTTTTGGAACACCAACCCCAGGCGATGGTATTTTAGATCCTAATGACGATATCTCCATTCAGTTTAATGAACCAATAGATTTAAGTAGCTTATCAAACTCAAACTTTGATATTAGAGGAGTTTTAAACGGTAGCAATATCCGCCATGCAGAAAGCTTAAACTTTGATGGCGTGGCAGATTATGCAGAAGTTACCGGCGGAGTTAGTTTACAAAAACGCAGTTTTACAATTGAGTTTTGGGCAAAATTAAATGCAGCTGGTTACAATCAAACTATTATTAGTCAAGGAACAGATCCGGTTCAAAAAATGACCATTGAATTTGATAATTCAAATAATTTGATTTTCAATTTAGGTACCCAAACAGCCGTATCCACTAATGCTGTTCCATCGCCTACCGACTGGCACCACTATACGGTGGTATATGATTATGAAAATACCGATGCCATTCTATATGTTGATGGCTCTTCAGTTGGAACCAATAATAATTTTGCAGCGGATTATATGGGCACAGGTAAATTAGCATTTGGTAAAGCTTTACCAAGTAATACCAATTTCTTAAATGGTAATTTACATGAAATAAGATTATGGAATGATGTCAGAAAATCTTCGGAAATAACGGTTACCATGAACAAAGTATTAAACCGCAATCAATCAGGTTTAATGTATAACTGGAAAATGGATGAAGCTGATGGTAAAGTAGCGAAAGATGACATCAGAAACAGAAATGCCGATATTTATGGTGCTACTTGGGAAGTAAACCCTAATGGATATTCGGCTCAATTTGATGGCATTGATGATAACATTCAGGTATCATCCGGCAATATTGCCATCACCAAAGAAATGGACTTTACACTAGAGTTTTGGTTTAACTCGACACAAAGTGGAGTAGCCACCTTATTTGCAAATGGCAAAGGAGATGGATTAGGGGCTGATTCATTAGACTCTTGGAATATTCAAAAAGATGCCGGTGGCTTGATACACGTTTATCATCAAGGAAAAGATTTTGTAGCAACAAACGCCAATCATTTTGATGGAAACTGGCATCATTTTGCATTAACCATGAATAGAAATGGCAATTTATCATCATATATAGATGGTAATTTACAGAACTCAATTCAAGGTCTAACATTTAATAATTTATCAGGAGCATACATGTATTTAGGTGCTCGCGGTTATCAAACAGGTACTATAACTAACTATGATAATTATTTTAATGGAAAAATAGATGAGTTTAGATTATGGAATACCGCCCGAAAAGCAGAGCAATTAAAACGAGACAAACAAAACAGACTATTAGGAGATGAATACGGTTTACAAGCGTTCTTACCATTTGAACATTATGCTACTGTTATGGGTACCCCCTCGTTAACTGCTACATTTAACAATCAATCGGCAAATACTTTAACCGTTAATGCGCAAAATGGCATCTCTACAAGTGTTCAAACCCCTACAATCAAATTGCCACGCCCTATTCAATCGGTTAATTATACATGGTTATTAAATAACGATAAAATTATTTTAACGCCTACAACAGCTCCAGAATTATTGGAAAACGTAACCTTAGATGTAACTGTGAAAAACGCGTATGATTTGCATGGTAACAAAATGCAGTCGCCAAAAACGTGGATTGCTTATGTGAACAAAAACCAAGTTAAATGGCAAGATGACCAATTTGATTTTGAAAAAACGGTTGATAGTGTAATTACCTTTATAGCTCCAATTATAAATACTGGTGGAGCATTAAAAGCTTTTACTATTGATGGTTTACCAAGTTGGATGAAAGCCAATATAACAAGCGGTGTAATTGCGCCTAACAGTGTTCAAAATATTGTATTGACTATTCCTGCCGGTAGCACTATTGGAGATTATAGTGCAAACATAAGCGTCACCACTGATTTTAAATACGCCGAAATTTTGCAAATAAATTTAAAAGTGAAAGGAGTATCTCCAACTTGGGAAGTTAATCCTTCTAACTTCCAGTACTCGATGAATATTTTTGGACAACTAAAAATTGATAATGTAATTGCTACAAACCTAGAAAATAAAATTGCTGCATTTAGTAATGGCGTTTTATGCGGAGTGGCAAATTTAGAATATCTAAAGGCTTATGATAGATATGAGGTTTTCTTAAACGTTTATAGTAATAAAATAACCGGAGACTCTATTCAATTTAACATTTATGACGCGGCAAGTGGACTAACATTTGTAAAAGTAGCTCCTAACCTAATGTTTGTAGAAAATGAAGTCATTGGAACAGTAACAAATCCGATCACTTTTATTGCCAATACTGAAATTGAAATTAAAATACCTTTAAACAATGGTTGGACTTGGTTTTCATTACCCTTAAGAAGCAGTAATTTAGCAAGCAGTAATTTATTACTAAATAATTTAAATTCAACGACAGGAAATATTGTATTGAGCAATTCAAGCTTTGATCAATATGATAGTAAGTTAAACTGGTTAGGAAACATTTCTCAAGGTGCAGGATTTTTCAATAATCAATCTTATAAAATTAAATCAGCTAGCTCAGATACTTTAATACATATCGGAACTCGCATTTCACCTAATGTTCCTATGGCGGCAATTAACGTTCAACCAGGTTGGAATTGGATTGGTTATATATCTACAAAAAACACTAAAATAGAGGAAGCGTTAGGAAATTATAATGCTAAAACAGGTGATTTGCTAAAGAGTCAATATGAATTTGCCTACTATGATAATTTAACCGGATGGACAGGAAGCTTAACTCACATGAAACCTGCTATGGGTTATATGCTGAAATCATCGACAAATAGTTCTTTTAGCTATCCGTTATCATCTTATAACAAAAAGCTATCAGATGGACTAATCGTAAGTTCTGATCAAACCGTTTTCCCATTTAATCCTGAATTTTATGACTATAGTATGTCGGCCATTATTTCGAGCAATTTTTGTAATGAAGTATTAGAACAGGGAAATGTATTATTAGGAGCATTTGATGCTAACCAAACTATGAGAGGTTATGCTTATCCAATTAAAAATGCGAAAACCCAAACATATAATTATTACTTAACACTTTATAGTAATACAGATGGAGATAGGTTAAACTTAAAATACTTTAACGCAGCGAGCGGTTCTGTTTTAAATACAAGCAGTAGTATAACATTTACAACAAATGCGCTGGCCGGATTACCATCAAAACCGATTTTAAGTTCTGTATCGGACTCGGTTTCTTGTAAGGTTACCAGCAATATAACAACAGTAACAAACATATCTAATTCTGCCAACTTAAGCGTGTATCCAAATCCATTTAGCAATAATTTAACGTTAAGTTTTGGCAAAGGTATTTCCGCTAAAATTCAATTAATTGATGTATTGGGTAAAGTCATTTATTCGTGTACTATTAAAGATAAAAAAGAACAAGTCATAGAACTAGACGAAAACCAAAATTTAGCGTCAGGCATGTATTACTTGAGGATATCCGGAGATATAAATCAACAATTAAAAGTAGTTAAGACCAACTAATTTTTTCAGTGTAAAAGGGTTTCTTGTTAAGAAGAAACCCTTAATTAAAATTTACAATCTAGTATGATGAAGAAAACAAAATATTTAATGCTAATTTTAGTTTTATTGCAATTTACTAAGTTATGTATTGCCCAAGTACCAGTTACGTGGACTATAAATCCGGCAACGTATCAGTACCAAATGACAATGACATGTAAAGCCAATGAAGCATGCGTGGATTTAGCTGACACTAGTAATTACATTGCCGCATTTGTAGGAACAGAATGTAGAGGAGTTGTAAAAACGCGAACAATAGTAGGGCCAGACAAATTAGGGTTATTAACTATCAAAAGTAATTCGATAAGCGGAGAAAAAGTAAAATTTCAAATTTACAAAGCATCAACCAATACGGTTTTGCAAATTTTAGATTCAACTATTTTTAGTCAAGGAAGTCAAAAAGGTACGCTAGCTAGTCCGGTTATTTTATACACGAATCATGTACCTACTGACATCAGTATCAGTAATAATAGTATAATTGAAAATTCAGCATTAAATACACCGATAGGTGTGTTATCAGCAATTGACCAAGACGCCGGAACATTATTTAATTATTCACTAACAGTCGGACAAACTGAAAACACACAATTTTCTATCATCGGAAATCAATTGGTAGTAAATACAAATTTTGATTATGAAACTGATTCTATAAAAATAATTGAATTAAAAGTAGATGATAATGGAGGTTGCTCCTACCTTGAAACATTTACAATAACCATTATTGATGGTAATGATGCGCCAACCGTATTAAAACTGAGTTCGCCATTTATCAGTGACCATCAGCAAACAGGAAGTTTTATGGGTGAATTTTCTACTATAGATCCGGATTTAAATGATTCTCATACTTATAGTTTAGTATCAGGAGTTGGAAGTACAGACAATTCTCAATTTTATATTCAACACGATACACTATATAATTTATATACGTTAGATTATACAAAGCAACCTATTTATTTTATCAGAGCTCGAACCACTGATTTAGGAAACTTGTTCATTGAAAAAACATTTACTGTAAATGTTTCAAATGTGAATGATGCTCCAAATGATATATTAATCAACAAATTTAATATTGATGAAAATTTAAATAATTCTACACCTATAGGAACATTAACCGTAATAGATAATGATTTAGCCGACACCCATACTTTAACTGTAGAATCAGGACTTGACAGTGCAAGCGTAAACATTATTGGAAACATGTTAAACACAAATGCATCTTATAATTTTGAGCAGAAAGATACGTTATATATTAATGTAAGAGCTACAGACCCCTTTGCTGCCTATTACGTCAAAACATTTACCATTGTAGTAAATGATGTAAATGATACTCCAACAAATATTGCATTATCAACTGATAGCGTTCAGGAATTGTCTCCAGTAAATACTTCAATCGGTAAATTTTCAACCACCGACGAAGACGCCGGAGCAACACATAGTTATTCTTTAACTTCAGGAACAGGCGATACAGATAATAATTTATTTGTTATTTCAGGTAATCAATTACAATCAAACCTTAGTTATACCTATACTGGGCAAACTTACAGTTTACGGATAAAATCAACAGACAACGGAGGACTATCCGTTGATAAAATTTTTCATATTAAAGTATACAATAAAAATGAGGCTCCCCTAAATATTATTATCGACACCACAAACGTAATTGAAGATAATGACCCAATGACTTACGTCAGTAAACTAAAAACTATTGACAATGATTTTCCGGATACTTTTACATATTCACTAGTTGCAGGTACAGGAAATGAAGACAATTCAGAATTTAAAATTAAAGAAGATAATTTGGTTATTACAACAAAAACAAATTATGATGTAAAAACAGTGTACCATATCAGAGTTAAATCTACCGATTTAGAAGGGTTAAGTTTGGAAAAAGCGTTTGATATAGCAGTCACAGATATTCCAGGAAACACAATACCATTGCCATCTACTAACTATATATCTCCAAATGGGGATACTAAAAATGATTTTTGGAAAATAGAAAACGTTGATATTTATAAAGATTTTTCCTTACAAATTTTTGATCAGTTTGGCCAAATTATTTACGAAGTTCCTAATAATTATAACAACGAGTTTGATGGTAAATTAAATGAAAATCCATTACCAACCGGCAATTATTATTATGTGTTTAAAAATGGAAAAATAACTTATAAAGGGAACATTACCATCGTAAACTAAAACTAAAAAAGAAACGTGCAGATGAAAAACATATTATATATCATAGCAATCATTATTTCCTTAGGAGCAAAATCACAAGTATTATCCTATGATTTTTATTCATTTAAAGTAAACAACATGTTTAATATCAATCCTGCTTATTCAGGAAAAGACGATGGAATAAATATTGTATTAGGAGCGCAAACACAAAATAAAGGAGTGGCTTTTGCCAATAAAAATTACCTATTCGGCATGCATTCCAAAATATCTAAAAAACAAGCGCTAGGAACCAAAATAATATCTGATACTCGAGGCGCCTTTCAGGTTTTAAAGGCAGATTTATCCTATGCCTATTTTGCAAAAATTTCAAATGACATGAAATTTACTTTTGGATTGTCTGCCGGATTGTTAAAGAACAGCCTTTTAATTAATCGGATCGACAACTTTCAATCTCTTGATCAATCAGACCCAACATTAACCAAATCATATTACAATACAAATCAATTTGCCGTAGGCACAGGTTTTTTATATAACTATAAAAAATTAGACGTAAGTTTTTCTATGCCCCACATTATTTCGACCAATCAGCCACTAAATAGTTATATAAATACGGCCATTTTTTATACCATTATTGCTAATGAAGAATTAAAAATTACTCCTTGGATATGTTACCAAAATATTCCTGTAACCAAAAACATAGGTACAATATTTATAAAAGGAATTTATAAAGATAAGTTTTGGCTACAAGCCGGCTATCAAACAAACCAAGCTTTTAATGCAACATTTGGTTTAAATATAGAAAATTTATGTATCGGCTATGGTTACAATTTTAACAATAGTGCTTTTAATACAATTGCAAATGGGACACACGAAATTACTATAGCTTTTACCTCGCCAAAACAAATAAAATTAGGAACTCAAAATCGTACTATACCCAAAACCTTAGGTGCAGAGAATGATAACTCAAAAAATGGCTCATTAACAAACAATGCATCTTTATCGGAAATAGTAACAAGACTTGATAAATTATCAAAAAAACAT
>CAMAPT010000009.1 GCA_945860225.1 Chitinophaga pinensis | reverse complement strand
CTGATTTGAATAGTTTGTGTTAAGTTACGTTGGTAACTAACTCCCCATGTGTAATTATATCCTGTTGTAAGTGCATTGAGCATTTCATAAGCCAATGGTGTATTAGTAGGGGCATTATAGGAAATGATAATAAAATCAGCTTTTCCGGTTAAACTTCCTTTATCGGGTTGGTTAAATTTAAATTCAAAACCAATATCATTTAATTCAGCTTTTTGAAAACCATCTAAAATGATGTTTTGTTTTTTATCATGCTTATAAAACGAACTTATTCTAAAAGCTGTGTTAGGCTGATAACTACATTTAAATTCTAAATTATAGGCTGTTATTTTGTAATTACGAGTTGTTAAAAATTCAGATTCGTATGATTTAATGCTGAATACATGGTTATTACTTATACTCCATAATCTAGTGATATTCCATCGCCATCGCCATTCGTGTGTGCTGTTTTCACGAG
This sequence comes from Chitinophaga pinensis, assembly GCA_945860225.1. Classification (GTDB taxonomy): domain Bacteria; phylum Bacteroidota; class Bacteroidia; order B-17B0; family Aurantibacillaceae; genus UBA4416. The sequence continues at coordinate 122,807 of CAMAPT010000009.1, read as the reverse complement.
TTTCGAAACCATTGGTGAGCAGTTGTTTATTTAAATTACTTTGGTAAGTATAGTCTGCGCCAAACACGGCCGCGCTTTGATTAAAAAATACACTTTGCCGCATGGCATGATTCAAACTAATTAATAACGGATTATTCAGTGCAATATCGGTTGGATTAAATGTAAATAATTGCCCATTGTCGTTTGATTTTTTATCCATTCGATAAACTGATTGGGTGGCAAATCGACTTATAAATTTTAATAGTTTACCAATACTATCTTTTACAAAAACCGATGGACGAAGATTTAATGATAAACTAAATTGGTCGTGTAGCACTTTTACGTACTGATTGGTGGGCGTGTAAACCCTTATATATAAAGCCTGATCGCTAAACTGTGCAATTTCAAATTCGTTAATTTCTTTAATGTTATTACCATTATAATCTTTCCAGGCGTAGGTTCCTTGTCCGGCGCCAACCTGTAAATAATAGTACTCTTTTTTATTTTCCAGCCCATAACCTGTTTCATAAAACATATTTGAGCTTATAAAACCCCTCATCAATTTTGGAGCATATTCTATTCGACTCAATACCGTGTTATCTGGTTTTATAGTCATGGACGCTCTTTTTAGGTTTAATTCTCTATAAGTAAATATGATTGAAAAAGGATGGTTTAAAATACTATTTACGTTGGCCGAAAAACCCGTATTTTTTGCAAATGTAGAATCTTGCAAGTTGGCATTATAAGCTTGTTTGTCTCTTCTTTCTCTGTAAAATAGTTTATATAAATTTCCACTGGTATCTTTGTTTGTGATATTGCTCTCCCATTCCCAAAATTGGTAACTCCGTGTTTGCAATTGGTCAGATTGGTTATTTTGGAATTTATTTTTTTCAAATTCATCCAAATAATTCACGTTAAACCTCCAAATCGATTGCGTAAAGGCAGTTTTATGTCTGTAAAAATCACTTATCGTGTTGGTGTATCGACTATTGAGGTAAGAGCCAAGATAAGATGCGCGATTGGTTTTTGTAGAGTAAACACTTTGTAGGCTGTGTTTTAATCCTTTATAAAAGGTGTCTTCATCAAAAAAATGGATGGAGTACATGCAATTTAAAAATTCTTGTTTTTTTATGCCTATTTGAGCAAAGCCTACATGTTGGTTTTCATTAATGGGAGCATTTAAAGGTCTGTTCCAATCTCTTTCAAATTCAACCGAACGGTAACGTTCAATAGGATTGAAGTTTTTTTGTACATGCTCATAGCCAAAATTATAGATGGTTTTTAAAGAGGTTTTACCCGTGGAGTCTTGACGAATAGGGTTTTCATTATTACTCAATATTCTAATGCCTAATCCATCATCGTCGCTGGCATTGTACGAACTGAACGTATTTAAATCATTTTTTGTATAAACTCCTTCTACATCTAATTGGTGTTGGGGGTTAAATTGGTAATTGATACTAGCAGTGAGCATTTGTTTTTTTCTGGGAGTTACCAGTGGAATAACCGGTTCGTAATTTCCTTGCAAAACTCCGTTAATTGGAGCTATCCATTGGTATACTTTACCATTGGCTGTACTTGATATTTGAATATAATACCCATTGTTTTCGCCTACATAACTAAACTTTACACGATAGTTTGTGCTGTCTGCATGAGTTGAATGAAAAAATATACCACGATATATAAGCGGTGCAATAAGGGTGTCTTTTTTTTGATAAAACACATCGGTATTATTAAAACTAGCGAGTTCTGCTCCGCTCGATACAGCTTTGCTTAATGTGTCACCTACATTAAAGAGGGTTAACTTTTGGGCTTCGGTAAGCGTTTGTTGTAGCGACTTATTTTTATTGTCTTGTTCGCCAAAAAAATTGAAACGTAGTTTTAGTTTTTGATATTCTATTTCTTCGTTAAAAAAGAATAGAGAACGAGCGTAGTTTCTTTCAGCATACTGAAATTCGGCAATAATACGTTTGTCTTTGGTGATTATTTGCTTGGCAGTAAAGGTTAGTTCTGAAGTATTATAGTCAATGGTATAATCATTTTCTTGTCCGCGTTGCAATAATTTTCCGTCAATATAAATGCGCTCGGTACCCGATAATACGATGATAAAAAGTTCATTATCTGCGCCTCTCATTCTGTATGGCCCTTGATTATTTTCTACTCCCTGAATAATATGCCTTGCAAATTTACCTTTACTGACAGCGCCACTTAATTGTGTTTTAAAAACGATGGGCTTTTTTTGACTACTATCCAAATAGTCATTTGAAAAATAAACACCTTGAGAGCGTTTATATAAATTCATGAAGTAGCTGTTGGGTCGTTGTAGTTGAAAATCGCCCATAATTAACTTAGAGTGTTTGTTGGATAGTTGAACAAAAACCTTGTCAAATTCTTGTAATTGAGCGGTTGTGCCGTCTGCCTGAAAAGGAATATTATCATCCGTGGCCGCTAATAGTAAATCTACTTCTTCGGTTAATTTTCCGTTAACCTGAAGATTTAAACTTGAGTTAACTACTACGTCCTGATTATTTCCAAAGCTAATTCCGCGGCTAATGCTTCCGTTTTTATTTAAGCCATCCGTCACAAAAGATTCGTTTACAGGAGGCGAACCCGAAAAGGCCAGGGTCATAGGATTGGAAGGCAGAGATAAATCTTTGGTAAGCAAGGATGTACTTTGATGAAAGTATTTTTTTTCGAAATTATAAGGAAACGTTTTGTAAGTGATTAAAATGGAGTCTGGCAACCTTTTTTTAAACGCAATAGCTTTGATAGGATAGATAATTCGGTAGATAGATGAATCTAACGGTTTGTTTTTGATGGAAAGATGAACGGTTCCAGGAATTAAACTTAAGGTATCTAAAAAAATAGTATCTGATTTTACTATACTGTATCGTTTTTTTAAATTAGATTGAGCCGTTGCTTGTATCGATACTAAACACAAAAAAAGGCACATCCAATTCCAATGTTTCTGCCAATGAAGATATACCTTCCTTTGAAGAGGTTCAGGGAAAATGTGACCATTAAAAAGCAATAAATATTTACACATTAAAAATAACCTGAAACTTAGCCCTTATAAAAACGTTTCATAAATATAGAAATTGTATTTTTAAAGTCATAAATAGTCTTTAAAATGCGAATTATCACATACAATGTTAATGGCATACGCGCAGCCATGAGTAAAGGTTTAGTAGATTGGATAAAAGTTTCAGGTCCGGATGTACTTTGTTTACAAGAAATAAAGGCTACTCCTGATCAGGTGGATGTTTCTGAATTTGAAGAACTTGGGTATCATTTATATTGGTATCCGGCCCAAAAAAAAGGGTATAGTGGGGTCGCAATTTTTAGTAAACAAAAACCTATTCATGTAGAATACGGCTGTGGCATAGAGCATTATGATTTTGAAGGCAGGGTTATTAGAGCTGATTTTGAGCATTATTCGGTAATGAGTGTTTATCATCCAAGCGGCAGTAGTGGAGATGATAGACAGGCCTTTAAAATGAGATGGTTGGATGATTTCCAAGGATATATCAACCAATTAAAAACACTTAAACCGAATTTGGTATTGTGTGGCGACTACAATATTTGCCATAAACCTATCGATATTCATAATCCAAAATCAAATGCTAATACGTCGGGTTTTTTGCCCGAAGAAAGGGAATGGATGGAACAGTTTATTCAATCAGGCTTTACAGATTCGTTCAGGTATTTTAATCAAGATCCACATCATTACAGTTGGTGGAGTTATAGGGCAGGGGCCAGAGGTAAAAATTTAGGTTGGCGAATCGATTATAATTTGGTGGCGAATCATTTAAACGATAAATTAAAGAGAGCAGTTATATTGCCGGATGCCATGCATAGCGATCACTGTCCGGTATTAGTTGAACTAGAGTTTTAACACCCTGCTTAACTTTTATTTTTTGATTTCATCATAATTTACAAATGTTAATTTAACAAGTGTTAGATTTATTTGCATGATAAATAATTTAATTTTTTATCATGTCAACGCTCCTTTTTCCTATCGGAATTAATATTCAAGAAATCAACAACGTATTCGGAAGTAAAAACCAACATTTATATGATAGGTTCATAACGTCTGCGGTATATGCCAAATTTGATGAAGCATATAGTTTTAGGAGAGAGTTAGAAGGACTAATATTTAGTTATGTTGTTCAGCAAAACAGAGTTGTAAAGCCTGCTAAATTTTTTGGTTTAATTAAGGGAGATGACGGTCGGGGATTGGAAGGAGAATGGTTTGAATATGCTTATGCCTTATTGGTTATTTGTTACGAATTAGGGGAGCAGTTTATAAACCTTGACGAAGAGCTCGAATTAGAAAGCGAGTGGAATGACTTTACGAAATTACTCAACTTAAGCACTCCAATGTTCGATTCGGAAACATTTTTAAACTCAAAAGCCATTTTTGATATACCTTTTAAACAAGATGATGAAATTATTACTGCTTTTTTGAATGAAGGGCAACTTCATCAGCTAAAAATGAGTTTAGAGAATATAACAGCTCAACCGAAGCATGCCAATAACAAGTTTGTTGTTTTGTTTAAAAAATGCGTAGAGGTATGCCTTAATAAAAAACTCGATTTGATTTTATTTTCTTTTGAAAAAGCTGAAGATTAATTGCCTTTTGTTACCATATTGATGCAATTGTATCAATATGCTCCACCAATTTTTCTTTTATTCCACTCTGGGTGGTTTTCAAATTTCGGTAAGGTTTTAGGCTTTGTGGTTAATCCGCTTGTATCGGTTAATGCGTTCATAAATGAGATGATGTCGTTTATTTCAGATTTACTTAGTTTTAATTCATCAAAAGGTAAAGTTTGATGTTCAATGATTATTCCAATACCTTTGCCACCTCCTTTGTTATAAAAATCCATCACATCGTTTAAGGTTTTGTAGCTTCCGTTATGCATGTACGGAAAAGTAAGTGCTGCATTTCGAACCGTAGGAGTTTTAAAGGCATATTGGTTAAAATATACCTTTTCTTTTAGAAGCGCTTGTCCTCTTCCCTCATCAGAATCAATAACCGGTTTTTTGACGTATGGATTTTCAGGAACTCCCAATACTTCACTTTCTGATTCTTTATAATCAGGGGGCACAGTACCGTTGAAAATGGGTGCAAAATGGCAAGTTCCACAAACGGCTTTACCCATAAATAAATTAAACCCATTGATAACCGATTTGTCTAGGTGCTGATGTTCATTTCTTATGTATTGGTCAAATTTTGAATTAAAGCCGCTTAATGAACCTACAAAGACAGATAATGCCATTTGTACATAAGTTGCACTGATTGTTGTTTCTGTTAATTGAAACGCATCGCGAAAAAGAGTAACATATTCTTGGCTTTCATTTAATTTATAAAGTAGTGAAATCATATCTGAGTTAAATTCATCTTTTGAGGTGAGCACGTGCTCCATTTGATCTACAAAGGTGCGAGCCCTCATATCATGAAATAAACGCTCGCTATAAACCGAATTGATTAAAGTAGGTGAATTGCGTTTAAGACTACCATATTTTGCGGTAGCTAAACTTTTTGGCATTTGGTCGGTAAACCCTTTTTCGGGTGAATGACAGCTTGCGCATGATCGCTCATTTTCGGAAGATAAAATGGGGTCATAAAAAAGCAAACGTCCCAATTCTTTTGTTTTATTGTTAATGAATTTTTCAGGAACCTGAATGAAATAATTTGAATTGATAAAATTTTGAGCGAATAAATGTTTCGAATTGTAATTATACGCCATAGGCGAAAGGTAAACTTCATTTGGTAATTCTAATTGTAAGATTTTATGAGCTTTTAATAATATTTCAGATAAAGGATTGAGGTAAGTTTTTAAAAAATGAGCTCTGTTAAATGTATTAAAATTCGAGTTTTTATTCAGGTAATTTATGGAGCCTGCAAATAACTCCTCTATTTTTTTGCTTAATAAACTATCTTTATTATCAAAGCTTTTTTGGTACACAGATACATCTTCATGCATGGCTGTGAGCGTATATTTAGCATCAAAAATACCATTTATAGAACCCGGTGTATCAAATCCGGTAAGTCCTAAAGTAAATAAACGTATTAATCCAGTGCGAGATGCTTCAAATACATCGCGATCGTAAAGTTTAGTAGGTATATAATTTTTTAGTTTATTGGAAAGGTATTGAATTTGTTCAGTTATTTCCTGCTTACTTAATTCATCAGAAAAAATTAGTTCATCAAGCACTTGAAGGCCTCTTGGAGAAATCACATTAGCAGCGAAACTATTTTCTTCTAATTTAGGTAAAGGCGCAGGATTAATTTCCTCTTTTATAAAATTTGGGTCTTTCAGCGCTACCACATATTCCCATTTTTTATAGTGTTGCCTTAATTCTAAGTAGGTTTTTTGAATTTCTTTTTTAGTTGATTGGTTCGATAATTGAGTGGCTAATTTGTTCAGCGTAAGTTTAAAATCATCAAATCGTTTTATATAATGAGTTGTTACAATATCTTGAGTTGATTTTTGAGTTGTAACAAATGATAAAAGTAAAAAAGTAAGTAAAATTGGAGTGATTATAAAAATACGTTTTGTCATAATTGAGTTAGCAATAAAAATAGTTTTACTGAAATGTTGCAATATCAGGCTTTAGATATAAACAAAGATAACCGCCATGCATGGCGGTTATCTTTGTTTATAATGGGATGAGATGAATTTATTCAACTACAAATTTAACGGTATGACCTTCGTTATTTTGAAGGAAATAAATTCCTGGAGTTAATTCTGATACATCAATAGTTTTGGCATCACGAATAACACGAATTCTTTTTCCTGTTACATCATAGATAGCGATATCTTGCTCTTTACTTAAATTTAATTCGCGAGATGTAGGATTAGGGTAAATACCAAACGTATTTTCTGATTTTGCTCTTTCTAATATACCAACTGAAGATCCGTCAAAACCACTAATGGCATAAGTTAGTGAATTATTGAATGGCGGTGTATTTGTTGAGCTAGGATGTTGAACATTAATTAACATTGTTTTGCTGTTAATCATTTTTGCCCCAGTAATTTCTGCACCCGGAGAACATGCTGTAATACGAACTAAATCATTGAATGTTGGGTTTACAATTGACATGTCTAATAAGTAAGTTTCACAAGTAGTTTTAGTGAAATTACCCGGCATACGGTTCCAAGTGGTACCGTTTAAATCTTCCTGAATAATCATGTAAGTTTTTGAACCTACTGTCATGAATTCTAAACCATCAGGGTTTGATAAATGAATTGATGGATAAGTTGCAGTTAGTTGAGAAGCAGAAGCAGAAGCCAAAGGACCGCCTTCGATATAAGAACGTACTTTATTGGTTGCAGGATCTAATTCAATTACGCGACCATAGTAATCTGCAAATTTACCTTGACGAACAGAGTCCGCTGCGTTAATATCTGTACCAGGGAAGTTAACACCATTTTTTATTTTATAACGTGTTTTATAACCGTCTACTAAAGAAGGGGAAACGACACCATTTAATGAATTACCTGACTTGAAATCAAAAGCATCGCGTCCTGTTTCAGTAATATAAACTTTACCATTATGTTGTTGACCCCATTCTAAACGGTTAAACATGGTGGCTCCTCTACGAATAGCTACTTTGTTTAAGTCAACTAAAGTGTCTAAATTATTTTCAATATTAATCCATGAAGTCGGTGCATCGTGTTTGTAAACAGATAATTGACCAGCAGTAAAGTCTCCGGCTGTTGTTGCCACAAATCTTGCTAATATTCCAGGAGAACCATCTTCGAATAAGTAAACCGTTTTATTATCGGGCATTACTAAACCACCTTCGTATCCTGCACGACCCCAGTTGTATTGCTTACGAACAGCTTTTGCCGTTTTAGGATCAATTTCAACCATCCAGTTGAGGTTTTGGTATTTTTTTAATGTTTTACCATTAAAGCCCGGAAATCCTGCCGGCTTAGTGGTACCAATGACGAAATCACTTGTATCGCGAATACCGGTTCCATTACTGAAAATTCCTTTATTGCTAGTTTGCATCCATTCTTCAGCGGTCCACATTCTTCCAGTTGTAGTTGAAATTCCTCCACAATTCATTCCGGTTTCTCCTACAGTGTTTACAAAGTCTACATTAAAAAATTTACCGGTTCTACCGTCAGGTAATGTTTGAGTAACAATTTCCAAGCTATCATTTGTAGCTTTTTTCTTAAGTTTAAACATGGTCATTCCACCACCATCACCAATTTTGTCGTCTTTAGAAACCATTTCGTGGTTTACTACAGCCCAACCAATGTCGCCACTACTACTATTATCAGGAGCAAATCCAATAAAGTCGTGCCATTGTTTAGCTACTGTAGAACCTGCAGTTGAACTGTAAGTTGCAGTTGTTTGAACGATGTCTTGACCACCAATAAAAATGTTTTGAAATTTGAGAGGTGATTTGGGCATCCAAACTGTTTGAGCGGACCATGCGGTATCAATTTTTACCGGAAATGGAATTTGAGCTTTTGCAACCGAGAGAGTAGCTGCGCAAGCTAAAGTTGCGTAAATTTTTGTTTTCATTTGTTAGGATTTAAATTTTGATACAAAGAAAACAGAACAGTGTTTTAAATACCTTTCTTTAATTTTATCAAAGAATTAAGTGAGTAAGCGAAACATGTTATTGAAAGCGATAAACAAGAAACATTAATTTTACAATTGATATGCGTATCAAGCATTTTTATATTAGTAGCTTTTTTAATTGGCACTTAGTTTTTCGTTAGTTATTCGATAAAACAACCAATAGCTGTTTTGTATTTTACATTGATAGCATTGCCTCTTAGATAGTCATCAAGTACATTTTTTAAATCATGTTCTGTAGCTTTTTTTCTTTTTTTTCCGGGTGCATAGGGCCAATTATCTATCCTTCCTTTATACACGATAGTATTTAAACTATCAATCATCACTACTTCGGGAGTTATTTTTGCATCGTATTGTTTGCTCCAATAATAGGAACTATCTTCAATAACAGGAATATTTATCTGGTATGTTTTTTTATAATGCTCAATGACGTTTTTTTCAAACCGTTTTCCAGATATAATTCCTATACATTTGATGTTATCAAGTCTGTATTTCTCTTCAATTTCATTGATAACTGGAACGTATGATATACATAATGGGCACTCAGGAGATATAAAAAAATATATGGTAGCTTTAGTTTGTTTTTGGGCATAAGAATACGACACACTTAATAGCAAAGTTAATATGCAAAGTGTAATTTGGTGATGCACTTTGTTGCTAGTTATCTTTCTTTGTTTCCAATGAAATCGTTTCATCTTTTTCTTGGTAAGGCAAGTATAACAATACAAGTCGCATCATCTCACTATCGTCATTCATTCCCCATTCAAATTTGATATCGCGTGGGGGATGATGGGGGTTGTTCGGATTACCAGCAGAGTTATCATAAATAGCATCTGCGTGTAGAACAGAGCCCGAGGGTATTTTAATTATTTTTTTAAATCGGTAAAATTCTTGCCAGTTAAAATCCCATTGAGGTATATTGACTAAACGGATGGTATCACCTTTGGGAGTAATGGCATAAGCTTTAAAACTTTTGCCTAACATATGCATGTGGGGATTGATATTTAATAATGAAATATCTTGGTGAAATTTGACATTTATTTGTGCATGGTAAGCAGAGTCGTTTGCTTTAATTAACCAATCACCGGAGCCTCCGGGATTTTTTGGTTTAAACGATGCAAAACCAATTGTTCGATTACTTTTTTTGTTTGAGAAAAATATATTAAATCCCGATAAATCTGCCTGTTCAATGGGTGTTGGTGAATAATGAAAATTCCGAATCAGGATAACTCCTTTTTTTGGAATGCGTATACCGATTGAATTGGGGTATTCTTGCGTTCCTGACCCAGGTAACCAGCCACCATGATAAGTTTCTCTTGGGAAATTTCCTGATTTGCCAATTAAATTAAAAAATCGGTAATCATGCTCATCTGTAACACGGTTTAAAGTGTCTTCATCAAAACGAAAATATTCAGGACCCGAATAAATATCGACATCCTCATCGACTTCAAGTACTTGATAGCTCGCATGATGAACTACTTGTTTATTTCCAGCAATAAATTCTATGGCGTTTGCAAATGTATCTTGCTTTAGCTCGTATGGTATTTTGTAACAGATATAAACATTTTGATTGATAGGCGGAACATGAAAAGTTTTTTTCATTTTTAAAACTAAATCAGGTTTTCTGTTAAGTTGTGAGCCATTTACATAATGAGGTATACTTGTATTTGGAGACCATTCAGGACAATCTTTTTTCAGCCATTCTAGAATGCTTTGTTTTTCCTCTGCGCTAAGTGCTTTTTTGTTAGCAAAATCTCTGTAATGAGAATCGGCTTTCCATGGTGGCATAATGTTAGTTTCAATAACATGTTTGATGAATTCTTTTCTTTTTTTAAAATCAGCAGGTTTTTCAAGCACAACAGGTGAATAACCTCCCTGATGATGGCATGAAATACACTTTGAGTTGAGAATAGTTTTAATCTTGTTTGAGAATGAAAAATCTTGCGCAAAAAGACATGCGTTACAAACTATCAATATAAAAATACGCAACATAAAAATTCATTTCGAAACTACGTTAGCAATGTTAACTTAAAGAGTTTTTAACGTTAAATATAAACAGATTGAAAAATGTTTATGATAAAAAGGGAAGATGGTTTCATAAAGTTAAATAATCCCAATACCTAATAAAATAGAAATGAGTATTAAAAAACAAGTAGTAATAAGTTGCACATTTTGCATGGTTATTTTTTTTAGCAAACGGTTTCCTATCCAAGTTCCTAAGAGTGCGCCGCTTAAGGCAAATAAAAGGGTCATTAGGTTTGACTGTGTATTAATGTTTGTCAGGCGATTAAAGTAAACACTTAGTCGAGTTATATCAACTGCAGTAGAAACAGCCACACCGGTTGCCACAAAAGCTTCTTTACTTAAACCAGATTTTATTAAAAAAACACTTCTCAACGCCCCCTGATTGCCTGATAACCCTCCAAAAAAGCCGCTTAGCGCACCACCAAGACTTAAATATTTTTTATCGAAAGTGACATTTTTTAGTTTCGGTATAAAATCCATTAGTGTGAAAATAATCAGCAAAAAAGAAATTAATAATTTCATGGGCTCTATGTGATGAGTTTTGCCAAGTAATTCGTAGCTTGTTAATATGGGTAAACGAGTTGTAAGTAACAATATATAAGAACCAATAAAAGCAAATCCAATAGCAGGTAATCCAAATTGTAAAAATACTTGCCAGTTGATGTATTTTTTTACCAATACAAATTTTAGTAGGTTGTTAAATAAATGGACAATTCCTGTGAGGGCAATAGCTATATCAAAAGGGAAGAAGAGCATCATTACCGGGGTAAGCAAAGTTCCTAAGCCGAACCCTGAATAGAAAGTAAGCAGTGAGAATACACATGCAGTAATAAGCAGAATAAGTGATATCATATAGAGTTGAAATCTAATTTTTTATTTCGAACATACCGTAAAATTAAAACATATATATGAATTGTTTTTTAACGTGTTAAATAAAAAAGGGAGACGATAATTTTATCTCTCCCTTCATATTCTTGTGGATTAAATAATTTTATTTTGGCATTAATTTTTTATGAGTTTATGTGTTTTTCCATTAATTGTAATGAAATATATACCACAACTCCACTCCTGAGTATTTAATTCATAACTATTGGTATAGAATACGTGTTGATTTATTAAAGCGCCTATGGCATTATAAATTTTCAATTCATTGATTGATTGATTTTGTTGATTGATTTGAATTGACAGTTTATCAGTAAAAGGACTAGGATAAATTATCAAATTGTATAGAGACGACAAATCGTTGATGTTTGTACATACGTTTACACTTTGAGTAAACACTGATTTTTCAGTACAAACCCCGTTGCTAACTGAAACACTGTAGTTTGTGCTAACAGTTGGTGTAACTATTACTGTGTTTGTAGTTGCTCCATTTGACCACAAATAGTTAGAGCCATTTGTATTTACAGTTAAAACAGCATTTTGTCCTATACATAACTGAGTATTAGATGAAGATATGTTTACAGTAGGTGATTGAATTACATTAATGGTGATAGATTTTTGTTCTGTACAACCATTTAAAGATCCATTAACTGTATATGTAGTAGTTAATTGTGGAGAGACGCTAGTTGTTGATGTATTATTAACGTTAGGTAACCACGTATAGGATGTTGAAGACCCTAAGGCTGTCAAAGTAGCCGTTTGTCCTATGCACAAAGATGAAGAAGTGGTTGATAGCGTTAAAGTTGGTTTAGCTAAAACTGATATGTTTGTTAACAAAGATTTTGAATAACAGTTTGGACCATTATTTAACTCTACATGGTATGCATCAGTATTTTTAGCATAAAAATTATTTGAATTAGTACCTATGATAGCTCCTGACTTATTTTTCCATTGGTAAGTAACACCTGCTTGAACCGGAACTGATAACAATGCTGAGTCTCCTTGGCAAACAGTCATATTTACACTATTTGATAATACTGTATTTAAAGGGTTGTTGCAACCAGGTATTCCAAATATAGATAAGGTACTACTAATTTCGTTAGCAGCAATAATTATATTCTGACCATTAGGACTTTTAGCTTGAGGGATAAATATCAAACCTTCTGCACCTAAATCAGGGCCAGAGGCATTTAATAAGCGATTGTTTGCGTATGTAACATAAACTGGATTTGACGGATTACTGATATCATAAACCATTACACCTCCAATTCTTTCTAAAGCTATAAAAGCGTATGTGACACCGTTGATGGTTCCAATAGCCACTCCTTCAGGTTCAGGACCTTTATCATCACTTCTATTTTTGCGACTGGGATTGCCAATTGAATTACTTGCATTGAAAATTAATGAATAAGAATTAGTTGAAGTAATTTTTTCAAAATCATCTCCACTGTCGTATACTAATGCTCCTGTTTGAGAATTCCATATAGAGAAAGACCTTGAACCATAAACAAAAATTGAATCAATATCGCCATCTCCATCAGAGTCTCCTATTTTATTAGTGGCATTTAATCTTCCTAAAACCAAGTTATGTTTTAATTCAGCTGCATTTGGAAATTTTACAAGATCTAAATTCAATGCACTAACTCTCGATTCTTCAGAAAAGCCAGTGTATGCTCTAGAATCACCTTCGTTAGCCGTTACCAAATAATCTACACCAGCTATGTTGTATTTTGCAATGGCATCTGGTAAATACAATCCTTTTACTGGAAAATTTGCGATATTGATTCCTTTAGTTTGATCAGAAACATCGATTCCGAAAGCAGATTTTGAATAATCTTTAGACCCCAAGGATTTGATGGATGTAATTGAATTAGTTAATAAATTTAATTCTACAATGGCGTTGTTTTCTTGTAAAGAAACCCAAGCTTTCGAGTTATCATCCGAAATGGTGATGTATTCAGGTTCAAAATCTTTTGAGGCAGAAGCATTTAACCCATAAATTCTTATTCCTTGAGCTTTTAGAGTCGCTTCTTGTCCGTTGTAAGTTGTAAAAGTAATATGTTTTACTATTGGATTTGAAATACCATTTGAGATATCAATTACACTCACAGAGCCGTCTGGATCTATTGTATAGGCGGCATTAGGTTCTCCTTCATTGGCTGTATATACTTTAGTACCCGTGTGATTAAACGTAATCATATCGGGCATCATACCGACTTTGACTTGATTTAAAAATTCACCATCTTTATTTAAAAACACCACTTTGCCACTATCTTGAGGATTTGTATTTTCAATAGCCAATGCCAGAGTCCCATTAAATACAGCAACAGAATTAATATTGCCATAAGGTAAAATATTGATACTTGATATTAAATTTAAATTAGACGGATTAGAAAAGTTTACAATATCTAATTTACCTCCTATGCTGTTAGCAATGTATAATCTTTGTGTTGTTGGATCGTGAACAACAATTTCAGAAGAGTTGGATCCTGATGCACCATTACTAAAGCTGCCTAATAAGTTTAGTTGCAGAGCATTATTGGGTACCGGAACAAGTTTATCATCATCACTTATATAAAACGCATATTGAGTAATACCCGTAATAGTAGTATTTATAGGGTTAGTCAGTTTTAAAATAAGGTATTCTGAGTTTTCAGGCAATGCATCGTTTGCTATTTGTATGGTAATGGGTTGAGTTGTATTGCTGGCAGAGTTAGCCGCAAAGGTAATTGTAGTTGAGGCTAATGTGTAGTCGGTTGCAGAAGCTGTGGACCAAGAAGATATACTAATGTCGACAGAGCTAGTTAAGTTATTTGAGTTATTAATTTTTAGAAACACATTTGCGGCACTGGTTTTTTCGGTAACAGTCGTGTCTGATGTTACAAATCCTATGTTTGCTGGTATAATATTTGGCATGGATATAATTTTAACATCATCAATTTTAAAATTTGAACTAGTCCCAGTTCTGTTAAACGTCCATCTTAAATACAGATTTGGTATATTGTTAACTGTTGAGGGTAGATTTAAACCACTGCCTGTTGCTAAGCCCCACGCTCCGGCTGTGGCTTCGGTATAGTTTATTGTATTATAATTCACATCGTCAGTGCTCCATTCCAAAGTATAAGTAGCGTTTGTATTGTAAGTTCCACTCGATTTTCTCATTCCAAATGATAGAGAAATATTAGAGTATGTTAGGGTACTTACCTGTAATTTAGCGGTTGAAGTGCCAATTTGAGATACACTGTAAGTATTTCCAGAGGTGCTTGTATAGGATGTAGAATTCCCTTCTCCTAAATAAGCCCCGCCGCTTGCATCTGTATAGCCGCTCGATCCGGAATTTGTGCTAATGTTTAATCCCTCGCCAATAAATGTCCAGTTGGCTGGATTAACGTTAGCAACAGTTCCAAAATCAGTGGCATACAAAACCGTTTGCGCTTTAATTGTCTGAATTTTAGATAAGATAAGCATCAACAGTAACATGATTTTTGATGCTTGTTTTAAGTCTGTTTTAAACAAATAGCCAATGTACTTAGGGATTAAAATAAATTTAGTTTTCATGATAATTGAGTGTGTATAATTTTTATGTAAAACTCAATTTCGTATCCTAATAAAACATGTCTTTATTTTTACCTACACGTTAATTTTCGAGTGTTTTAACTTATTAAAACATCACTTAATTGTTGCTTATATGTAAAAGCGCCATAATGTTAATTTTACAAAGTAGCTGTGTGTTAATTTCAAAATGTTGTTTATTTCAGAAGTCATTTTTGGGCTTTTAAATGTTCTATTTAAACAATCCGTATGTAATTCATATCCAAATATTTGAAAATGAACTCTGGGCGCGCAAATAAATGTTAATATATTAGTAGGTAAAAGTCAGTCAAACCACTATCTTTACCAAGTTTGTTTTTTCCATAAGTTTGGAAAGTTATTTTAAAGTTTAGAAAGGGATATTGTCTTTCAATTTATATAACCTAACCAGCTTACATAACTAAAAAGAAAATGAAAGATACATCTATAAAATCCGTTTTAATTATTGGTTCAGGTCCCATTATTATTGGGCAAGCATGCGAATTTGATTATTCAGGTTCTCAATCAGCTAAATCGTTAAGAGAAGAAGGTATTGAAGTGACCTTGATTAACTCAAACCCTGCTACTATTATGACCGATAAAGTGACAGCTGATCACATTTATTTATGGCCATTAGAAGTTAAATCCATCGTCAAAATACTAGAAGAACGTAAAATTGACGCGGTGTTGCCTACTATGGGCGGACAAACAGCCTTAAATCTAGCTTTAAAGTGCGATGATTTAGGTATTTGGAAAAAATACGGTGTTAAAATGATAGGCGTTGATATTGATGCCATCAAAGTAACAGAAGACCGTGATTTATTCCGAGCCCGTATGGAAGAAATTGGAGTAAATATGGCTCCAAGTAAAATAGCTAAATCTTTTTTAGAAGGTAAATCTATTGCTCAGGATTTCGGATTTCCTTTGGTTATCCGTCCATCCTTTACCCTTGGTGGAAGTGGTGGCTCGGTAGTTTATAAAAAAGAAGATTACGATCATTTATTAAACAGAGGTTTACAAACGTCGCCAATACACGAAGTATTGATTGATAAAGCAGTATTGGGATGGAAAGAGTATGAATTGGAATTGTTGCGAGACAAAAATGATAACGTCGCGATTATCTGTTCTATCGAAAATTTTGACCCAATGGGTGTGCATACAGGCGACAGTATTACGGTGGCTCCGGCACAAACATTGAGCGATAGCACGTATCAAAAAATGCGTACGATGGCCATTAAAATGATGCGCAGTATCGGTAACTTTGCAGGTGGATGTAATGTGCAGTTTGCGGTAAGTGATGATGAAAAAGAAGAAATTATTGCTATTGAAATTAATCCGCGCGTGTCTCGTTCATCGGCCTTAGCAAGTAAAGCAACCGGTTATCCAATTGCTCGTATTGCCAGTAAATTAGCCATTGGTTATACCTTAGATGAATTGATTAATCAAATTACAAAATCTACATCGGCCTATTTTGAGCCAACATTAGATTATGTGATTGTTAAAATACCTCGTTGGAACTTTGATAAATTTAAAGGCTGTAACCGCGAATTAGGATTTCAAATGAAATCGGTTGGAGAAGTGATGGCTATTGGCCGTTCTTTTCAGGAAGCTTTACAAAAAGCTTGTCAATCATTAGAGATTAAACGTAATGGTTTAGGAGCAGATGGAAAAGAGAATACCAATCAGGCAGAATTATTGGCAGGGTTGGAGCGTCCGAGCTGGAACCGTTTATTCATGATTTATGATGCCATGAAATTAGGTATCTCCATCAAAACGATTCAAAAATTAACACGAATTGATATGTGGTTTTTGAGTCAAATTGAGGAAATGATTGCTTTGGAAAATGAAATTTCCAAATACCGTTTAGCCGATATTCCAAAAGATTTGTTGTATGAAGCGAAGCAAAAAGGGTATGCCGATAGACAAGTAGCTCATTTATTGCGTTGTTTAGAAAGCGAAGTTTACAACAAGCGTAAAGAGTTTCATATTAATCGTGTATTTAAATTAGTAGATACTTGTGCTGCCGAATTTGAGGCAAAAACGCCGTATTATTATTCAACATTTGAAGACGAAAACGAAAGTATTCGAACCGATAAAAAGAAAGTGATTATTTTAGGTTCGGGCCCTAATCGCATAGGTCAAGGTATTGAGTTTGATTATAGTTGTGTGCATGGTGTATTAGCTGCTAAAGAAATGGGTTATGAAACCATTATGATTAACTGTAATCCGGAAACGGTGAGTACAGACTTTAGTACAGCCGATAAATTGTATTTTGAGCCTGTCTTTTGGGAACATATTTATGACATCATTTTGCATGAAAAACCAGAAGGTGTGATTGTTCAGTTAGGGGGGCAAACAGCTTTAAAATTAGCAGAGAAATTAGAGCGTTATGGAATTAAAATTATTGGAACTGATTTCAAATCTTTAGATTTAGCCGAAGACAGAGGGGCATTCTCTAATTTATTAAAAGAAAATAATATTCCTTATCCAAAGTTTGGAGTTATTGAAGATGCCGAAGAAGCGATTGCGTTATCTAAAGAGTTAGGCTTTCCATTACTAGTTCGTCCAAGTTACGTACTTGGTGGTCAATCTATGAAGATTGTCATCAACGAAGAAGAGCTTGAGCAGCATGTTGTTAAATTATTAAATGATTTACCAGACAATAAAGTATTGTTAGACCATTTTTTATCTGGAGCCATTGAAGCAGAGGCGGATGCTATTTGTGACGGAGAAGATGTGTACATTATTGGTATGATGGAACATATTGAGCCTGCAGGCATTCATAGTGGAGATAGTTACGCCGTGTTGCCAACGTTTGATTTATCAGAAGATGTGATTCGTCAGATGGAAGAACACACAAAAAAAATTGCAGTTGCTTTAAATACGGTTGGATTATTAAATATTCAGTTTGCGGTTAAGAATGGCGTTGTCTACATCATTGAGGCAAATCCTCGTGCTTCTCGTACGGTGCCATTTATTGCTAAGGCCTATGATGAGCCTTATGTGAACTATGCGACTAAGGTTATGTTAGGTGCAAAAATCAAAGATTTTAATTTCGCTCCGAAGAAAAACGGTTACGCCATTAAAATCCCTGTATTTAGTTATGAGAAATTTCCTGAAATACAAAAAGAGTTAGGCCCTGAAATGAAATCTACCGGAGAGGCTATTTATTTTATTGATAGTTTACAGGATGAATATTTCCAAAACATTTACAGCGAACGAAACTTATATTTAAGTAAATAATTAAAACGAATAGTATTCTTCAATAAAAAATCCCAATACACAGCGTATTGGGATTTTTTATTTTGTAATTCACGGATTACAAATTGAGCGGAGTAGGTAACAACCAGGTATTAAAAAATAATTAAATCATGGTTTTTTATTCTATATTTAAAATTGTTAATTATTAAATCTTAAAATCATGAAATTTGGAATATTTGAGCTCATTATCATTGTTATATTTATTTTCATCTGTAGTGTAATTATTAAAAAAATACGGAGTATGTCGCCAAAAGCTAGGCGAAATACAATAATGATTTCGGCTATTATTGCTCTTTCTTTCTATCTAGTAAATTTAGGATACAAAACATATATTGAAAATGCTAATCAAGAAGCTTTAGAAAATGATCAGCCAGTTTCTTCAGAAGAAAATACGGATAATGAAAAAAAAGAAATTATAGAAAGTGTTTGCACCCAATGCGGAAAAATTTTTACCGGAAATGGATATGGACAAAATGATAATGGAAAGGTAGTTGCCTTAAAAGATCCATACATAGGCAGTAATTGTAGTTTTTTATGTGCAAAAAAAGCTAAAAATGAAAGTGAAAAAGCATTTGATAATATATCAAGAAAGTATGGTATTGATGTAAATTCAAAAGATAAACCGACAATTTTAGAATCAGATGGTTATCACACAGGAAGAGATGGACGAGTATACGAAAATAAACATTGTGGATTATGTGGTGGTGATGGATTGGAAGAAGGGAAGAATATCAACGGAGATGTTGAAAGAAGAATTTGTCCTATGTGTGACGGAAGAGGTGTAAGAAGTTATTGATCTCTTTTAAATCTAAATTATACTGAAAACCAGCTTTCGCGGATTTATAATTCGTGACTCTATTTTTAGTTTTATCATTATTTTTCATTTTATCTTAAATTCTATTTTTGATAGCGTACGTATTGCAAAATCGTGCGAGCTGGGAAATATTTCCCAAACATTTACAGCGAACGAAACGTATATTTAAGTAAATAATTAAAACGAATAGTATTCTTCAATAAAAAAATCCCAATACACAGCGTATTGGGATTTTTTATTTATATCTATTTTAAATTTAAGTAAAAATATTAGTATTCAAACTTTCCAAATTCCGATTCGATCGTTACTTTTTTTCCATCAAATTTTTCGACTCTTCCAATAATTTTTGCATCGATGTTAAATGATTTTGAAATATCAATGACTTCTTGAGCTAATTCTTGTGGTAAGTATATTTCTAATCGATGGCCCATGTTAAATACCTTATACATTTCTTTGTAGTCGGTATGACTTTGTTCGTGAATCAATTTAAATAATGGAGGCAATGGAAATAAATTATCTTTTATAATGTGCACGCCTTCCACAAAATGTAATACTTTGGTTTGTGCGCCACCACTGCAGTGAACAATACCGTTAATTTTAGTGCCTAGTGTTTCGAGTATTTTTTTAATAACCGGTGCGTATGTTCTTGTAGGCGACAATACTAATTTGCCGGCAGTGATTTGTTCATGAATTTCTTTGCCGTTAATGTCCGTGTAGTTAACTTCAATTTTATCGGTTAATTTCAATTGTCCGCAATAGGTGACTTCTTTTGGTAAAGCATTATCATAGGATTCAGGATATTTTTCGGCGACTTCTTTGCTGAATACATCATGACGGGCGCTAGTTAATCCATTACTTCCCATACCGCCATTGTATTCTGTTTCGTAGGTTGCTTTTCCATAAGAGGAAAGCCCAACAATCACATCACCCGCACAAATTTGATGATTTGAAATAACATCCGATTTTTTCATTCGGCAAACTACCGTGCTGTCAACAATTAATGTCCGAACCAAATCTCCCACATCAGCCGTTTCTCCGCCGGTTGAACGGATATCAATGCCATTGTCTCTTAGGTTTTGTAACACTTCTTCGGTACCATTAATAATGGCAGAGATAACTTCGCCTGGTATTAATCCTTTATTGCGGCCAATGGTAGAGGATAGTAAAATATGATTGGTAGCACCAACACAAATTAAGTCATCAATATTCATAATAACGGCATCCTGAGCAATGCCTTTCCAAACACTTAAGTCTCCTGTTTCTTTCCAGTAAACATAGGCTAAAGACGATTTGGTTCCTGCGCCATCGGCGTGCATAATAATGCAATGATCGTTACTGCCTGTTAAATAGTCAGGTACAATTTTACAAAATGCCTGTGGAAATAAGCCTTTATCTATGGCCGAAATGGCATTGTGAACATCTTCTTTGGAGGCTGAAACTCCTCTTAAATTATATTTTAAGTCTGACATAATATGTTATATTTTTAAAATACTTCTTTCGCTACTCTTTTGGTGCTTTCTGATGTGCCCATTGTGTAGTAATGTAGGCATGGCACATTGGCTTTTTTCAGTTCTTTGGATTGTTGAATGCACCATTCGATGCCGATTTCTTTAACAGATTTATCGTCTTTGCATTTTTCTAATTCTACATATAAATCTTGTGGCAAGTCGATATGGAAAATTTTGGGTAGTGCAATTAATTGTGAACGTGTACTTAATATTTTTAAACCGGGAATAATAGGCACATGGATATCATTTTTGCGGCATAAATCAACAAATTCAAAATATTTTGAATTATCAAAAAACATTTGAGTTACAATGTAATCAGCACCGGCATCTACTTTGGCTTTTAGCCATTTCATATCACTATATAAATTTGGAGCTTCAAAATGTTTTTCCGGATAACCGGCCACACCCATACAAAAATTAGTAGGAGAGGCATCTTTCATATCTTCATCCAGATAAATACCACTATTCATATCATGAATTTGCTTTACTAAGTCAATGGCATATTGATGTCCGCCCGGTTCAGGTATAAATTGAGATTCGGTTTTGATACTGTCACCACGTAAGGCCAACACATTGTCGATGCCCAAAAATTGCAAGTCGATTAAAGCGTTTTCGGTTTCTTCTCTGGTAAACCCTCCGCAAATAATGTGAGGCACTGCTTCTACATCATATTTGTTCATTATGGCGGCACATATACCAACCGTTCCTGGACGTTTACGGATACTGACTTTTTCCAAATAACCACCATCACGTTTTTTATAAATATATTCTTCACGGTGATAAGTTACATCTACAAAGGCAGGTTTAAACTCCATAAGAGGATCAATGCTATCGTAAATAGATTGGATACTTTTCCCTTTTAGGGGCGGTAAAATTTCAATAGAAAATAATGGTTCTTTCGCAGATTTCAGATATTCGGTAATTTTCATTTGTAGATTTTATTGTTTTTTTAATCAAATCTATATCTGTTAAGGATATAATATATGTATATATAAATTCAGTTTTGCAAAGGTATGATTAAAGAGGTTTTTAACAACAAAAAAAGAAGAAGTGCGTCGTTTTTAATGAGTGTAGATAATTTTTAGAAAAAGTTACCCCTATAAAAAGTATAGGCATCCGGTAGAGATTTATGACAAAGGGTGGGTTGTTGCTTTGGCTCTTCGTTTCACAATCTGGTTAACTTTATATACCAAGTATATTGCAATTAAAAGAATAATGGTAATTAATAAACCTAATGTGTCATACCGTTCTAATGGACTAAATTTATCTTTTTGAACCACAACCATTCCGCCAATAGCGGCCGCTACGCCACCCGAAATTTGTTGTAAAGAAGAATTAATACTCATAAATGCCCCTCTGTCTTGCATTTTTGGTAAAGATGATGCTAAAGCCATAGAAGGAACTGTTCGGCTCATAATTCCTATCATCATCAACACGTTCATGATCATGACTATACCAAAAGGAACAGGAGTCAATCGTGTATATACCAAAACCACTATAATCATCCAAATGGAAGCGAGGGCAAATAATTTAAATTTGTCCATTTTATCACTGAGTTTACCAATAATGGGCATAATAAGTAAAGCAGCTATGCCGGCCACCATAAATAATATAGGTAATTGTTTGGTTGTAACATGCAAATTATTTACTGCAAATGCGCTTCCCCAAGGCATCATCATGTATCCTCCTAATGATAGCAAAGCCGTTGACATAAATCCGATACGATAATCTTTTTGAGCAATGGTGTGTTTTAAATGATGCCAAGGATTACGATCATTTTTGACTTTGAGATGTTCATTAATGGGTTTTAGTTTAAAAATAAGTACCATCCAAATAAAGCTTGCTAATGCCACTATCATTAAAAAAGGTGATTGCCATCCAAATGAATTAGCTAAAAATAAGCTGATAGGAATACCTAATACTTGACTGGCTCCAAATCCCATTTGTAAAAATCCCATCACACGCCCACGTTGTTCTAATAAAAATAAATCGGCTACAATAGCCATTGAGATGGATCCGATAACACCTCCAAATAAACCGGTTACTATTCTTGCTGCAATGAGCATAGGGTAAGAGGTTGTTACCCCACAAAATAAAGTGCCCAAAATAAAACCAATGTAAAAAAATAGTAATAGTTTTTTGCGGTCATATCTGTCGGCAAAACCTGCTGTTAAAAATCCGGCTATACCTGCACTAAACGCATAGCTTGATACGGCAAATCCAAATTGAGATGTTTTTAAGCTCATCGATTTCATTAACAAATCTCCCAATGGAGACATCACCATAAAATCTAATACAACCGTAAATTGAGTAAGTGCGAGTAATAAAACGACTAGTATTTGATATTTAGAAAGTTTGATAGGTTCTTTTATTTCCATAAAGCGATTTCGGGCCATTTAAAACGAAACTTATCTAACGATACGTTTAATCGTGTTTTAAAATTGTTAAGGTAAGTATTATAAGTTTATGTTTTAGGTATATATAAACCTAGCCATTCGAATACCATTTTTTAGGTATTGGTCAATCACGAGGTATATTCTATTTTTGAACGCAATTTATAATTAATCTAAATAAAGAAATTATGACATTCATATACAAAACAAGAATTTTAGTAGCATTCTCATTATCTGTGTTATTATTTCAAACGTCTTGTAAAAAAGATAATATTGAACCCGAAGAAGAAAAACCTGCATCGTCAGGACCATCCTACACCATTCCAACGAGCTATAATTTTTCGGGAGCAGACTTTACAACTTCAACCCAACGTATTGCGATGTTAGGTGAATTAACCGCTTATATTCGCTCTACTCATACCACTACACAAACGACGCAACCTACTTTAGATGCTCAAAAATTGAAAGATATGTATGCCAATGCGGCTTCTCAATTTACAACAGTAGGGTTAAGTGCAAGTGGGGTTAATTTAAAAGAAAAAACCAATAATGCATTTTCTTTTGTAAGCACTCTTGAAGCAAGTTTTGATGATGCAGTGGGGGCTAGTGCAACCGCTGCCACAAATCCTACTACGTCTTCAGCATCAAGTGGTGTAAAGGGAAAATTAATAACATCTAGTCGCGCCGTTTTGGTTGATGCTAATGGATTGGAATACAAAGAGTTGGCAGAAAAAGGATTAATGGGCGCTGTGTTGTATTCTCAAGCCATGACGATTTTAAAAAACATTGCTACGTATGATAATGTCACTAAAATAAATGGAGTAACAGCTCAAGAAAAAGCATGGGATGAAGCCTTTGGTTATTTTGGAGTGCCAGTAGATTTTCCGACAAATGTCACAGGATTAAAATACTGGGGAAGTTATTGTAATGCGGTTAATTCAGCTATTGGATCAAATGCCCTTATCATGGATGGATTTTTAAAAGGCAGAGCAGCTATATGTAATGGTGATGCCACAAGACGCGATGCTAATAGAGACGCGGTAATAGCTAATTGGGAAAAAGTAATTGCCGCTAAATGTATTAGTTACTTAAAAGGAGCTAAAACAAATTTATCAGATATTGCGACTCTTCACCATAATTTATCTGAAGCACATGGATTTATCGCTGCTTTTAAGTACAATCCGTCTAAAACTATTTCTGATGCAGATATCTTAATATTAGAAGGTTATTTAGGAACAAACTTATATAATTTGGTTCCATCAAATTTAGATAATTCGATTAATAAATTAGCCATGGTGTTTAATTTGAATGCATCGTTAATTCCATAATGGAAACATAAAACAATTAGCTCTCAGATTTTGTTATATGGTGGGTTTGCAATGAAAACAAACAATACCTTTTTTTAGGTATTGAGTAATTGTTAATTAGATTGCATTTTTATAGATTAAATAAGTTGTAACATTTATGAAGAAGTCATTCATATATTATGTGTTGTTGATGGGTACTATTTCCCTGTGTTTTCATTGTAAAAAGAAAGAAACAGATGGAGATGAGGAGATAGGTACTTTCGATAAATCAGCGATGTTATCTAATTATGCGAATCAAGTCATTACACCTAATTTTGTTCGATCAAAACAGGCTTTGGATTCATTTGCGTTGGCTTATACTGATTTTTTGCAAACTAAAAACACCGTTAATTTAATAACTGCCAGACAAAGATTTATTCGCGCATATAGTGCATTTCAATATATATCTAGTTTTGAATTTGGGCCTTCGGAAAATGAATTTATCCGCGCTAGTTTTAATACGTATCCATGCGATACGAGTCAAATTAAAGCAAATATAAGTACAGGAAATTATGATCTTAATTTGGTTGCTAATTTGGATGCTAAGGGATTTCCGGCTATAGATTATTTATTGTTTGGTAAATCTCAATCGGATGCTACTATCGTTAGTTTGTTTGATTCAAATGCTCAAGCTACTAATCGTTCAGCGTATATTTCAAACTGTTTGAACGAAATGCAAACCAAATTAAATACAGTAATTAATTCATGGAATAATTCATACAAAGGCACGTTTGTGGCTTCAACGGGGTCAGAAATAGGTAGTTCCTTGGGAATGATAGTCAATCAATTAAACTATGAATTAGACGCACTAAAAAATGCGAAAATAGGCATACCCGCCGGAAAAAAATCTATGGGAGTTGTATTACCTGAAAAATGTGAAGCGTATTATGCCCAGAATTATTCAGTTCAGTTAGCCAAACAATGTTTGCAAAATCTCGAAAATGTATATTTGGGACGTTCAATCACCGGTTCTGATGGATTGGGATTGGACGATTACCTGGATGCATTAAAAGCGCAACATACCTCAGGAACACTAAACAATGCCATCAAAAATCAATTTTCTATTGCTAAATCAAAACTTGGGTTAATTCAGGAACCTTTGTCAAATACTGTTTCTACAGATGTTCAGGCAATAGATGCAGCTTATGTAGAAATTGTTAAACTATTGGTATTGCTAAAAACAGATGCTCCTTCTGTTATGGGAATTATTATTACCTACCAAGACGGCGATGGCGATTAACCGAATTAAAACTTATTTCACAAAATCAGTACACATTGCTCCCTTAGCTGTTTTTAGAATAGCCTTCGGTTTGTTAATGTTGGCTTCCATTATACGTTTCATAGGTAAAGGTTGGGTATATGACATGTATATTAAACCTAAGGTGTTTTTCTCTTATTATGGTTTCGAATGGGTAAAACCCTTTGGGGAAACGGGAATGTATGCCTTATTTATTTTGATGGCTTTGGCTGCATTGTGCATTACAGTTGGTTTTTTTTACCGCTTATCGAGTATTTTATTTTTTCTAACATTTACCTACGTCGAATTAATTGATAAAACAAATTATTTAAATCATTATTATTTTATCAGTATTGTTAGTTTATTAATGATTTTTTTGCCGGCTCATCGTTATTTTTCAATTGATTCATGGCGTAAGCAAGCTATTCAGGTAAGCCATATCCCGAATTACTTTTTGCTAATCATTAAAATGCAGGTATTTATCGTTTATTTTTTTGCCGGAATAGCCAAAATTAATTCAGATTGGTTGGTAGAAGCAATGCCTTTAAAAATATGGTTACCAGCTCATAGCGAAATGCCTTTGATAGGAAAGTATTTAACCAAAGAATGGGTAGCTTATGCATTTAGTTGGTTTGGTTGTATATATGATATTTTAATTCCTTTTTTCTTGTTTTCGGAGAGGACCATAAAACCGGCGTATTTTTTTGTAATAATTTTTCATTTAGCCACATCTTTGTTCTTTAATATAGGGATGTTTCCTTACGTGATGATTTGCTTAACAACTATTTTTTTTAGTGAGAAGTTTCATATTTGGTTAATTAATTTTTTGAGACAGCTACTAAAACTAAACATGTTACCGGTTACTGAATCTGTTTATCAACCTGATACACTTCAAGTAAAGTTATTAAAATGGTTGATGGTTGTGCATTTTAGTGTTCAATTAGCACTCCCTTTTAGGTACTTATTTTATGATGAAAATTTATTTTGGACAGAACAAGGATTCCGTTTTTCTTGGCGCGTGATGTTGATGGAGAAAGCAGGTACCGCATTTTTTTATGTAAGAGATAAGCATAGTGGCAAAGAGATAGAAATCAGTAATTGTGATTTCTTGACTCCGATGCAAGAAAAAATGATGGCCACACAACCCGATATGCTGATACAATATGCTCACCTATTAAAAAAAGAATATGAAAAAAATGGATTGAAAGACGCTGAGGTGTTGGCAGAATCTTACGTTACCCTTAATGGAAAACCCAGTGCTTTAATTGTTGACAAGTCCACTGTGCTAAGCCATGAAGTAGATAATTTTAAACCTAAACGGTGGATATTACCAATGCCTAAAAATCATTAAAAGTTGAGGTTACTGTTTTTGATAATAGTTTTTTATAGTATGATACAGGTATCTGTGGCACAAAATCATTATGTGGTTCAGGGGCATGTATTTATTTCTAGCGGAGCTCCCGCAATTGGCGCAAAGGTTAGTTGTCAAAATGTAAGTGTTGAAACGAATGTACTAGGTCAGTTTATTTTACCTCAGGTTACTTTAGGAACCGCGGAGTTAACTTGTTTTTTAGAGGGTTATAAAAAGTATACAGAAAAATTAAAAATTAACTCAGACACGACATTATATATTCAACTTGAGTCTTTAGGGCAATTATTAGATGAGGTAGTTGTTGAATCCGGAAAAGATAATTCGTTTGGTATTGGTAAATTGATGAATGTGGAAGGAACATCTATATACGCAGGTAAAAAAAGTGAGGTTATTTATTTAAATGGTCTTAATGGGAATTTAGCTACGAATAATTCTAGACAAGTATTTGCTAAGGTTGCCGGTATTAATATATTTGAAAACGATGGAGCCGGCATCCAGCTTGGTATTGGGGGCAGAGGATTAAATCCAAATAGAGTTTCAAATTTTAATACAAGGCAAAATGGCTACGATATTAGCGCCGATGCTTTGGGTTATCCGGAGAGTTATTACACACCACCTACCGAAGCTCTTGATAGAATAGAAGTAATTAGAGGAGCAGCCAGCCTTCAGTATGGAACACAGTTTGGTGGGTTTATTAACTTTAAATTTAAAAAAGGTCCTGACCAAAAAGAAAATAAAAAAATACAATTAACGTCGAGGCAAACGGTTGGATCTTTCGGATTATTTAATTCGTTTAATAGTCTTGGTGGTACAGTAAAAAAAATAAATTATTATACATTTTATCAATACAAGCAAGGAAATAGCTGGAGGCCAAATTCTGAATTTGGAATGCATACGGCACATGCTTCGGTAAATTATCAATTAAATTCCCAAATAAAAATTACCGGAGACTATACTTATATGACCTATTTGGCTCATCAGCCCGGAGGATTAACAGACAAGCAATTTGAAAAAGACCCGTCGCAAAGCACCAGAAACCGAAATTGGTTTAAAGTAAATTGGAATTTAGCGTCTTTATCTGTCGATTGGAAACTTTCTCCCTCTGCCCGAGTTAGTTGGATGAATTTTGGATTATTGGCTGATAGAATTACCGTAGGATATTTAGGACAAATTAATAGGGCTGATCCTATGATGGAAAGAGATGTATTAGGAGATGTGTACCAAAATTTCGGGTCTGAATTAAGGTATTTGAAACGTTATTACATGTTTGGTAATACGTCTGTATTTTTAGTAGGTTCTCGCTATTATCAGGGCAAAACGATTCGTAAACAAGGATTAGGAGACACCACCTCAAAAGCTCATTTTAGTTATTTGAATCCCGATAATTTAGAACACAGTGCGTATATGTTTCCAAGTAAAAATATAGCAGTTTTTTCCGAAAATATTTTTCAGTTAACCAAGCGGTTAAGTATAACACCAGGCATACGTTTCGAATATATTTCTACTTCGGCAAATGGATATTATAAAGAAACTAATAAAGATTTGGCCGGCAATATTATTTTAGATTTAAAAAGAGAGGAGGAGCGAAACAGTAATCGAAGTTTTGTATTGGGAGGAATAGGAGTATTATGCAAACCGATCAATCAATTGGAGCTTTATGCTAACTTTAGTCAAAATTATCGGTCTATTAATTTTAATGATATGCGGGTAGTAAATCCTAATTTCAGAGTAGACCCTAATTTAAAAGATGAGACAGGTTATACCGCTGACGCCGGAACTAGATTAACTCTGACTGATTTTTTGTATGTTGATTTTAGTATTTATTATTTACGTTATAATAATCGAATTGGTACCATTTTGAAGGAAGATGAATCAACGTATGTTTTGTATCGTTATCGCACTAATATATCAGATAGTCGAAATCTAGGAGCGGAATGTTTTGCCGAAGTGGATTTAGTAAAGTTGTTCAGAAAACAATCTAAACATAAACTTAATTATTTCGTCAATGCATCTTATACAGATGCGCGTTATGTCAGCAGTCAGCAAAGCGGATTTAATAATAAATTGGTTGAATTGGTACCATCAAATATTTTAAGAAGTGGGCTGACTTATAAATACGAAAACTTTAGTTCTACCGTTCAAGGTTCATACACAGCAGAGCAGTTTGCTGATGCCAGTAATTCAAAATTTAGTACTAATGCGATTACGGGTATCATTCCGGCTTATACCATTTGTGATATTTCTGCTCAATACACTTATAAGATGTTTAATGTATCGGCTGGCATTAACAATTTTTTAAATGAAACCTACTTTACACGTCGTGCTGAAGGTTATCCGGGGCCGGGTATTTTGCCGTCCGACCCCATTAATTTTTATCTAACGCTTCAATTAAAATTATAATTGGGCTTTATTTTAGTCTTTGCGTTCTTGACATAACTCTACTAAAACGCCATTGGTGCTTTTAGGGTGTAAAAAGAAAATTAACTTATTGTCGGCACCCATTTTCGGTTCTTTATTCAATACGTCAAATCCTTCCAATTTCAGACGTTCCATTTCGGCATAAATATCATCTACTTCATAAGCAATATGATGAATACCTTCTCCTTTTTTATCAATAAATTTAGCAATGGCGCTTTCAGGATGAGTCGCTTCTAATAATTCAATTTTGGTTTCTCCAAGCATAAAAAAAGAGGTGCCAACGCCTTCACTTTCGACAGTTTCTATTTTATAATGAGAGGCTCCAAACAATTTTTTAAAAAGTTCATTAGAATGGTTTAAATTCTTAACGGCGATGCCAATATGTTCAATTTTTTTAATCATAAGCCATTGTTTTTTCAAAAATAACTCAATTTTGGCAATTTGCTCAAAACTAATTAAATAGTATATTTGTAGTCTAAAATTTAATAAGATGACACATTTGTTTTTTCAGAATATGGGTATTGGAGAATGGATCCCAATTCTTTTAATTGTATTACTATTATTTGGTGGAAAAAAAATCCCCGATTTAATGAAAGGATTAGGGCGTGGGGTAAAAGAATTTAAAGATGCCAAAGATGGGAAGTCTGAGGCCTCTTCTGACTTAGAAAAAAAATAAAAATTTAAATAGTACATTATAAGAGCGTCATTCTTTCGATTGGCGCTTTTATTATTTAATATATAAACTGTGTATACATTTACAACAATTAAACATCTTGAAGCTGATTTAAAATCAGGTAAGATTACTTGCACTCAATTGGTAGAAGAGTCTGTAAAAACAATAGAAACCAAAAAACACCTTAATGCTTTTTTGGAAGTTTTTCATGATTCTGCATTAGCGCAAGCAAAACAAATAGATCAAAAAATTGCCAATGGTACCGGTGTTGGCAGTTTAGCGGGTGTAATTATTGGCATTAAAGATAATATTTGTTACAAGGGGCATAGGGTGTCTTGTTCTTCAAAAATTTTAGAAGGATTTGAATCTTTATATTCATCAACTGTTGTTGAAAGATTATTAGCAGAAGATGCAATTATAATCGGTCGTTTGAATTGTGATGAATTTGCTATGGGAAGTAGTAACGAAAATTCAGCATTTGGAAAGGTGCTCAATCCATTAAACGAAAAAACGGTTCCTGGTGGTTCTTCCGGAGGTTCTGCTGCTGCTGTAGCGGCCAATTTGTGTCATGTGAGTTTGGGTTCCGATACTGGTGGGTCGATTCGTCAACCGGCTTCATTTACAGGAACTGTTGGCTTAAAACCAACTTACGGACGTGTTTCTCGTTGGGGATTGGTGGCTTATGCGTCTTCCTTTGATCAAATAGGACCTATTACCAAAACTGTTGAAGATGCGGCATTGTTATTAGAAATAATGGCGGGTGAAGATGAGTATGACACAACCGCTTCTAAAAAACCTGTTGGTAAATACTCGCAAACGTTAGCTGAGCCAAAAACGTATAAGATTGCGTATTTAAAAGAATGTGTTGAGTCTGAAGGTTTAGATGTTGAGGTAAAAGCACAAACTTTAAAAGCATTAGAAAAATTAAAAACGGATGGCCATCAGGTAACAGCGGTTGATTTTCCGTATTTAGATTTTTTGGTACCAACCTATTATGTACTAACTACCGCCGAAGCGTCATCTAATTTATCTAGGTTTGATGGGGTGCATTATGGCTACAGAAGTCCCAATGCAACAGATTTAGAAAGTACGTATAAAAAAACGCGTAGCGAAGGATTTGGTAAAGAAGTTAAGCGAAGAATTATGTTGGGAACATTTGTTTTAAGTGCAGGATACTATGATGCTTATTACAGCAAGGCTCAAAAAGTGAGAAATAAAATACGTGAAAAAACTCGTGAGATATTATCACAACATGATTTTATTGTTACACCCTCTACACCGGGTACAGCTTTCGAGTTTGGTAAAAACAGCACCGATCCTATTAAAATGTATTTAGAAGATATTTTTACGGTACAAGCAAACATTGTTGGATGTCCGGCTGTTTCTGTTAAAAATGGCTTACATAGTAATGGGTTACCAATAGGCTTGCAAATTATGGGGAAAGATTTTGATGAAGCCAATTTATTAAACTTAGCAAATCAGATTTAATGTTAAGATTAATTATAATAGGTAGTATTATTGGAATTATGTTTCAAAACTGTGCTCCCACACGATTTGTGAAACCTTTAGCTAAAAATCAAAACGCTATTTCTGCTAATTTAGGTGGACCATTAATTCATTTTGGAGACGCAGTTATTCCAATTCCTTATACTTCATTAATGTATGGCCGAGGTATTACCAAGTCAACGACTGCTTTTGCATCGGTTCATACTACTGCTTTGTTGTTTGGAAATTTTCAAACTGATATCGGGGTATGCCAAAGTTTATATAAAAATGATAGCCTGAAATTTGGTATTACTACAAATTCTGCTTTAAATATAGTGTGTGATAAATGGAATCAAAAATTCAGAGTTTGGCCCCAGTTAGATTTGAATATTTATAAAGATATATTAAACGATAAAGCATTTGTTTATGTTGGCTTAACAAATTGGTTTGAATTATCATCTAAAAAAGCACACAATGAAATACAGAAAAATCATGCCTTCATCAATCCGCATATTGGTATAAATTATAATACGAAGAAATGGGGTTATACATTAGAGTGTAAATTTTTACAAATGAGTCAAAAAAACATTCCTAATGTGGTTGATTATGTTGGTATACAACAAAAAGGAGCCGTAGGCATTTACTTAAATTTTACTAGGAAATTTTAATGAAATATATAACCATCATATTTACTCTTTTTATAATTTCATCTTGTTTGAGACTAGATGATAATTTGTATAACTTATCTGATAAAATAACAGAATATAAATTAGATAATTATACGGGTGAGCAAGATTTCATTTTAGATAACTCTTATCGTATTGCGGATAGTTTGATTCATCATTTTACTTTATCTTCTAAAGGCCCAGAGGATAATATTGCAACTACTATCCATGCTATTTATATTGGAAGTATTTCAAAAATTCGAACTGACACCGTAATCATGTATTGTCACGGAAATAAATGGCATATGGATTTTTATTGGCAGCGTGCAAAATTATTAGCACACACATCTGGTAAAAACAAATATGGTGTATTAATGATTGATTATAGAGGTTATGGACTGAGCGAAGGTAAACCTACAGAGAATGGTTTATATGCGGATGTGGATGCGGCTTTGTCATGGTTGAAATTAAATGGGTTATCAAACAATAGATTGATGATGTATGGTTTTAGTATGGGTTCAGCACCAGCTTGTGAATTGACTAATAAACCAAGAAGTATCAAGCCGTCAAAGTTAATTTTAGAGGCACCCTTTGCTTCCGTTGATGTGATGGTAAATGATGGTAGTATGTTAAATATGCCAGCCTCTTTTTTTACAAATTTAAAAATTGATAATGCCGAGGAAATCAAAACTATACAACAACCTTTTTGTTGGATTCATGGCACTAATGATAATTTTTTAAATATTAATACGCATGGTGAGGTAGTTTATAAAAATTATAACGGAATTTATAAAGATGCTTATAGAATATCAGGTGCCGATCATGGAGAAATACCAAAAAAAATGGGTTTTGATAACTATTTAAATACATTAAGTAACTTTATTAGAAAATAAAAATGGCAATTACAGTTGATAGCGTTATAGACGCATTGAAATACGTAGACGATCCGGATCTTAAAAAAGATTTGGTGACTTTAGGCATGGTAAAAGATGTTGCAGTAGAGGGCAAAAATGTCTCTTTTACGGTGGTTTTAACCACGCCTGCATGTCCAATGAAAGACATGATTCATAATGCTTGTGTGAACGCTATTAAGCATTATGTGGATAAGGAAGCTATTGTGAATGTGAACATGACGGCTAATGTAACTTCTACACGAGATAAAGATTTGGGAACTTTATCAAAGGTGAAAAATGTGATTGCTGTTGCTTCCGGAAAAGGGGGAGTTGGTAAATCTACCGTTTCGGCTAATTTAGCCGTGGCTTTAGCCAAACAAGGAGCTAAGGTTGGTTTAGTAGATGCTGATATTTATGGCCCATCACAAACGATTATGTTTGATGTGCAAAATGATATGCCCGGAAAATCGGAGTACGAGGGGAAACCGAAAATGAAACCGGTAGAAAGCTATGGTGTTAAATTAAACTCAGTTGGTTTTTTAGCTGGGCCAGACCAAGTGATTGCTTTGCGAGGACCAATGGCTTCTAAAGCGTTAACCCAGCTATTTACAGATACTAATTGGGGAGAATTAGATTATTTAATAGTGGATTTACCTCCCGGAACCGGAGACATACAAATTACATTATGCAGCACTGTACCTATTACAGGCGCAGTTATCGTGAGTACCCCTCAATCGGTAGCATTAGCAGATGCTCGTAAGGGAATTGCTTTATTTAAGTTACCGGCACTTAATGTTCCTGTTTTGGGGATAGTTGAAAACATGGCATATTTTACACCGGAAGAATTACCGGATAATAAATACTATATTTTTGGAAGAGATGGGGCCAAAAATTTGGCAACCGAAATGAATTTACCTTTATTAGGACAAATACCTTTAGTGCAAAGTATACGTGAAGCTGGTGATGCTGGTCGTCCGGCAGTATTACAAGAGACAACACCACAAGCATTAGCTTTTAGAGAAATGGCTCAAAACATAGCGCAACAAATTGCTATTTTAAATGCTAATAAGGTAAAGGGGAAAGCAGCTACAGCTTAGTTTAAATTATAAAAACAAAAAAGCTCCTTCAGTGTTTGAAGGAGCTTTTTTGGTTTAAAACAAATTCAACTTCTGCAACAATTCTGCACGGCTATTTTCGCTTACGGGAATTACTTTACCATTTACTAAAACCTCTTTTGGATTTACTTTTTCAATATGTTTAAGGTTCACTAAAAAGGAACGGTGCGTTCTAAAGAAATGAAATAAGGATAATTTTTCTTCCACCACTTTTAAGGTATAACTTAAAATGTATTTTGTTTGTTTGGCATATATAATACTATAATTATCACAAGCTTCTGCATATAATACATCAGCATAATTTACCTTTACCAAACTATGTTTGTCTTTAATAAAAAAATGATCGTTCACTAAAAATGAATCTGAGAAGGAGACTTGCGTATTTTCTTTTTGTAAATTATAACTATGCCAAGCTAAATTTATTTGTGTTTGTATATCACCAGCTTTAAATGGTTTTACAATAAATCCAAATGGATTGGTAATTTTCACACGTTCTAATGTTTTAGAATCCGTATTTGATGAAATAAAAATAAAAGGTTTTTTGTAATATTGATTGATGTAATGTGCAATGTCAATCCCATCTGGTCCATCGCCTAAATTAATATCTAATAAAATTAAATCAGGGTTTTCTTTTTGCAATAGTTCTTTTGCATCGCTAAAGTTATCGGCAATGCCAGCACTTTTAAAACCTGCATCTAATACATATTGTTCAATATGGTCAGCAATTAATGGTTCGTCTTCTACGATTGCTATTTTTAAATTAGATGTCATATAACTTAAAGCTATTAATTTTTAATTGTATGCTCGTGCCTTTATTAGAAGTATCTTCTATGATTTCAGCGCGTAATTTACGTGATAAGGATTTAATTAATTTAGTGCCAAACGAAGTGCCTGATTCATTTACTGCTGCTTGTTTTCCTACTCCATTATCAGTCACTATTAATACAAGAGCGTCTTGTTGTTTATTGAGAGTGATGGTAATTTCTGGTTTTTCGATGGATGTAAAGGCATATTTGCAGGCATTAGTGATTAATTCTGCCGTAATTAAACCAATAGGAATAGCAGATTCTAAATCCATATTCAGGCCATCTACTTTGCATGTTAACTGAATTGGTGTGGTTGTAACAGACGAAGAAAAGTTCTTCAAAATGTCATGTGCTAATTCTTGCAAGTAGGTGTTAATTTTTATTCCTCTGATATTATCAGATTGGTACAAGCGTTGATGAATCAAGGAAATAGCGTTAATACGACTTAAGCTATCTTCTATTACGCGCGTCGACTTTTCATCCGTTAAATCTCTTGCTTGTAAATCTAAAATAGAAGACACCATTTGTAAATTGTTTTTGACGCGATGGTGAATTTCACTCATCATCACTTCTTTTTGTTCGAGGTTAGCTTGTGTGGCGGCGTTTTTTTGTTCCAACAAACTATTTACTTTTTGCTTATTCTTATATAGTAAAATGGTAAACACTAAGGAGATTAAAATGACTACAATAACTACGATTAAAAGCAATCGCTGTTTTGTGTTCGCTTCATCGTCAATTTTTTTCTGTAGTTCTATTTCTTTTACCTTTTGTTGATTCTTTTCTACATCAAATTTGGCCTGCATTTCGGCAATCGCATCATTTTTATCTTGATTAAACAAGGTGTCTTTTAATGAAGCATAATTTTGAAAACTAACATAGGCATTTTTGTAATCACCCATCGAAAATAAAATATCGGCCATGGTTTCGTGGCAAAACAATTCTCTTTCAACAGAACCTACTTCTTTGCTAATAGCAATACTTTTTTCGGAATAAGCTTTGGCTTTTTCATATTCTTTTAATTCTTTATAACACATGGCTAAAGAATTGTAATTGGTAATTAAATGGTATTTGTTATTTGATTTTAAAGAATATTGTTCCGCTAGTTTGTAATAACTAATGGCTTTGGCATACTCTTTTTTTGCGTAATATATTTTTGCTAAGGAGTTGTAGGCAGGTCCAAATCCCGGTTCGTAATTTATTTCTTGATAAATTTTTAGTGCTTCGTTGTAGTTGATTTCTGCCAAATCCATTTTTTTGACATAGGTGTATGAAACGCCTTGGTTAATATAAACACCCGCTAAATCTTTTTTATTGGTGGTTTTTTTATAAAGTTCAATCGATTTATCATAGTATTTTAAAGCATTGTCGTATTGGTATTGCAGGTAATAAGCAATTCCCATTTGAGAATAACAATGCGCTAGTTCATTAACGTCTTTTAAATCTTCAAATAATTTGATGGCTTCAATAAATTGTTTAATAGCGATATCTGATTTGCCATTTACATAGTTGCAGATGGCTATGTTTTTGGTGGCAGCGGCAATTCCTCTTTTAAAGTTTGCTTCTTTGGCTAATGTTAAGGCTTCTTGAGCCAAATAGCTGGAGCTATCCACATCTACTTTACTTAAATTTTCTGAACGCTTATTTAGCGCATTGATTTTAGCCGTGTCAGTTTGAGACAAAGCCTGTTGGGTTATAAAAAGGATGATGAAAAGAAAAAGTTTGTTCATAGCCACATTAAAAATACACTCATTTACTCAAAAAAGGAAGGTATTCGCCCTATTTTTTTTACGTTCCTAGGTTAATGGTGCAATTTTATGCTAATCAAAAATTTAAACCATGAAAAAAATATTTACAACATTAATGATTTTAGGTGCTAGTCTCTCTAGTTTTTCTCAAAAGTTGGATACCGTTTACCGTAATGCTGGCTATGGCCAGATGGAGCATGTAGGACTATTTAAAGAGTCTAATGGCGACATTATAATGGCTGGAGCATACGCCGGCAGTATTAATGATGTGGATCCAGGAGCTGCCACTATTGTATTACCTAATGCTAATAGTTTTGGTTTTTATTTGATTAAGTATAGTGCTTTAGGTAATTATATAAATCATTTAAGTGTTCAAGGCACAGCTAATGTTATTGCGCAAGATGCCGCTCGAGATGCTTCCGGAAATTATTATATAGTAGGAGATATAAATGGCACCGCAGATTTTGATCCATCTGCTTCAGTATTTAACGTTAGCTCTGGCACGGCTAATCGAAAAGCCTTTATTGCAAAATATGATCAAAATTTTAATTTTTTATCGGTCAATACTTTTACTGCTACTAATTATAGTTCTTTTGAATCTATTAAAATTGATGCGGCGGGTAAAATTTATTTAGGTGGATATTTCTGGGGAACTCAAGATTTTGATTTTGGAGCTGGTATTGCAAACGAAACCTCTGCAACCACTGGATCTAATATGTTTGTGATGTATGATTCTAATTTGAATTTATTAAATCGATTTGTGAATTTTGGAAGATTTAGAACATTATGTGAAGTTGATAATAGTGGAAATATTTATTTGGCCGGAACTTTTGATTCAAATACTGATTTTGACCCCTCGGTATCTACTTATACATTGAATACTGCTGGCGGTTATGATGTGTATGTTGCTAAATATAATTCATCAATGGCTTTACAATGGGTTGGCCAAATTGGGAACACAAATAGTGAATCTGTGAAACAATTAAAATTAGACGCCTTTGGAAATCCTATCATTGTAGGTAAATTTTCAGGTACCGTTGATTTTGATATAAGCTCAACATCTGCTTATACACTAGCAGCAGTTGCAACTGACGAATTTCTAGTTAGAATTTCTTCTATAGGTACATTTAATTGGGCAAGACATTACCAATTAAGTAATCTAAGTATTAATGCTTTTGGTGATTATGTAAATGTAGATGCTAATAATAATATTTATTATACAGGAGCGTTTAATGGCACAAAAAATTTTAATAATGGAGGCACTGCTTTTAATATGGTTGCAACAGGAGATGTAGATGGGTTTGTTGAAAAGTTAGACAACACGGGCGCTCAACAATGGTGTTTTAGATTTGGAGGTAGTACGCCAGGATTTAATTATACAGGAGGGCATTGTATCTCAGTCGAAAATTCAGGACAAATTAATTTAATTGGGTCTATGAGAGTAGTCAATGATTTTGATCCTTCGCCTTATGATTCAACATCAACTGCTCCCTTTGGAAGTTTTTATAATAGTTTTATTGCTAAATATAATCAGTTAAAAACATTAACCGTTGCAACACCATCGTTATGTGCAGGTAATACTTTAACGGTACCATATTCTATTAACGGAACATGTAACATTGGAAATATTTTTACAGCACAACTTTCAGATGCAACTGGTAGTTTTGCTTCTCCTGTTTCTATTGGAACAATCAGCGCAACTTCATCTGGAACTATTACTGCTACCGTGCCTTCTACGGTTGCGTATGGCACAAATTATAGAGTTCGTGTTGTATCATCAAATCCAGTTCAAAAAGGAGAAAGAAATAATTCTAATATTTTAATTAATAATGCTCCTTCAGTATTATCATCACCAAGTAGTAAAACAGTCTGTATAAATGCGAATACCTCTTTTACATCTGCAGTTTCATCTAATTCTACGACTGTACAATGGTATTTTAATTCATCTCCAGTTAGTACCGCAACAATGGCAACTATAGCTCTTCCTACAGTTCAAGTATTAAATGCAGGAAATTATTATTTAACAGTAACTAATGGATGTGGTTCAACTAATTCAAACACGGTTACTTTAACTGTAAATAATCCTTCAGTTTCTGTATCTGGATTACTTGCGGTTTGTGCCGGACAATCAACCACATTAACAGCGGCAGGAGTAGTTAATTATTCATGGAATACTGGCTCTAACTCACCTTCTATTACTGCTACACCTGCTTCAAATACTAATTACACTGTTACAGGTTTAGATACACAAGGATGTATAGATACAGAAACTTTAACGGTTGTTTTAAATGCGTTACCTACAGTATCTGTGTCTACCAGCAATGCTATTATTTGCACTGGAGAAACTAGCACTTTAACCGCTACTGGAGCAAATACTTATTTATGGAACACAACTTCTAGTGGTTCAGCTATTGTTGTTAATCCAACTACTAATACAGTTTATACTGTAACAGGAACAGATGCAAACGGATGTTCAAATTCATCAACTATAACTCAATCTGTCTCTTTATGTACTGGTATTACTCAGTTAGTAAATGAATCATCAGTTTCTGTATTCCCAAATCCATTTACGGATGTAATTACTATTAAAAATACTTTTAAGAATTCTACTATTGTGATTGTTGATGTTTTAGGCAAAGTAGTTTTCGAAAAACAAATTGTATCTTCAGAAACAAGCATTGATTTAAGCGAATTAAAAACTGGTTTTTATCAATTAATGGTGAATGGAGAAAGTAATTCTTATACTCAAAAAATAATTAAACAATAAATAGAAAATATGATCAAGAAAATTATTCTATCGCTATCGATTATCTCGGCAGGTGTATTTAGTGAGATTAAGTCACAAACAATTCCCACTTATCCTAGTGTGGATGATGCTTTGGCGAAAGCTAAAAGTTCTGATTTTTTGAGAGGGCTTTTGAAATTAGATTATAATGCTGATGTTACAAAATGTACATTCTCTAAGAAGTACTATAGTAATACCGAAGAGAAAGAAGTAGATGCTTATTTTGGAAAATACACTAGCGACAGATGCGCTGAACTGTTTCCGATTTCAATGCCTTATGATAGATGTATAACGTATATTACGGTTACAACACCAAAAGATGCTAATGGCACTGTTTATCAAGTACCAGTTGGCGTGAAGTATTCTCGTTTAAAAAATGATGTGTTAACCAACCAATGGGAATATTATAATGTGGAGTTGGGAAGTCCTAGAGTTATTGGTGGAGTTGCCAATGATAGTAAAGCAAAAATTGCATTGTTGGTGGGAGGTATAAAAAAATTTCCACTTAAAAATGGGCAGCTTTACGGAGGTGATGATGAAACGGGATTTAATGGAAGCGTAGAAGCCTTAAAGCATTTTTCAAGAATTGATTCTATTTACTGTAAAGGTGAAAAAATAGATAATGCCAAAGAACAGACTTGGTTTTTTGAAATTAAAGGGCAGGAATATAATTCTAACACGGGAGATATTATTGATGACGCAACTTTAACCGATAATTATATTGTAAACGTTGCATTACAAGTGAAATTAGAAAATGCTAAATGGAATATTGTTGATTTAATGATTAGAGATAATCATGGAAATGATAGATCTAATGTTAAATACAACGGCCCATTATTGGCATGTTTTGGGCAAGTAAGCTTTGATAAGATTTATAAAAATACAGCATTCTATCAGTTTGCACCAGATACAGAAGGGGCATTGAAATTAAAAGCAAAGCAATTACAAAAGGCGATTGAAAACCTTAGCTATAACGAAGAGAAAGACTTAAAATTATTAGTGCAATTTTTTGATCCCGAAAATAATCCTGAAAAAATGGCTTTAGATTTATTTAAAATTTTGAAAGAAGCTAAAGACAAACAGTGCACAGTGCATGAAATAAATGTATATGAAAGTTATTACGGAAAACCAGGTTCAGGGTCAACAGATAATTTTATCAAAATTAATGCTGAATTTAAAAGAGAGTCATGCTTAACAAAACTTGAACTTAAAGAACAATACAAAGCAGCTGGCATGAATGCCAAGTTAATGAAGCAAACTGGTGGCGACTTATATTCAAGGGCATTGTTTCAAAATAATAGCATTAAATTGGTAATTAGAGAAAATACCCTATTCTTAGTTTCTGCCCCAACATTGAGCGAATTAATTTCCTTTTAATTATATTTTTGGAAAAGATGGTGCAAAAAATTTGGCAGAAGAAATGAATTTTCCTTTATTAGGACAAATTCCTTTAGTACAGAGTATTCGCGAATCGGGCGATGCTGGTCATCCTGCGGTATTGCAGGAAACTACTCCACAAGCTTTAGCTTTCAGAGAGATGGCTCAAAATGTGGCTCAGCAAGTAGCGATATTAAATGCCAATAAAGCTAAAACACAAGAAGAAAAAGTATAAGAATAAAAAAACTCCTTCCAGATTCAGAAGGAGTTTTTTGTATGATACAATTTTTTAAGCCCTCAGATTAATCAACATCGAGGTCTTTTGCGTCCATTTTCAAAAGTTCAGAATCACTAAGTTGATTTTCAGGTAACTCTTCATCAATATTTTTTTCAACTAATTTGTTACCATTAAGTTCTTCGTTCTTATTAGAATTTTGAATTGTAGTTCCTTCATCACCCAAATCCTCGATATGAGATTCTTGATTTTTTGAATTTTCATCTAGGTTGGTTCTACGATATGAATGATTTGGTTTTTGATAAGGATTAGGATACTCGTTATGGTTTACCGACGAATACTGTGCATCGTTTAATACATGCCACGCCAAAAATTCGGCACGTTCGGTATGATGTAAAGCGCCAATGTAATTACCTAAAGCATATAATTGTTTTGCATAACGTTGGTGCTTGACCGCTTTAGTTAACCAGGGAGAATAAACACGATTACAGTTAAGATAATTTAAGGCTTTTTTAATGACAAAAGCAGATTGACGTATTGAGATACGTGTTGTTTTCTTTAAATACAACAAATCATGGGCGGCGTAATAGTTTGTATGAATGGAATAATGTGAATTGTTTTGAGGATGTGGATGATGATTGAACGCCAAAATATAGTTTTGGGTATGCTGAGGATGCGTGTGGTTTTGAGGCGGGTGATTTATTCCATTCCCGCGATCACGATGTTGAGCTATTGATATTGTACTAATTGTAATGGTACATATCGTGGTTAGTGTTTTTACAAGTAGGTTCATAATGTATATATTTTAAATTAGGTTATAATTGCTTTTTCAATACTTGTGCCAAATCAAAATTTTTAACAGAACTTCACAATTCATAAAGATTTTTTCGAATAAAAACGTTGTTGATAGCTAATTTAAGGGCCATACATTTCCGTGATAAATTGAAGAAATGCATACGCTCTAGTCAATAAAATGTATCTTTAACAACCAAAACTTAATCTGTGAAATTTTCGCTTTTACACAAAGACACTCATTCGAAAGCCAGAGCCGGTATAATTGATACCGATCATGGACAAATACAAACCCCGATTTTTATGCCCGTAGGAACAGCAGGTACCGTTAAAGCTGTTCATCAACGTGAATTAAGAGACGATATAAAAGCTCAAATCATTTTGGGGAATACTTATCATTTATATTTACGCCCCGGTTTACAAGTATTAGAAAAAGCAGGAGGCCTTCATCGATTCAATGGTTGGGAAAAACCATTGTTGACGGATAGCGGTGGGTATCAGGTATTTTCATTGGCCAATTCACGAAAATTGACTGAGGAAGGTGCGACATTCAAATCTCATATTGATGGAAGTAAACATCTCTTTACTCCGGAAAGCGTGATGGATATACAGCGTATTATCGGAGCGGATATCATCATGGCGTTTGATGAATGTACGCCTTATCCCTGTGATGTCAAGTATGCGAAAAATTCATTAGGCTTAACGCATCGTTGGTTAGATAGGTGCATTAAGCGATTTAATGAAACAGAACCTAAATATGGGTACTCACAAACGTTATTTCCTATTGTGCAAGGTTCGGTGTATAAAGATTTGCGCAAAGAGTCTGCTGAATTTATTGCCTCTAAAAATGCCTTTGGTAATGCCATAGGCGGATTATCTGTAGGAGAGCCAGCTGAAGATATGTATGCTATGACGGAAGTGGTATGTGATATTTTACCAACGGATAAACCACGTTATTTAATGGGCGTTGGTACCCCGGTAAATATTTTGGAAAGTATTGCCTTAGGTATTGATATGTTTGACTGCGTAATGCCTACTCGTAACGCAAGACACGGTTTATTATTTACTCAGAATGGCATAATTAATATTAAAAATGAAAAATGGAAAAACGACTTTTCACCCTTAGATGAAAATGGAACGAGTTATGTAGACCACGCTTATTCAAAAGCATATTTGCGTCATTTATTGGTTTGCGAAGAATTTTTGGCAGCCCAAATTGCCAGTATTCATAATCTTGCATTTTATTTATGGTTAGTAACTGAGGCAAGAAACAGAATTATTGATGGGACATTTTATGACTGGAAAAATAAGATGGTAAAGCAGTTAGCTACTCGGTTGTGATTTTTTAATATAGATACGATTTTTTGGCATGCTTAAAATATTAGATAAATACATACTCAGGCAGTTTATAGGCACTTTTGTGTTTTCAATTAGTTTGATGTTATGCATTTTTATTGTATTTGATATTTCTGAAAAATTACATGGAT
The DNA here is from genome assembly GCA_945860225.1 of Chitinophaga pinensis. Lineage (GTDB taxonomy): Bacteria > Bacteroidota > Bacteroidia > B-17B0 > Aurantibacillaceae > UBA4416. The sequence continues at coordinate 79,343 of CAMAPT010000009.1, read as the reverse complement.
TCGTTGCGGGTAAGGTACCAATTAAGGAAATTATTTTTGATCACTATCTTAATTTTATACCCTATTACGGCAATTTATTTAGCCCCTTGTTTACGTTTATAGCTGTTATTTTGTTTACCTCTAAAATGGCTTATAAAACGGAGTTTGTAGCCATTTTATCGAGTGGCACTAGTTTTAGACGAATTTTACGGCCGTATATGATAGGTGCCTCTATTATTACTGCCTCATCACTCATCCTCAATCATTTTGTCATTCCAAAATCAAATAAAGTAAGAATTGGCTTCGAGGATAAGTACATTAACGACGGATATAATACCGAAGAGCGTAATATTCACAGGCAAATAGCACCTGGTACCGTTTTGTATATGGCTGATTATAATAATTTAACGCAAACAGCCAATCAAGTCTCTATAGAAACGATTCGTCACAACAAACAAGTTTCGATGTTAAAAGCAGAAAGCATGAAGTGGGATAGTGTCTCCTCAAGTTGGTATCTCTCTAATGTTTTTGAACGAGCTTTAGAATATGTGCCTGCTGATTCCACACGCGCAGATTCGTCTAACTTTGTTTATAGAGAAGCTCACAAGTTTGGTCCGATGACAAAAATAAATATTGATTTTTCTCCCAAGGATATGCTGCGGTTTCAAAGCAAAATAGAGGTTCTGACTTATTTTGAGTTAAAAGAATTTATAAAAAGAGAAAAGCAAAAAGGATCGAGTAGAATAGAGTTTTTTGAGGTTGAAATGTATAAGCGCACGGCTTTCCCATTTGCCACATTTATACTAACGGTTATTGGAGTGGCCATATCTTCGCGAAAAATTAGAGGTGGTGTGGGATTGCATATTGCATTAGGATTGGTGTTGAGTTGTATTTATATATTGTTTATGCACATATCTACTACCTTTGCTACTTCCGGATTAGCTCAACCTATAATCGCCGTTTGGATACCTAATTTTGTGTTCTCTTGTGTGGCTTTTTATCTTTATAAAAAAGCGCAACAATAGTGGGTTGTCGGTTTTCGATTTTTTAAAAGTTTTATTATTTGTTTTGCCTTAATTAGAATTTTTCGAATCCCGACTTTTGCAAATATCTGGGTAATTTGAAATATTGCATGATTCAGATTACACAATCTATAAAGAGCTTTGATTGATAGTAGAATTTTCTGTGTAAAGGATAAAATCATCTTCAAATTCATAAAAGTGTATTATAAAGTAAATAACCCCAACTTAAGGTTGAGGTTATTTTAATAAAAATGTTTTTATGCTTATTGAAGCACTATTTTCCGCACCTCTATTCGCTATAACGTTCCCACGCTTGTCGTTCGTGCGGGTTTTCGGAGCGCAAAACTGTCAACCTTCCACAAAAGCCAAATTGGAAAACTAAACTTAAATATAAGCAATTCACCCCGCATTACGGCAAACGTGTGTTAGCGGTAGTTTTCGTCATTTTTCTTCCATTATCAAGTTTCCTTGCTTGTCGTAAAATTGCCACTCAACAATTTTATTGTCCGTAAAGTTAATTTTAAAGTGTCCTTCGTCATTTAAATTTTTAAACTGCTTACACCAAATTTCACATTTCCCGCTTAATTTATTTTTATTCTCGCAATTTCCTTTTAGCTCTATTGACACATATGGGATGCCATAACTATTATCAATTTTTTCAATGGTCCCGTCCTTATTGAATGATTCAACTCTGATATGTTGTCCTCGCATTATTGAGTCACGAACAAAGTATTCACGCATTCTAATCTGTCCATTTTCGTAAAAATGTGTCCGTATAAAATATTTGTTGTCTGAATATTTCACTATAGTTTCAACTACTCTGTTGGAATAATATTTTTTATAGTAGCCGTCTAACTTTCCATTCTCATATGGGTATATTTCATATTGTCCTTGAGGAAGAAAGTTAGTCCAGTTACTGTCTTTTTTTTGTTCCTTGAAATAGCATAGTTTTTTAAGAGTATCGTTAACATAAATTTTATATTCTCCGTCCGGCAAACTATCTCTAAGATGATAATAATTGCTCATTACAATTCCAAAATCTCCATGTACTGAAAAGTTAATAAGAGACGTGTCTTTATAGTTAATTAGATGGTAAAAATTATTGTCATATTTAAAGTAAATACTTGTCTGTCCGAAACTGTCAGAAAGTAAGAAAGTTGTCAATATGATGAGAAGTAAATGTCGCAATGGTCTGTTTTTAAAATTACCGCTAACTTAATTATAACCCTCATAAATGTTCTATTATACTATCTTATTCAGGTGTATAACCGGCATAAAATGACAATTACCAATGTATAAATATTTTTTACAAATCCTCAAAAGGAGAGCGTATTTGTTTTTAATCGCAAACAGGCAGTTGATTTGTTAATATTTCATGAATCATTTGATTTTATTGGTTTTCCAATATGTTTACCTTGTAAATAAAAGTTACAAGAATATTGTTTGTGTAAAATTTTCACTAAAAAGTGTTTTAGGTTACAAACGAAATATTCCAAATTTCCACAACATAAATAAACACACACCTATTAAAATCAATAAAATAAGAAGGCCCGGAATGACGGAACGTTCTTTTTTGGTAAATGGGTCGTTTAAATTGATTATAGAACCTTTAGGTAATTCAGCCAACTGAGTTAACATATTTCCAAAATGTATATTAACATTAGCCTGAGCATTGATAGCCCATCCATTGGCATCCAATATAGGTGCTAAATTGCGTTTTCGTAATTTCAAAAAAGCAATTACCATCGATGGGCCTGAGATTAGTACAATGATTCCTAAAATGGCTAGTGGCATTTTCCACCACACTAAACCCATAAAGCCTGTTACTACCGATGCGATGGCCGTTCCAATGGCGCCAACAGCAAGTCCGATAGCTGCAAATATTCCAACAAACTTACCAACGTCAAAGGGTGTGGTGGGTTCTTTTTTCTCTTTTAACTCCTCTACTTTCAACGGCATCTGTTCGATGCTTTTGTGCATATCGGTCGAAACTTTTTCTTCTTGAGAGGTGGCAATTCGGTTAATTTGTGTTTCAATAAATCTCGATACTTTGCGGTAAGGAGAAAAAAATGCTTGTCGGATACTAATGGGATTATCTACAATTTTAATAACGGTAGCGTCCCAGTCTAAACCTTTACGGTCATAAAATAACGCATTTTTACCTACCACAATATTGTCTATATCGCCATTGGTTAAGGCTGCCACAATTGTCATTTTTTCATTGGTTGATTTCGAAGAACATTCGCAGTATATTAAAAACATTCCACTAAAAGAAACCATGTTGGCATGTTTGGCCATATCAGTTACTTTAATACATAAATCGCAGCTGCGCTGGTCTATGTATAATTTACCTGATTGAAAGATGGCTTTTGTTCCTGGGGTATAAAAATCGAAAAATGTAACAAAGTTTTTAAGTAAGGTAAAAATATCACGATAGTACCTTACCATTTTATCAACTAAAATAATATTGTTGGCTTCTTCCTCCAAAGCTTCATCTTGTGTAATGAGGCTCTCTAATTGTTGTAAATAAGAACCTGATAGTATTTCTCGAATATAGAGTTTGCCTAAATGTTCAACTTCGTGCCCTTCTTTTTCAGATATCCATTGTTCATAGGCTTTAAATGTATTTTTGATGTGATCCCAGTCTTGTTCTGAAATAGCTTCTTTATCTGTAAATAGTTTGTCAATGGTTAATAATTTAAAATTGGCCATTGTATTTTCCCATGCAGGGTTTATTCCTGAGGTTACAACCAATAATTTGGATGTATTAATTTTTGAAAGTGGATAGGCTGCTATTTCTTCAATACAGGTAGAAAGGTCTTTCGTTGAAATGATTTCCAATTGTTCCGATTTCAGATTAAGTGCCACAGATGATTGAGTGTCAAATGCTGCTAGTCTGCATCGGATAAAATAATCCTCTAATTTATGTTTGATCTGGTTATAATTTTGAAAAGCCTCTTCTGTTTTCTCCCCAAATGGCAATATATCGGTTGTATTGACATCTCTTTTTGCATCCCAAATGGCATATTGTTGACACTTTGTAATGAAATCATTCAGTAATTCTCTCGTAATTCCTTCTTTGCCGCCTCTATCTGTTTTGCTACCTAATGTTTTTGTAATTTCATGAATCAATTTTTTCAGATCTGTATCCGATGTTGAATCTTCTGATATAATACCGTCGCCATTAAAAGCAGTGCCTACAAAAATTTTTTCATGGTTGGTTGTTTCTTCAACGGTTAAAAGGGTGGCATTTTCTTTACCAAGATTTTTTAAGAGAATTTTTGCGGAGTTTAATAGCGTCTCACCTAGTTCGGTTTTATCATTGATAGCCAATAAGGGAAAATTGGTTTCTTGTTTTAAAAGATCGTCCGGATTTTTTAAAATGGATGTTATCCACGTAACGGCCTCAATAATTTCAGGTACTCTAATTTGACCATCTTTATCTGTATCTATGAGTTCAAGTGTTCGGTGATCAATTTCTAATCCGTTTACCGGACAGCTTAAAGCAGTCCACAATTTTGGATCTAATGATGAAAGATGTAATAAATCTGTTCCCGACTCCAAATTGACACGTTTCACACCCCCAATAGTCGAAAAACTCCATGTATGCTTGTTTAATTCCATATCCTTTATATCATTATCAGCTAAATATATAAACAAAAAAATAGGTTTACTATCCTATTTATCACAAGTGTAAATTAAAAAAACCCTCTGGTTGCAGAGGGTTTTGAATTAAGAAACTAATTTGATTTTTTGACCGAACAATAGCTGTGGATTTTTTTTCAGCCCATTCATTTCTAATAGCTTGTCAACGCTAATGCCGTATTTTTTAGAGATACCATATAGAGTTTCTCCTTTTTTCACTTTATGGAATTTTGCTTCTGTTGAATTTTCAGATTTTTTCTCGGCTAATTTAACTGTTGAATCCGTTTTTGATTTAGTTGCGATATGAACTTGAGGCTCTTTTGGCGCGTCTGATTTTGCAACATTAGCAGCTGGAACAACAACATCCTGTTTTACGTAAACAATTAATTTTTTTCCGGATTTTAAACCCTTTTTACCAATGTAGTTCCAAGATTTCAGTTCGGCAATAGTTACGCCGTATTTTCGGGCAATGGTTCCGAGTTTTTCACCGTGTCGAACGGTGTGTATTTTTTGAACTTCTTTAACGGCTACTGTATTTTCAGCTTCAACCTTTTTTTGAGATTTAATGGCAGCATAAATTTCGGTTTCGTTTGAAATAAAGGTTCCGATTTTTGTTTTAGGAAGGGTTAAGCTATTTCCTCCTGCCGGAATCATTCCTTTTCTGTATTGAGGATTAAAATAAACAATTTCATCAACAGATACATCTAAAGCAGAAGAAATTTGATCAAAGCTCATAGGTTCTTTTACAATAGCTGTATCTACTTCAAAGTAGGTTTTTCGAGGCGCAGAAGGGTAAATGTTGTGTTCAGTAGCATGAGTCATCACATAATTGGCGGCTATAAATGCGGGAACATAAGCCTGAGTTTCTAACGGTAAAAATGGTCTGATTTCCCAATAGGTTTTTTTACCCCCACTACGTCTGATAGCCTTACTAATTGTGCCTGGTCCTGCGTTATATGCGGCTAAAACCATTTGCCAGTCTCCAAACATACCATAAAGATTTTTCAGGTATTCTGCGGCTGCTTCAGTTGCTTTATAAACATTTGAGCGTTCATCGATGTATGAATTAACATGTAAGCCATACATTTTACCGGTAGGGTACATAAATTGCCATAAGCCGGTGGCTCCACATCTTGAGCGTGCATTGGGATTTAAGGCTGATTCAATCACTGCTAAGTGCTTTAGTTCTAAAGGAATATTATGTTTATCAAATACTTCTTCGAACATCGGGTAATATAACTGAGATAATCCTAAAACTCTACTGACTAATTCTCGTTTACGAACAGCATATAGTTCGATGAATCCTTTCACATGTGGATTATAAATTAAATCAAACGGTGAATTAACATCTAACTTTGCTAAACGGCTTTCATAAACAAAATCCTCAAAACGAGGAACACTATCCTCAGCATATTTATATTTATTTGTTTTAGGATAAACAGGTTTAGCTAAAGCCTTTTCAAGAATTTTTTGATTGGCTAAGCTGTCAAGCATCGCCGCCACTGGATTATCAGTAATAGTAAGGTTATTTTGCGCGAGCAAGTTTCCTGTTGCAAACATAGACACTAAAAGTGCCCTCTTGAATGTATATTTTAATTGAATGAGCATCTTTTTTAGTATATAATGTGGCTAATTAAGAAAAGTAACAGAAATGAAAAATAATAAACATAAAGATTGAAAAATATATCTAATAATCAAAAGTTAAAGAGTTTAAATTTTTAACTTTGCATTGTGAAAAACAAAGAAGAAGAGCCAAAAGAATATTTTGAGCGCAACATTATATTAGTAGTTTGCGTAGTCCTTTCAAGTCTGGTATTGGACATAGTTAGTTTTAATTTATTGATGGAGGTTAATCCTTGGGGTTCAGCAACAGCTATTCCTGGTCTAATTCTTACTTTTCAATCGCTTTGGTTTTTGGTTAATCCCTATGCCGTTGTTTATGAAAATCGATTTGAAATCAAGCAATCTCTTATATACAACAGGGAGTTTTATTTTTTAGATGCAAAAGACATTGAATTAAAATCGATGCGGAAAATACATTTGGTTTATAATGATGGAGATTTAGAAAATATTCCGTTGTTTGGAATGCGGAGCGCTCACAAGCGTCTTTTTAGAGACCGATTAGCAGACAAAATTAAGTTGAGTTTGAATAATAGAGATTTTTAATCTAAACTACTGTGATAATAATGTGTTAATTTATCAAAACATTTCTATAACAGATGGTTTATAAAGTATTAAGCCAAAAGATATAACTTGATTATAAAATCTTGGTAATTAGAAAAATAAATAGCATCCTCAAATGAAAAATAAAAAACTCATTTTTTTTGTCATCCTATTATTTCCGGCCTTGTTTAAAATTGTTCTTGAATTTACCACTATTAATTCAAGGAAACTACCTTATTTTGGACCAAAAACATGGGTAGAAAAAGACACTTCATTTTATTTTGTAGGATCTGTTTTTAAAACATGGTCTTCTGCTAATCAGGAGGATTTAAAACAGATTGAAATTGATACAGTCAATTATCCTTTGTATGCTGTGTGTTTTATTAAACAAGCCTATAAAAAGGACAATTACCGCCTAGCCGGATTGAGTGAATATGTTCAATACAAAAAAGACAAAATAAAGTTGATTCCATTTATCATTGTAACACCTTGTGACAGTTTATCAGATCCTAATTCATTAAAGGAAATGGAAAAATTATCATTAAGTAGTAAAAATGTTTTGAATTTTTATTGGAATCAAAAGTCTTTCGACAGTTTAAATATTAGTTATTTCAAACAAAAACCCTATTACGTTGATTATAGTTTTTTTGTTTTGATTGATAAAAATCGCCATATAAGAGGCTATTATGATGCTAGGTATGTATCTGAAATTAAACGCTTAACGGAAGAATATCAGCATTTAAGATTAAAAGAAGAAAAAGAACAAATGATTAAAACAAATACCATTGAAAGCAAATAACATGAAATTTTTAACGATTACTTCTGTTTTATGGTTGATGTTTTCAGCTTGCCAATCATCATCCGAACATCATAAAATGCTTCTGCCTGTTATTGGAGAGAAAAAAATAGCCGGAGTAAGCGGTACTGATACGATTTATCATACGGTTCAAAATTTCTCTTTTATCAATCAGCACCATGACACCATCACAGAAAAAACTGTAAATGATAAAATTTATGTTGCTGATTTTTTCTTTGCAACTTGCCAGAGTATTTGTCCGAAAATGAGTTCGCAGCTAGTTCATGTTCAAGAAGCATTTAAAAAAGATAAAGACATTTTGATTTTATCACACACGGTTAATCCGGCGCATGATAGCATAGCCATCCTTAATGGATATGCGCAGAGTTATGGCGCTTTAAAAAATAAGTGGCATTTTTTGACCGGAAATAAAAAAATGATTTATGATATGGCAAGATACAGCTATTTGATAAATGCTTTAGAAGAAGACGGAAGCGAAGAAGGCTTTTTACACAGTGAGTTATTTATATTGGTTGATAAACATAAACGCATTAGAGGCATGTATGACGGAACAGATAGTTTGGCCGTTGTGAAATTGATATCCGATATTCATCTTTTAAAACAAGAATAATTATTTATGCGGTATTCGGTATTTTTACTATGCTTCGTATGCTTGTTTTTGTTGAATTTTTCTTCTAAAGCAATTACAGTATACCTAGAAAATGGGGATAGTTTGAATCTTAGATTTGTTGAAAAAAATTCTGAATTAAAAAAATCGCCACCACATGCACTGATTACGTTTTTTCGAGAAAAAATCCATTTAAGTAAACGTGTCAAATCAGCAATTCTCGCATTTCCATTTCCATTCGGAATGGTGGGATTACATCGCATTTATTTAGGCGCCAAACCCTACGTTCCGGTTGCTTATATTGCCACATTAGGTGGTGTTTTCGGCATATTACCGCTTATCGATTTTTGTACGATATTATTTCATAAAGATTTTGACCATTACCAGAATAATGGTCAAGTATTTATGTGGATTAATGAATAGTTTTTTTGTTAAATCCGTCGTCTATTCTTCTTCGAATTTATACGAGTATTTTCTCCATTTTTCAATAACCTGCTGCATATCGTTTGGTAAATCGCTCTCAAAAAAGATAGGCTCTTTGGTTATAGGGTGGGTAATACCTAATGTTTTGGCATGTAAAGCTTGACGAGGTAAAATTTCAAAACAATTTTCAATAAATTGTTTGTACTTATTACTAGGTAACCCTTTTAAAATTCGATCACCACCGTACTCATTGTCGTTAAATAACGGATGTCCCAAATGTTTCATATGAATACGTATTTGGTGGGTTCTTCCGGTTTCTAATTTACATTCAACAACTGTTACGTAACCAAAACGTTCAAGCACCTTGTAATGAGTAACGGCATGTTTACCATGGTCGCTATCCGGAAAGCATGCCATTACTTTTCTATTTTTTAAATCGCGAGCTACATTGCAAGTAATGGTGCCCGAATCTCCTTTTACATCTCCCCATACAATGGCGATGTATTTCCTGTCTAAATTTCTATCAAAAAAATCTTTAGCTAGCAAACTCATTGCTAATTCTGTTTTTGCCACAATGATAATACCGGACGTGTTTTTATCAATACGATGCACTAGTCCTGGTCTGTCAATCGATAAATTTTCAGTTAGTTGAGTTTTGGATGTAGGTAAATTTTGAAATCGGTATGCTAAGGCATTGACAAGTGTACCTGTATAATGTCCATAAGCAGGATGCACTACCATTCCGGGTTCTTTGTTTACAACGCAAATGTAATCATCTTCATAAACTACATTAATAGGAATATTTTCAGCTACTACTTCTACATCACGAGGTGGCGATGTCATTAAAATCGAAATTTCATCTAATGGTTTTACTTTGTAGCTTGATTTAACGGGTTTTCCGTTTACTAAAATGCATTCGGCATCGCATGCCTGTTGTAATTTTGTTCTGGTAGCATTTTGGACCCGAATCATCAAAAATTTATCGATTCGCATCATCACTTGGCCTTTTTCAACCTTTATGTGATGGTGTTCGTATAGTTCTTTTTCTTCTTCTCCCGATTCAACCTCTTCTAAATGGTTTGTCATATTATTTTGAAATAATTATTTTTTTTGGAACCATGTTTAGATGATGCCCTTTTACTTGAATAAAATATAATCCGTTTGGTAAACTACTGATATCAATTGGTTCATTCCAAACCAATGGTTGTGTGTGTATTATTTGACCTAGGGCCGTTAAAATTTCGATTTTAGATGCATTTAGTTGTTGGCCTGAGCCATTAATCGTAATACTATTTTGGGCAGGATTTGGAAAAACAGAGAAATCGTCATTGACTTGACGCTCAACAATGCTTACAGCTTCCGGATAGGTACAACCCATTACTGGATTAATCATCAATGAGCCTTTGATGGCAGATTGAACCCAGCCATCGCCGAGATTATAATATAAGGCATTGCTATGATTTGTGTTTTTATCGAAACCTATATTTAAAGGTTGATTGGTTGTTTGTTGAATACCAATATAATAGGTTCCTACTGTTAAAGGCAGGCAGGATGATAATTTATATGTAGGTATGGAATGATGGCCTTCAGATAAATACGTAGGATACATTAAACTATCTTTATATAGTAAATTTCCAGGTCCACCGTTGATTGATGCCCAAATCATTAAACGAAATGAAGAAGCTTTGATAGCTGGTCCTTCAACAACCGGATCAAAATAAATGCGCACAGATCTTAAGGTGTCGCCTGTATTTACGGTAAATCTGAGTCCTACTTTAGCACCATAAGCGTTTAAATAATACCCTAACTCTGCAGAGCCATCATCATAGGCATAGTAATTTGAAAATTTTTGAATGTGAACAAGGGTATCATTAGCGTTTTTGCTATCGCCCGATGAAACAAGCGTATGTTGAATCTTGAAAAAAGTAGAATCGGAAAATGAAGTTGGAAAAGGTTGTAATTTGAAAATTGGTTTAGCGGCTAATCCATCGTAATAACCGTTATTCAAAAATGGTAAAAATCCAGGATTATTGAATGTGCCATACACATCGGTTGGTATATTATTGTCGAGAGCGTCTTTAATTGTATAGTTATATACCGAAAATTTAGGAATGTCGAAGTTGTTTCGAAAAAAATTACGAAATCCACTACCCATTTCTAAATCACGATTATATTGTCGATATGGCATAGTCGAATAATTTTTCAAAAATGAACTTGGCTTGTAGGCAAATGCTATGTCATCTAAAACCGTGTCTTCATAAAAATAAAATTCTTTTATTTGAACATAATCAACATGCCAATGATCGAGACTACCGCTTGTGGTGGCGTTGTTCCTAAAACGAAACTGAAATGAATAATGGTAAAAAGCAGTGTCGGTAATCGGAATTCTTACTCGGTAAAAATTAGTATCTGCCGCGCTTGGGTTATAACCTTTTACACCCCAAACTTTTGTCCATTTTTGTTGTCTAGGTTTCCAAAAATCAACGGATAAGGAGTCGTTCAATTCTGGAGCTTCCCCATTGCCTTCTGCTTGGTAGTAAAAACTCAGATGAATACTATCTGTCGGACTGTAGGTTCGTGTGGCAGTCGACTGTAAATTTATTGGACGAGAAGTTAATATATCTGCTAAACCTGAATAATTGACCGGTGCACTTATGGAATAGGGATATCCTCTTTTATTTAATCCATCGAAGGTGGCAACGCCAAGAGTTAATGGAGCAATAGCAAAACTGGAATTGACATATACGTTCGAATCTAACCAATTATAAACAGATGGATAGCTAGATTTATAAGCGTATGAAAAATCGTCAAAAAAAGGTAAATTAAGAGAGGTGAGATTTGTTGTTTTCTTGTTTGAAATACTGCTTTGTTTTATTTCAGGAAGATTAAGGTTATAATGTAATGGCTGTAACTGTTCTTGTGAAATCGCTAAGAAACCTAACAGATTAAGTAAGATGATTATGATGGATTGTATAATTCCTTTTAAGGTCATTATTATTCTAATTTTCTTCTGTATCAGTCATCTGTTTAGCAGAGTCAGCAGGAGTTATCAGTCTATCTTCTTGTTTTCCTATTTCTAAATCAATTTCACTACCTTTTTTAATAGGTTCACCTGGTATAATTTCTTTGCCGTTAAATAATTGTCTTAATATGCAACCCACACAATCACCTTTTACTTCTGTTATTTTTCCTACTTTAAGGCCATAACTTTCAATCATTAATAATGCTTGTCTTCTGCTTCTGTCAACCAATTTTGGCATGGCAATTTGTGGTGGTAGCATACTAGTAACGTATAAATAGATAGTTCTATTATGTTTGACTGTTGATTTTGGTTCCGGATCTTGTTTAATCACAATTCCCGGTTTTTCTTCTGGATTATAAATGCTATCAATAATAATATAACTCACTTTTTTATCTACAATAAATTCATCTAATTCTTGAATGGATTTACTTTTAAAATCAGGAACTTCTGCTATTTTACCATGATCGGTATATAGATGCAGTAGTTTAGATAATATCCATAAAAAAACAACCAAACTTAAGAGTGAAAACAAAAGATGCTTTAAAAAGAGTTTAGATTTGATATATCCAAAAATATCTTTCATGCTTTATTGGTTGTTGGCTAACGAATTTAAATCCAATATTCATTATTATATCGTCATAAAGTGATGAGTTTAATCAATGAATATTGGATTTGGTTTTAAATCACAATTTCGTCAAGTTCTTTATTGAAAAAATGATATTCCATAAAGGAATAGCTATCCGATTTAGTAATTTTTATCCATTGTTTATGCTCGAAAAACCATTTCCATTGCTGGCTTTTGAATAGACCATTATTTTTCAAATAGCCTTCAATGTATGGATGAACACAAAGTGTAATGTTTTTAGCTGATTGTTCTTTGATGATAAAACGCAATGCATTTTCTATTTGTTCTACGAATAAAATACTCGGTTGAACTTTGCCGGTTCCGTTACAGCTTGGGCACGTTTCTAATACCTCTACATTTACTTCTGGTCTTAAACGCTGGCGTGTAATTTGGATTAATCCAAATTTACTAGGAGGTAGAATATTGTGTTTTGCTCTGTCCGATTTCATTTCTTCTTTTAATTTATCGAAAAGAAGTTTTCTGTTATCAGGATTATGCAAGTCAATAAAGTCTACTACAATAATTCCTCCCATATCGCGTAATCTGAGTTGACGAGCTACTTCAACAGCAGCTTCCAGATTCACCTCAAGAGCATTTTCTTCTTGAGATTTGTCACTTTTAGCTCTGTTTCCGCTATTGACATCAAATACATGAAGGGCTTCTGTGTGTTCAACCACTAAATAAGCGCCACTCTTCATGAAAACTGATTTTCCAAAGAGTGATTTTATTTGACGATCGATTCCGAAATTATCAAAAATGGGAACTTTACCCGTATAATGCTTTAAAATGTCAACTTTATCAGGAGAAATAGTCTTAATGTATGACTTTAAATCGTCATACACTTTCTCATTGTTTACATGAATGGCATTAAATGATTCGTTAAGAAAATCTCTTAAAATAGCATTTGTTCTATCCATTTCACCCAATAATTTAAAGGGTGGCTCCGCTTGTTGTAACACTTTAAAACATTCATCCCATTTGGAGACTAAATCTGCCACATCGCCTTCAATATCAGATACCGATTTTCCTTCGGCTACAGTTCTGATAATAACACCAAAATTTTTTGGTTTGATGTTTTGCATGAGGGATTTCAATCTGTTTTTTTCCTCATTGCTTTTAATTTTTGAGGAAACAGATATTTTATCTGAAAATGGAATTAATACAATATATCTACCTGCAATCGAAATTTCTGTTGTGATTCTGGGGCCTTTTGATGAAATAGGTTCTTTCGCCACTTGAACCAAGACGTACTGACCAGGTTTTACAACTTCGTTGATTTTACCATCTTTATTGATGTCCGATTCGTTTTTAAAATACATCAAATTACTGACGTTCTGTTTTCCGGAACGAACAGAATCTACATATTTAAATAACGAATTAACTTGTGGCCCTAAGTCCAAATAATGCAAAAACGCATCCTTCTCATATCCAACATCCACAAAAGCAGCATTAAGTCCGGTCATAACTTTCTTAACTCTGCCCAAGTAAATATCACCTACCGAAAATTTAATGTTATTTTTTTCCTTATGGAGTTCTATTAAACGTTTATCGTTCAATAGTCCAATAACAACTTCGTTAGGTGTAGAATTTATTACTAGTTCTACATTCACCTTTAAATATTTTTAATTAAATAACAAGATAGTTTGTCAAAAAATGACAAACAAGTATATACACGAATAACACAAACGAATAGAACTAATAGCCCTTTCGTTTGTGCTTTCAATTTAAAATTTAATTAGCGTTGGCTAATTATTTTTTCTTATGGCGATTTTTTCTTAAACGTTTTTTGCGTTTATGTGTAGCCATTTTATGTCTTTTTCTTTTTTTTCCGCTTGGCATAATCCTTAGGTTTTAAAAATTTATATTAGGTTAATTATTTGTTTTTCAGTTGTTTGATGTATTTTAATACTTCTTGCTTAGCCATTGCGTCTTCTGTGGCTTTAGCATATATTTCAAGCATTTCTATTGTTTTTACTGTTTGCCCCTGTTGTTCGTAAACATCAGCAAGGTGCAAATAGGCTTCAATATAAGTTGGATCAATTCTTAACACATGCTCAAATCGTTTAATAGCTTTATTCCATTGTTGAGATTTAACAGAAAAAAAGGCAAATGTTAATTGCAATTTTACATTATTGCTATCTGTCTGCTCTACTTCACGCAACAAAGCAATACCGTTCATAGGATTATCACCACTTTCTACCAAACAAGCAGCTAATTGAATTTTAGCATCTATTTGATGTTTATCAATTGCAATGGCTTTTTGATAGCATCCAATAGCTTTTTTGTATAAAATAGGAATTTCATTATTATCCTTAACAAAACGAATCGCATAATAGTATCGGTCTCCGGCTTTGCTATACGCTGATGAAGTATTGGCTTTTTCAGCTATTTTTTCCATAAAATAAGCCGCAAAATCAGGTTTTTTTTGTTTATCCCAAAACTGAACAACCGTTAGGTAAGCTGTATCGTTAATGGATTTTTTTGCTATTTGTAATAGTAAATCATAGCTTGTTTTTTCAGACGTTTTTAGTGATTTGGTAGCTATATCTATAAATGGCTCCAAATTACCACCTGCTTGATTTACAGTGACAGGAGACTGATTACTTGATTCCTTTGTGCCTGATGGCTTTTTTGGTACAAGAAATAAAAGAACGAATAAAACAACAGTTGTTATTAGCAAACCAATCTGTGTTTTACGGGCTTTTGTCATTATTCAATTTGTTTATTATCTAATGGCTCTGCCACTTTTACATTTCGTTTAACTCGCTCGGTAAATGTTTTAGCGGGTTTAAAAGATGGTATAAAATGAGCAGGTATTACAACAGTCGTGTTTTTCGAAATATTACGCCCTACTTTTTCAGCACGTTTTTTTACCACAAAAGTGCCAAAACCACGTAAATAAACATTTTTACCCTCTGTCATAGAAGTACGAATGGATTTCATGAAAGCTTCTACTGTTGTTTGAACAACAATTTTTTCGATACCGGTTTTTTCTGAAATTTCGTTTACTATATCCGCTTTAGTCATTTACAAAATATTTATAATCAGCGATTTAAAATTAAAAATCGGGGTGCAAAGATATAGTTTTTATTGTAAATCAAAAATTCAGTCGGGTTTTTTTTGAAAAAACAGTTTGTGATTATGAATAACCTAATAAAAAGTTACTTATTAGCTGAAAATATAGTTATGAGATTAATGTATTATTAGCCAAGTCTATTTAAACTACAAATGATTTTTGTTTAGTCGTAATTTCTTCATAAACACTATCCCACAAGGCAATTCGCTTTTTTAATGATTCTATAGTAGCCTGTTCTGCTTCTCGCCATTTTTCTTCGCTGTTTCCGCATAAATTATAGGTCATTTTCAATGCTAAGTGACTGTGATGATCGCCGTCAACTTCGATATGTCTTTCTAAATAATATTTGAAAACTGTAATTGTATCCGGAAAAGTTTTATTGATGTCATTGATAATCGACATAAACATGCCCGGGATTAAATCTTCTCTTCCAAATGTAAAAATAGCTGATTGTAAGTAATCTTTATTACTATTAATAATGCTGAATGTAAAATCAACAAAATGTTGAGCAGCTTTTGGGGCAGAAGAAATATCATAAGCCTCTTTAAAATCGTTTGATTTCTTTAAGACCTCAATAAATGTATTTATCTGCGTAGTATTGGCCCCACATTGATGCATGGCGTCTAAATACAGTTCAAAATGACTTTTTCTATTACCTGATAGGTCTATATCCGACTCTTCGCCTACTACAATCTCATTAATTAGGTGTCTAGTTTCCGCTGATCCTTTTGGAAACCAAGGAATAGAAGTGCAGGTTAAATTATTTTGTAAAGATTTGAGTAAGGACATAAAATCCCAAACTGCAAATACGTGGTGTTGCATAAATAAAGTTAAGTCTTCCTTGCTTTTAATCACTGAATACACTTTGTGATTCATGATTTCTTGCCTTAAGGGTTCTATACTTTTTCGTATTTTTTCTATCTGTTCGGTCATTTAATATTGAGTTTACTTTTATAAATCGTTTTAAGAGGCATCAAATTTATGGTTAAACTCAATGTTTTCAAAACTTTGTTTTATACTACAAAATTTCGAATTTCATTTCAATAACAAGTAATGTGCTTAAAAAAACAATGACAGGTATGTAAAAGAACACTTGTTTGTTTTGATAAACTTAATTATATTTGCAATCCTAAAATGCGCACGTGGCGTAATTGGTAGCCGCGCCAGACTTAGGATCTGGTCCGTGAGGGTGGGGGTTCGAGTCCCTTCGTGCGTACGGAAACATAAAAGAGGTCACTTCATAAAATGAGTGGCCTCTTTTATTTGGGTTATATTTCATCTTTTTTATTTCGAAAAAAATCTTGAATCAAACACTATGTTAAATAAATGGTGATGATAGTTACAAGTTGAATATCAGTCGACTTAATTACGTTGCATATTTCATTCTTTTTAAAGTTCCTATTATAAATCAAGATTTGAATACATCTAAAGACAATGCTCATGCTTAAAATCGGAATTTATAATATTAGAATGTTTATATTTAAAAAAAGAGAATTGCAATTAGTGAGCAAAACATTTTAAAATGACGAATGAACAAACCGCAATAAAGGCGACTTATTTTAGTATTATAGGAAATGCAAGTTTAGCCTTACTAAAAGGATTTAGCGGATTTTTTGGCAATTCATACGCATTAATTGCTGATTCTATTGAATCTACTACGGATATATTTGCCTCCATATTGGTTTTATTTGGATTAAAATATGCGAATAGACCAGCAGATAAAAACCACCCATATGGGCATGGTCGGGCAGAACCTTTAATTACATTTTTAGTGGTTGGTTTTCTTATAACATCTGCAACTATTATTGCATACGAAAGCATCAAAAATATTCAAACCCCGCATGAATTGCCTAAAACCTGGACACTTTTTGTTATTGCCCCGATGATTATTTGGAAAGAAATTTCGTTTAGATTGGTTATGAAAAAGGCTAAAGAAACAAATAGTTCTTCTTTAAAAGCTGACGCCTGGCATCATAGAAGTGATGCTATTACATCTGTAGCAGCTTTCATAGGGATTTCTGTATCATTATTCTTTGGAAAAGGTTATGAAACAGCAGATGATTGGGCTGCCTTATTTGCCTCTGGTTTTATTTTTTACAATAGTTATTTAATTTTTAGACCTGCTCTAGGCGAAATTATGGATGAACATTTATATGATGATCTTGAAGAAGAGATACGCAGGGTTTCGCTGACAGTGGAGGGCATTATTGGTACAGAAAAATGTTTTATTCGAAAGGCAGGCATGAAATTTCATGTAGATTTACACGCTATTGTAGATGCCACTATTTCTGTAAGAGAAGGCCATGATTTGGCGCATAAGTTGAAAAATCAATTAAGAGCGAATAATCCTGAGTTGGGACATGTACTTATTCATATTGAGCCTAATAATTAAGCTTTTCTTGCGATGTGCAAGAGAGGCAAAATTCTAATCGATAAAAAATCATTTAAAAAGCTGCTGCATCTAAATTTTAGGGAGCCTAATATAAAAACGCCTGATTCAGGGGTTTTTATATTAGGGTTTTAGCAAGAAAAAATGAAAGTTTTCTCGTTAATAATATCATTATTTATTGGCAATTAAAACTCCTTATCTTTAATTAGAGGAAATATTTCTATTGATTTTTTTAGTTGATAAAGTGGGAGTGTAGGCATTAATTGATTTACTTGTTCTTCGTCAATATTCTTAAAAATAAGGACTGCACCGTTTTTGGTTTGTCTTAAAAATAATTGGTCTAAAAAACCGGCTTCTTTCCATTGAGCTACTACTTCACGCTCATGTTTTATGATTTCTTGAAAATTTTCGGGTAAATTTTCTGTATCAATTGTTAAGATTACTAATATTCTGTTCATGTCTTTAAAAGTTTAAATTTTATAAAATTATTTTACCAATTGGTTTAACGGCTCAAGTAGCGAATTATCGGTCATAGTGATTTTCATAGAATATACAGCATTTCTTCGAAAGCCATTTATATGAAAAGGATCTTTAAAAGCCCACTCTTCAGCTTCTTCTCTTGATGTAACGTTTAACATAATGAGTCCTGTAGTGTGACCGATTGAATTTATTTTATTAGAAGAAGTTAAGTCAAAATCAGTAGGCCTCGCTTGCTATTTTTTAATATTTGATTACCTATTTTTATGGGTTTTAAAAGTTTCATTATTTATTTATTAAATTAATACGTGGTTAAATGTATTACATTTGTCTAAATAATAAGGATATACAAAATTTATGTGTATAGACTAAAATTTTAGACTAATGGCGAATACTAAAGTTAGAAAGAATAAAGATTTTGTTCCAGGCAACTGCCCCGTAGGATTTACTATGAATATAATAGGAGGTAAATGGAAGCCAAGTATTATTTATATGATACGAACAGAGAGAAACCGTTATAGCCTTTTACTAAAAAACATAACAGAAATTAGCAAACAAACCCTAACTAATCAGTTGCGCGAATTAGAAACAGATGGCATAATTGAACGTATAATCTATCCGGAAATACCTCCAAGGGTTGAATATAAAATTACACCATACGGAAGCACTTTACTTCCAATAATTGATAGTATGTCAAAGTGGGCTTTAGAAAATATGCCAAAAAACAAGAAATGATGGGCCTCGACCAAATCCAGAATATTTATATTTTAACGGTTCAGGTTTCCCTTAAGAGGTGTTAACTTGGGGTGATGCAGAAATCATAAATAAAGACCTCTAACTGCTAATATATAAGGCTTAAAGGAAGTCGAGGAACGATACTTAGATTAAAGCTTGTGTTGAGCGAAATTCACCATGTTATATTAAGTCATGGGGATTCAATAATTATTTTGCGGTTTGCAACGGCAATTTTTCAATAAACTATGTGAGGATTTGCATCGTTTATTATTCGTATTTTTATTTCATTAATAGTAAATAGCAAGTATTGGTATCGTTGAGTTTTTTGTATGTTGGCGTTAGGTGTAATTTATTACGACATTATGAGCATTATGTTTTTATCCACAACAGACTATCCTTCCGGACAAATAATTGAGTTCAATATTGAATCTTCGAAGGATATTAATAATAAAGAAATTAAAACGATTTATGATCAGTTGATCTATCAAGAAGAAATTAGTTTTGGTAAAATTCACAGACGACAAGATACTGGAGACCTTTGGTATATAGATCCTGATGAAATAATTGCAAGATTTATAACTAAAGACCAACTCGAATTATTTTACAAATGGGACAAGCAGATTTTATTGCCAAGTGACCAGCAATTTGAAATGCTTAAACACATTGGAGGCCTTCCGTCCGATCAATATTCGATGTGTCTGGAAAATCTTCAATTTCCCGCTTTAGTTAAAACTCATAGCGGACAACAAATCGACTTATGCTTATTCCATTTCTCACAAGCGCCACCATTCCAACGTTACTTTAAAAAAGTTCTTTTGTTGAGCGAAATTGCCGACATTAAACCAAGCGAACTTGCACTTGCCCACGAATTAAGGCTTGCAAGTACATTAGCCGACGAAATTAGAATGTCATTTTACCCATTTACGGTAAAGAAAAATACGGGTAATTTAATAACTTTCAATGGGACAACTCAGTTTGTATCTACAGGAGAAATTAAAGGACATGAGATTATTTCAGAAGTTGAATTTTCCTATGACCGTTTTGACAAAGTAAGAGATGTTCCATTTGACGATATTACTTTTATAATTGGCAAATGGGATAATAGACTTGAAGAATTATTTAATCATTACAGACAACATCTCAAAACAGAAACGAAATCTTATAGAATTTCTCAAGAGCCTGGGCGCAGATGGTGGCACAAATTTTTCGGCTTCGAATAAATATTAGTAGTAGTTACACTACATCAATTTTTTAAACCGCAAAGGGTCTACTTCTAAGTCAATAGGGGCTTGGTATGATATAGCATTTACTAGTTTTTTAGCAAAGTAAGGTGCTATCATCACAGCTTTTGTACCTAAGCCATTAAATACCATAACATTTTGATAATGTGGGTGATGCCCAATAACAGGTCTTCTATCGATGACCGAAGGACGTACGCCAGCATCATGAGATATAATTTGGTAAGGCGAATGAATGATTGATTCTAGTTTTTGAATGAGTTCTAATCGTCCTTTTTCGGTGGCAAGGTCATTGAGTTCGTTCCATTCGTAGGTTGCACCAACTTTATACAGATTGTTTCCTAAAGGCATGATAAAAAAACCTTTATTAAAAATATCTTGTTCGAGTTTGAGGTTTTCGCTTCGTATGGTTAAAGTTTCACCTTTGGCAGGTTTCATCGGAATCCAGTTGAAATAAGGATTTTTTGAAATTAAATGCCCCTCACAAAAAATGATGGTTTTAGCACTAATTGATTTGTAATTAATTTCCTGAGAGGAAATGTGACATTCATAAAAATCAAATACCTCACTGAGGTAATTGTGATGATTTGATAAATAGGTTTTTGTGTTTTCAAGGAAATTAACGACATCTAAATTCCCGGCCTGTAATACTTTTGAGTAGGATTTAACGAAATAGTTATTATCTATTTGTAGATTCTCATATGTTACTGAATCCAGAAATTGGTTTTTTGTGAGTGTATCATTAGCTTTTTTAAGCCAAAAACTTTTTTCATGCTCTTCCGAAAATGGTTTAATAATATGGCGATGGTGTATAAGCGCCGTTTGAAATTCTTTTTCCCAATGACTGTAAAAATGGATTAATTCTGGCACCAAATCGTCAGCAAGCCAACTTTTGGTTAGTCGTTTAAACACAATTGGATTCCAAATGCCTGCTGCTACTTTTGAGCTTAATGAAAGAGAGGGTTGATCAATAACGCAAACGTTGTAACCGGCGCGAGTTAAAGATAAAGCAAGCACTGAACCCGCTATGCCTTGTCCTACAATAACGACATCGACATTTAATTTACTTTTTTTTGACAGGGGCACGGTATCCATATTTAATTCCTCGATAAGCACCCGAAAAATAAGCAATTAATCTCACGCCGTAAATTAGTTGTACCTGATTATAATCACAAAATAGTTGGCCACCTATTCCAATATCATATTTTAATTTATAAACGGCTTCGAGGCAAGCGTGTAATCCTAAGTTGTTATACACGGTGTTTAAATTATGTGTGATGGAATCAGAGAGAGGTCTTCTGAAGTACGAACTTGAAGGACCAATAAAACCTGATAAATTATAAGTTTCTGTTTCTTTTCTTAGTCCATAACACGCATGAAAACTATAATTATTGCTAGTTGTAAATTCGGTGCCACTCGAAAAAGCGCCTACTCTGAAATAATACTGTTTGATGAAGAAGCTAAAATCAACTCCCAAATTCTTTTCATCTTTTGGCCATTTGGTGTTGTAGCCTGCTCCTGCCCCTACCGACAACCAACTATTATGGACTCTGTAGCGTTTGCCATCGTAAGCAATTTCTTCTTTGATGTTAAATTTGGCAGTATCTGTTTGCGCCAAACAAATACTGCCAATTAATAAACAAACGATTATACTAAAAGCTTTCAATACAGAGTTTAATTTGACTTTAGTGACCGGTAGTTTTTGCACTTTTTGCTTTAGCGTCTTCTAATATTTTTTGACTACGAACTTCCGCTTCATCTAGTATTTTTTGTGCTTTTTTGTCTACTTCTTTTTTAGCTAACTCAGCTGCTTTTTTAGCCGCAATTTTTGCAATTGGATTTTTAACTCCCTCTACTTGTTTGTCTGCAGCAGCATAACCTTCGGCTTTTAATTTATCTGATGCCATTTGAGCATCGGCTTTTAGTTTTTCTACTTGTGCTTGAGCATCTGCTAATATTTTTTGAGCTTCTTCATTCGCTTTGTCTTTTACTACTGAGATAACTTGTTCTTTTACTGCTTCGGTAGCCGATTTGCCATCTGATTTCATTCCGGTTTTAACCGTTGGTTTCATCACCGTGCCTCCAAAACCAACATTAACTTTTACAGATTTAGGCATACTGACGGTTGTGCCAATGGCAGAACTTGCCTGACCCAGTAAACCAGCTACCATATTGTTAGCTTGTGCGCCAAACAATTCAGTCGGAATATCCATTTTCCAATTGTAATCAATGGTTTGGTCAAATCCTGTTGAACCGGTAATTTCAGCGGATACTTTATCCATTTTCACTTTTACTGGATTGCGTAAATTTACACGACCATCTTTAAATTCATAATCGGCTGTTACATTTTGAAGGGTTACGTTTTTCAATTGTTCAATTTTCAATGCTTCTCCTAATTTTACAAATGCAGGGAATCCTCCAATGGACACACTGCTGGTTTTAAAGACACCGTTACCTCGAAGAGAGGATAACACCGGTTCCATTTTGGAATCTAATTCTGCTTTAAAATTTTCAAGAGTAGCAGTAAACATTCCTTTGGCATATTGTCCAATAGGGGCTAGTTTTTTTACGGTATTAAACGTGTTGAATGTTTTTTGAATATCAAAATTTTCGACCTTAAAAGTTAAATCAACCGTTGGTTTTTTAGGGTTTGATGTTTCGTAATACCCGTTCATTAGTACATTACCCCCTAAAATCCCCAATTTTAAGTTTGTCATATCTACTTTGCGCTGGCGCACAACGATGTTGCCTACCATATTATCAATGGTGAGGTTATCATAAAGCATTTTTGTAAAATTTGCATTTAGGTTAAAATCCAAATTTCCAGGAACTTCCACAATCGTCATAGCTGTTGTGTCAGCAACTGCAGTTGTCGTAGTGGCTGAGGTTGAAGTGGAAGGGCTGCTCATTAATTCTGTTAAATCGATATAATTTGATTGCATATTAAAGGTTCCTTTCAATAAAGAATCTTTAAAAACATATTGCATAAAATCTTCAATTTTTCCATTGGCTTTGATGTCCGATTTTCCCATTAGGGCATCAAATGCGGCAAGTTCAACGTATTGATTGGTGAAGTTTAATTTCATGGTATTTAACAATACTTGATAAGGCAAAGTAGTTGTTTTGTAATTCATTTTGTCTATTTCTAAACTACCGGCCATTTTGAATTCATCGTATGCTTCTTTGTCAAGGCTACTCATTCGTCCGGCAATGGCTATGTCTGATTTTACAATACCACTCATTTCATCCCCTTTTTCTAGTGGAACAAATTCTTTAACCGAAGCAAGGTTGATGATACCTTTTATTTCGGCGGCTACATCAGGATCTGAAATAGGTGTTTTAACATGTGCCCACATATTAATGGGGTTGCCTGCCATTTCGAGGTGAAATTTATTCACATCAACCACAGTAGCATCTAAATCGTCTTTTTTGTTTTCTATATGTACATCTATATTGATATTATTAACTGATTTTGGTAATGATGGATATTTAAACATGGCATCTGCAATTCCTAAATTCAGTTCAAAAGATGGGTAAGTATCACTTTTTCCGTCCACGCTTGTGTGCATGGTTCCTTTTGCAAATCCGTTTAATTTCAGGTTTCCTTTTGTTTGAACATCCGCAAAATCTTTGGCGTACACGCTAGGAATTAATGATAAAATAGATTTAAAGTCTGTTTGTTTTGCAGCAAATTTCAAATCCATGCCTATGTCTTCTTTTGGCATTGAGACAGACCCATCAAATGAGAAACCGAGTTCATTTAAGTCGAGTTCATTATCTTTAAAGGTAAATTTCATGTTGGGCATATCCATATCCAAATCGGCTTTGAAACGAGTTTTGGCTTTAGTTAAATAACCAATCCCATCCATGTTATATGATAATTCAGCGATTTCTAATAAGTTACTTAATAGGAAATTATCTTGGGTAAAATCACCACTGAGTGAATAATTCATGTCTTTTAATACGGAAGACATATTGCTTTGTTTGTCGTCATAACGAATATTGGCATGTTTAATTTCGAGTGATTTTAGTTTTAAGGCAAATTTAGTGGCGGCGGTATCAACCGGTTCACTACCTAAGGTGTCTGTACTTGGTTTGGCAATATCCCAATTTGCCTTACCATCAGCCAATACAATACCATTTATAACTGGCTCATCTAAAATTAAGGAGTTGATTTGGTATTGGTCGCCATTAATAACACTTTTAATATTCATGTCAAACGATAGTTCTTTGATATAAGCCAGTGTGTCTCCTGCAAAAGGTTCGACATTGATAACGCTAACATGTTGTATTTTGAATCTGAAATCTGGAAACGAACTGAATAATGTTAAATCAAAATCGCCAAAATCTACTTTAGCATTTAAGTTTTTATTGGTTTCCTCTTTTACAAGTTGAATTAATTTATCTTTAAATAAAAAAGGAGCTATTATTAATACAATTAATAGCAATAAGACTGAAATTCCTGACCATTTCAGGATTTGTTTAAGAACGCTTTTCTTTTTAGTTGGCTTATCTGAATGCATGATTTGAGTTTAAAATTAATGTGGGTGAAGATACTAAGAAACCATAAAGATATAATGACTAACATAATACTGTTATGAAAAATTACACTCATTTTTTTGTTAAGAAAGGGGTTTATGAAAAATGGTAAGATTGCTATTCAAAGTTAAAAACATGACGCGTAAATCCATAAAAATTCACATATTTACGATATGCGATTGGGATTTTTTTTAGTAGTAGCTTTTTTATCTTTTCATGCAATTTTACCTGCACAAGATTCTATTGCGTACAGTAAAGATTTCAGATTGTATGAGGGTATTTACCTCAGTTATCAAGATTTTAGGTACAATTGGCCGATTTCAAGAGAAAAAATTCAAACTAAAATTAGTAAAGATCAACTTGATTTTTATTCTAAAACGATAGAGCAAGATTATATTGATTATATAGAAAGAGACGGTTCTTTAACCAAAGTGAAAACGGACGATATTTGGGGGTATTGCCAGAATAATAGTATTTATGTTCATCATGACCGGCACTTTTTAAGGATACCTGTTTTTGGAGCAATCAGTTATTTTGTTGGCACGGTTGAAGTCGTTAATTATTCCGCGGCTTACGATCCTTTTATGACTTCACCTATGTCCGGAACTACAGTGAAAACTCAAGAAATGAGACAGTATTTGTTTGATTTTTATAGCGGTGGGATGGTATTGTTTTCTATAGAGAAGTTAGAATTATTTTTGAAACGTGACCAGGTTTTGTACAAAGAGTATAGTGAATTGAGTAGGAAAAAGAAACGTGATTTAGCTACGCGTTACATCAGGCTATATAATGAAAAACATCCAGTGTATTTTCCAAAGGATTAAAAAGAGTCGGTTATATTAGCACAACACAAGACAAAAATTAGGGAGTAATTTTTTCTCGAAATTTCGCTGAACTCATTTCAAACCATCCTATCACCTTTACTTGATTATTAGAAGTGCAACGAATGTTTGTTTTAATGTTTTCAGGATTGGTGGCAAATAAACCCGAATTGGTAGTTTGGTTTTGAACCTGAGTCAAAAAATTAAAGGTTTCTCGGTTAATCGAATGGATTTCTACACGGCAGGTATCATTTTTATTAAATAGTTCACCAAAAGGAGTAATGCCTTCTGCAATCGGTGGGATAAAGGGAAACCCATCAGCCCCGTTTCCATAAGCGGCATCTATACAAATGTTAATATTGGAGCCTTTATTAAAAAAAACACCGTTTTTATACGATTTTATCCAGTAATAATCTATTGTATCTCCCGGAATATCAAATCCTAAAAAAGAAAATCTGTAACCGGTTTCACCGTTACCAAAACCGCCACCATCTTCATATTTAGCAATCAAACTATCTATTTTGGTAGTCCTGTTTAGGCGGGTAGTTGCGGTAAATGTTTGTCCTTGGTAAGTAACGGTTAATTCATAGCGATGCCCGATTTTACAAAAGTTATCTGAAACAGAGGGCTCATACACGTAGTTTCCGGCACTTTTTTCGTTGAACATGTAACTAATATCTGTATCAATGTCTGTGATTTTTACAGACGCATCGCTAATTGGTACGTTTGAACCTTGACTAAAATAATCGCTTGTTTTAGTTAGACGTATTTTTTGAGTAGATGGGAGATTATTAATAAATGCATCAATGGTGATAATAGGTTCTCCTTTGTCAAGTTTAACTTGAATGACATCTTCACAGGATGATAATCCAATGATTAAAAATAGTGCAACTAATGGTATAAGGTGTTTCATGTATTTTTTTGAATGAATGATGATGGATTTTAATTCAAACTATGTGACATCATAACAAACTATTTGAAATGTAGTTTAAACAGAATAAAAATAAAATGATTAACATTATTTGGTGGGGCATATTATACTTATTTTAAAAGCTCTTTTGCCTCTTCTATTGAAATAATTTCACCTTTAAAAATGGCTATAACAAAGGCTTCATAAAAACCTTTATTTGCTAGTTCTTGTAGGTAAGTATCTGCTTTTTCATAATTATTAAATAAACCTACGGTGTATCTAATCATACCCGAAGAAGTAGTTTGTTTTTCTAATCCTTCAATTTCTTTCATTTTTTCCTCCACATCAGGCGCATTGGCTTTTCGAAGGGCTCCTAATTGAATTTTGAAGCTCACTAAAGATTTGTCGATGGAACTAAATGATTCTATTTTGTCAATATTTTCTTTTTCGTTTGTTTCCATGGTAGCCTTGGTGGCACTCATCGGAATTCGTTTTCCGTCTTTATAAGCGGTAATGAAAGCATCACTGTAGCCTTCTAAAACTAAATCAGCTTTTGAATGAGCGGCGTTTTCTATGGATTTGTAGCCGGTTGAAGCATAATGATAATAATTATCATCTGTTTTTAATTCGATGACTGTTCCTGCATTTTTAAATATTTCTTTAGAGATACGATTTTTATATGCTCCTAACTGAACGCGATAAACAATGTCACCTTTGGCAAATTCATTTTCATTGTTTTCGGATTCTTCTTTGCTAGTGCCGTTAGGTGAGCTGGCATTTTTCTCGGTTTCTAACTGATTTAATTTTTTTAGTTCGTCATCACTTAGATGAACGATATTCCCATTTTTGAAATATCCAACTTTCGCACTATTAACCCCTTCCGACAAAAATTCGTCACGACGTTTAATTGCATTTAGTATTTCTTTGTAACTACCCGCGGTGTACATAACTGTTTGGTTATCTGGTAAAACCGTTGATTCGATGTCTCCGATACTTAATAAATAAGCCATTTCGTCGTTAGGTATTGGCCCATTATACCTCACTAATTCAACTGTGTACAATTTATCGTCAATAGGTTTATTAATTTTTTTGCTATTAGTAGAGTCTTTTTTGGCGGTATAAAAATTTTCAATCACTTCTGTTGGTGCCACATAACCACTGTCCATATATTGATTGTACCAGTTTTGCCAATACTCATCAGTTAGAGCAACACCTTTTATATTAACATCCACACCTGTTGGAGATTCTAATTCTTCGTCAGCGTAGTTTGGAACCCCATCCTGATCGTCATCAAACGGACATCCAAATTCATCAATTTTTTCTCCTTTTGGTGTTCCCTGACATTTGTCATCAAAATCTTTTACACCATCCTCATCGTAATCGCCGTCATCAACAGCCAACCAATCTACATTGTCAAAATAGCCATCGGGCAAAGTGTCGGATTTGGATGTTTTTTTGAAGTATAAATCATATTGAAGAGAAAATGACGAGTAAACAAAATTATCCTTTTGGTTGGTTCCGGCTCTTGTACCCTTACTTTTGTTGGTGATTCCGTCGATGTAATCTGTTGTGGTACAATAGTATTGAACCCCAAGTTTAACATCAAATCGATCGGTTATTTTTACTAAGGTTCCTATACCTATAGGAAATGACCAAGCTCTTTCTTGGTATCGGCCAAATCCATCTTTGTTTAATTCACGAATATCGGTTTCGTAGTAATAATCTCGATTTAAGTTAACTGCCAATGAGGCCGTAGGAGCGGTCTCGGCGATGTTTTTCAAGGAACCATCACTCCAATAATAGTATTTATTTCCATATTGGTCGTAAGCATCCGTTTTAGATAAAAATTCAATAGAATTGACACCTAAGGAAATCCAAGGACGAACACGATGGTATTCAGAAATTAAATTACTAAAATCATAAAGAACACTAATCCCTCCAGAGCGGATTTCGGATTGAAAATTTTCTTGCCGGTTATTTAACCATTCGTTAGCACCTAATTTCCCGAAAAGTATGTTAAAGTTTAATTGAACAGATTTAAACAATCTCTGAGAAAAATTTAAATCATACCCGATACGAGCTGTCCAAGGCGCTTGAAAATGTTTAGAATATAAGTCGCCGTGAAAAGAAAGCATACCAACTCCGAGCGAAATTTTTGGTCTAAAAATTTCTCCTAAACTTGGGATTGGATCAGAGACAAGTTGACTGTCTTTTTTTACAGCTAACTTGTTAATAATTACAGCTTGAATCGTATCTTTTTTTGGAATAGAGTCAAGTTGAGCATTCGCAAAAACACTTGTCAAAATAAGAGATATGAACAGTATTTTTTTGAGCATTATTTTTTACAAAAATTATCCGTTTTTTTTAATTATTGTTCGAAGAAAAAGTCAATTAATTTGTTTAAATCTGCTTGTTTGAAAGAACTTTCTCCTTTCGAAAAATCATCAAGAGTCATTTTAATTTCATCCGATGAAATGAAGCCATCACTGTTGTAATCGATTGACGCAAATTGTGCCGGCAATGAACTTGTTTTTTTCATTATTACAGGAGCTGCTTGTTCTGGAGTGGGGGCAGCTTGTTGTTCTTGAACAGGAGGTTCAACGACTATTTTTTCTCTTCTTTTAGCACTCGATGTCATCCATTCTAATTGTTGTTTTGCTACTTCTTCTTCGTTAATAGTAACGCCATTAGCATCAACCTTCGCATCTTTAGCTGTTTTTAATTCTTTATCCATGTAATCAAAAACACCATCGCCATCGTTATCTTCAGGGCAACCGGTTGCATCTACTTTTACACCACTTGGCGTTCCCATACATTTATCATCTAAATCCTTTACGCCGTCTCCATCCGAATCTGCATTATCGATGGCAGCAAAATCAACATCACTGTATTCGTCTTTTTCTTTTTTGGCAAAATGAAAATTAATACCCACGTTGAGAGAAGCCCAACTGTCGTTACCGCCTTCTTTGTGATTGTCTAAATAATCAGTTAAACAAACATTATATATAGCGCCAATTCTGAAATTAGCATGATCGCCCATTTTGAAAGTAGCACCAATGCCAACCGGAAAGAAAATGGTGTTGCGAGCATAAGTAACTGTGCTATCTTTTAATTGACTTTCGTATGTATAGTCACGTTTTATAACCATAGAGAGCGTTTTTGTGTCAGCAGATTCAATCATATCTCGGATAGAACCGTCGCTCCAATAGTTGTAGGAAATATTGTTTTTATTTTTTAAGTCGCCATATGGATCAAACATTAAATATCCAACGCCAGCGTGAATATAAGGCGAGGCATCTTTTTGTTCTTGACCAAGTTTATCAAAAAAGGCAAAAACATTTAAACCACCACCCATAATTTTTGATTCAAAATTTAAACGTGGGGCGTTTTTATCATTATCAGAACCCGAAAGTTTACCGTACATACCTTCAACACCTACTCCCAACACCTTACCAATGCGGTATTCAGCACCAAGAGCCACACTTCCTTTAATACCATTTAAAAAACCGTTGCTATTTTTCTTGCCCACGTCGCCTAAAAATTTTAGACCTCCAACTTGAGCCGTAACCCCTAGTTGGGAAAAAGATGAATTGAAAAAACTCAGGCATACAGCCAATAAAGTAAGTTTCGTAGAAAATCTGTTCATAAGCATCAAATTACGTTTAGTTATTATGAGCATCTCCATATTTTAATAATCTGATTAAGATTAACAATATGAACATGTTTTTAACATTATTTAATAAAGGTTTAAATTACTTGTTTTTCGAATTAAAACAAAACCAAAGTAAAAAAAGAGTAGAATTTTAGATATAAATTAGACAGGTTTATCGAAAAATGTTTGTTTAGGCTAGAAAAGTCTAAAAAACAATTTTAATTTAAATTGGTTAATCCTGTTAAAGCAAGTGTCGAAGTTTTACAAATAAAACCAATACGCAAAGTGTAACAAAAACAATGATGAGTATTTTCGAGGCTCCCTTAAAATGAAGAGAATTAACAATGCTGTCTTTTTTGTATGACCATAGCATAGTCAACACAAAAATTAAAACAAAACTGATAGCGAAGATTAATTTTCCGGTTGTCAACATCTTTTACGGTTATTTTGGGTGCAATTTATAATTTTACAGTCAATAGATGAGAAAAATAATTGTTATTTTAATACTTTGTTTGACTTCAACAGCATGGGGAAATAAATTATCCGATGCATATAAGGCCCTTTCTATTTTTGACTATTTTAAAGCCAAGCAATTATTTTATAAATCAATTTCAAAATATCCGTCTGCATCTGCTTATGGCTTGTCAACAATTTTTTCACGAACGGATAATCCATTTTCGAATATAGATAGCGCTGCTAAGTATATTTCTATTTCTAAAAATTATTTTAAAGATTCTGTTAGTTATTCTGGTTATCATATTAATTCAAAAAGTATTACGGAATTGTCGGTTAAAATAGCTGATAAAGGATTTGAGGTTTACTGCAATAATAGGTCCGTAGAACAAATTCATTATTTTTTGGTGCACTTTTATTTTGCTACCGATTCGTTATTGCTAATAAGTTATTTTTTGAGAGACAGTTTGGTTTTGGCTCAAGCTTTAACCAGTCAATCGAGTAAAAAGGTTAAAGAATTTATGTTGGATTATCCGCAAAGCAGTTTATATTCTCAAGCTAAAAATAACTATCATGATTTTGAATATGCAGAGCAAACAATGGCTAAAACACGCGTTCAGTATCAAAATTTTATTCAAAAATTTTCGCATAATCCAAATGTAGATGATGCAGAATTAAATTTGTTTAACATGGTGAAAAACGACCATTCTGCCGATAGTTTATACCGTTTTATAAAAAAATATAGCACACAATTAACCCAAGAAAATGCTTGGAAATTATTGTATAGTTTATCTGTGAATAGTTACGGCAAGGATGAGTTAACTGCATTTTTAACTAAATATCCTGATTATCCCTATCATCAAACAGTAATTAAAGAAATTATGTTGTCACAAAATAAACTCATTCCGTTAAAGTACACGAATGATAAATTTGGATACATTGATACATTAGGAAATTGGATTATTAAACCTCAGTTTGATGATGCTGCTTTTTATCAAGATGGTCTTGCAGCTGTGTGCAAGAATGATAGTTGTGTTTACATCGATAAAGAGGGACATAAAACAACTGATGCTGTTTTTGAGGAGACGGAAAATTATAAAGACGGCATAGCTATTGTTAAAAAAGGCGGATATTATTTCTTGATGAATCGGTCAGGACAAATCGTATCAAAGGGGTACGAGGACATAAATCCCTCTTCAGGAAATTTATTTGTGTGTAAAAGTAATGCGATGTACGGCGCTATTAATGCCAAAGGAGAGATAGTTGTGCCTTTTACTTATGCCAAATTGGGAAATTTTAAAAATGGATATGCCTATTATATGTCAACCTTATATGGTTTAGTGGATTTATACAATAAACCGTTAATTGCTCAATGGGATTGGATATCTGATGTTGATACGAATTCGATTGTTATTGTGAAAAAAAATAACCGGTTTGGATTAATGACCGTTTCGGAAGAAATGGTTATTTCAACAGATTACAGCTATATTACACCTTGCGTCGGTGAAATATATTTAGTTGTTAAGAATGATTTTTATGGGTTTTTTAACGTGAAAGAAAAATGTTTTGTAACAGCAGTAGAGTATGATTATAATCCAACTTTTGAAACTAATTACTATACAAATGGTAAATATTTTAAGTTGCTAAAAATGGATGAAGTTGCCTTGGTAGATGCCAACGGAAGATATAGCATTAATTTTGGTTCATATACAAATATATTTTTTGCCAAGTGCGAGATGATCCGAATACAAAAAAACAATAAATACGGATTTGTTGACAGAAAATTAAAGTCGATAACCTCTGTTGAATTTGATAAGGCTCAAGATTTTGAAAATAATTTAGCTATCGTTTCAAAAGGTGGTTCTTCTTCTATAATTGATAAATCAGGAAAAACTATTTACAATATTAAGAATGGTGATATTCAAACTACTTTTAATTCTTTATTCATCGTAAAGCAAAACGAACTTGTAGGGCTGTTGGATTCGTCGACAAAACTTCTTATTAGTATCGAATTTGATAGTATTGAACCAATTGATTCTTTTTTGTTTGCTTGTTTTAAAAATGGTGAACTTTATTTGTTTGACACAAGAACTAAAAATAAGGTAAAATTATAATCATTTGTACGCCTAATCAGTTGATGACTTTTTGTAGCAGATATACGACCTTATTTTATCACATCTGTATTTGGATGGTGTTTATTCTTATGGGTTGTAGTTCGGATAATCAGTCTGTTAAAAAGTTAGTTATTCAACAAGAAACCTCTAGTTATCTTAATCATTCAGATTCTGCCAGGTATGTGGGTATGAATACATGTAAGCTTTGTCATCAGTCTATTTATGAAACGTTTATTAAAACCGGAATGGGACAATCTTTTGATAAAGCCACCAAACAAAAATCATCGGCTGATTACCATCAGTCAGTTATACAAGATAAAATAGGAGACTTTTATTATAAGGCTTTTTGGTTATACGACAGTTTACAGATATTAGAGTACCGCTTACAAGGAAGGGATACTATATATAAACGTCAGGAAACGGTTGATTTTATTGTCGGCTCAGGACAACATACCAATTCTCACATTCAATCTGTAAACGGATATTTGAATCAAATGCCTATGACATTTTATACCCAGAAGAAAAAATGGGATTTGCCACCAGGTTTTGAAAATGGCCATAATAGTCGGTTTTTGAGAAAGATAGGGTTAGAATGTATGAGTTGTCATAATAGTTATCCGGAGTTTGTATTGGGTTCAGAGAATAAATACGCATCAATACCGGAAGGTATAAATTGTGAACGTTGCCATGGGCCGGGTAGTATCCATGTGGCGCAAAGGCAAACAGGTAGTAAAGTAGATACATCAAAATATATTGATTATAGTATCGTTAATCCTGCGAAATTGACTATTGATGCTCAGTTTGATATTTGTCAGCGCTGCCATTTACAAGGAAATACCGTATTAAAAGAAGGAAAATCATTTTATGATTTTAAACCAGGCATGAAACTGAGTGATTACATGACGGTGTTTTTGCCAAAATATAAGGATGCCGATGATGAGTTTATAATGGCTTCACATGCCGATAGGTTAAAGCAAAGCCAATGCTTCATCCAATCCTTAAAAAAATCTCAAAATACTAAAAGTTTAAAGCCATATCAAAATGCATTAACTTGTGTAACTTGTCATAATCCTCATGTAAGCGTCAGAGAAACCAATCCCAATATATTTAACGATGCGTGTAATCAATGTCATGAACCTCATTCGTTAAATAACAAGAAAAACCTATCATCATTAATGTGTAGTAATTCGGTTGTTATAAAACAAATAAAGAACAAACAATCGGCAAATTGTGTGAGTTGTCATATGCCAAAGTCTGGCTCCATTGACATTCCTCACGTAACCGTTCATGATCATTATATTCGTAAACCAGTCACGCAAAAAGACAAACAAGCATTGAAAAAATTCATTGGCTTGTATGCAATTAATGAAAAAAATCCTGATGGTAAATTGAAAGCAAAAGCCTATTTAAATCAGTATGAGAAATTTGAAAATCAATCCTATTATTTAGATAGTGCTTTTTATTACTTAAAAGATAAAACAGAAGCAGAGTTAAAGTTGAATTTTGAATTATTGATACAATTGTATTTTATAAAAAACGATTTTAATAAACTGATTTTTTATGTCAATAAACTTTCAGATTCATTCATATTACAACAATTTTTGATTAAAAAAACATATTCAAATGAACATGCGTGGACATGTTATCGCATTGGAGAAGCATTTTACAACTTAGGTAATATTCAACGCGCCGCAACCTACTATAAGCAGGCCGTTAATTTAGCTCCTTTTGTATTGGATTTTAAACACAAATATGGATTAGTTCTGGCTTCACAAGGATTGTTAGCTGAAGCAGAAAAAACATTTGAAGAAATACGTAAAGAACATCCTAAACATGTTTCGGCACTTACAAATTTAGGGTACATTCAATTATCAAAAGGTAAGATTAAAGTGGCAGAAGAATTATATTTCCAAGCGCTTTCCATTGATCCTGATTATGAACCTTTATTGTTGAATGTGGCAGGATTACATGCGTATAAAAAAGAGTATAAACGTGCACAATTTTATCTAAATAAACTTCTAAAACGAAACCCGAATCATTCACAAGCTAAACAAGCATTACAACACATCAAACAATTCGTTTAATATGGCAGTTATCAAATCTACTTCATACAATATTTATATAGGACACAATAGTTTGAAGGCACTGAATACGTTTCTTAAAAAAAACAAGTATTCCAAATATTTTATTTTGTGCGATGAACACACTTTTCAATATTGTTTACCTACTCTATTATTTCATTCCCCACTCCTCCATGAGGCTGAAATTATAGAGTTAGAGAGTGGAGAAGATAAAAAAACCTTAGAGACGTGTTTGCAGGTATGGGGAGCTTTAACTGATAGTGGAGCTGACAAAACAAGCTTATTGATCAATTTGGGAGGAGGTGTTATTTCTGATTTGGGAGGATTTGTAGCATCTACCTACAAAAGAGGTATACCCTGTATTAATATACCAACCACTTTATTAAGCATGGTAGATGCAAGTGTTGGCGGGAAAACCGGTGTTGATTTTGAAGGCATCAAGAATCATATTGGAACCACAGCCGAGCCTAAAGGTATTTTTGTGAACCCTGAATTTTTGGAAACTTTATCGGAGCGTCAATTAAAAAATGGGTATGCTGAGGTCATAAAAATTGCATTAATAGCAGATGCCGAATTTTGGAAAACATTGCAAAAATTGAAGCAGAAAAATGAGTTTTTTTCAGACGCAATCATCACAAAAGCGATTGAGTTGAAAAATAGTATCGTGAAAAAAGATTTACATGAACAGAATATCCGAAAATCGTTAAATTTTGGGCATACTATAGGACATGCTCTTGAAAGTGCTTTTTTAGAACAAAAAAAAGACATATTTCATGGCGAGGCCATTGCAGTTGGTATGCTTATAGAGAGCGAATTAGCGATGGTGCTCAAACGTATTTCAGCAAAAGATTTCAGGAATATTTCCGAATATGTTTCATCCGTATATAAACCAATAACGTTGACTAAAAAAACGAAAGCATTGCTTTTAAACTATATGTTGCACGATAAAAAAAATGAAGGAGGCGATTTATGTTTTGCTTTACCCAATTTAGTTGGTCATTATGAACTATATAGAGGTATGGACATGGAATTGGTAAAACGGATATTAGAGAAATATTAGCATTGTTGATTTGTTATAGGCAACTTTAGCAGACCGCAAAAACGAATGGCAACATCTAAAAAATGACGAAAAGAAAGATAATCAGGCTGACAATTTCTCTCATAATTTTTGGTTTGACTGTATATTATTTTTATCCAGAAGATAAACTTCCAGCCGATATTAAAATTGACAAACTTGTAGTTTACAAATCAAAAAGACAATTGTTGGCATACTCAAACGGACAACTTGTAAAGACCTATAAAATTTCACTTGGCAGACAACCAATGGGAGACAAAGAATTTGAAGGAGATAAAAAAACTCCCGAAGGACTTTACTTCATCAACGACAAAAATCCAAATAGTGGCTATCATAAAAACTTAGGCATTTCGTACCCTGACAAAGACGACATTGAAAATGCAAAACTACTTGGCAAGCCAGCTGGTGGTGACATTAAAATACACGGACTTAGAAACAAGACAGGATTTATTAGTAAGTTTCATCGTTGGTATGACTGGACACTAGGATGTATAGCTGTGACAGACGAAGAAATTGACGAACTTTATAACGCAGTAAAAATTGGGACACAAATTGAAATTAAACCTTGACTCAATGGAGAGAAAAAAGCTACCTATAACAGCGCCTTAGCTCTAGGCTCTTATGCTCCACTTCGAATAAATATTTACTACTTTTGAAATAAATCTCGCTTCGGGTTTTGGGTGTTTTGACTCGGAATAGCCCATCGCTAAAAGTGCAAAACGTTATATGTCACTTCACTTCAGACGTTGGATTAGCTAGATTTTTGGCGCTCGAAATATCCAATAGGATAGACCCTACCATTAATTTAGCTTGAGCTCTTAGAGGCACATGATTTTTATCGTCGGTTATCCATACATTCAAATCATCTTCACGTTTAAAAATTCGTCCTTTTTGTACAATTGGTCTGAATTTTAAACAATTAAAAGTACCTATATCACAAGTGATTTTTTCTCTTCCTACAAATCTAATTTTGAGTGGCCAAATTTCTTTATCTACTATACTATTAATTGTGAAAACATCACCTTCTTTGGCATTAGTTAAGTCGAGATTTCGGGCCGCATAAAATGACGAAATCATATCTTGTGTTCCTTCAGGAATTTCTACTTTTTGTCCTCCTCCAATATCAACTTTATTGTTGTAATGGTTAAATGTGTAATCTTGATTGATGATATATCCCCCTTCGTTTACACGCCTAACAAACAACCAAGGCAACATGGCATCCTTATCAATATAGCTTTCGTATCGGTCTCTTACTTTGAAAAACCAATCAAAAGTTCCTTTCGAATAACCATTTCCCACAATATGATACACTTTACGTCCCCCTACTTCCAAAATATCGGGCTTTACTTCTACAGAAATAATCCCGGCATCCATGAGTCCATAATGCAAACGATAAGATAACATCTCGCCACCCTTAAATGCCCCATTTGATTTTAATGGAAGTTCTTTTTTAGGGTAATCTTTAGTTTGAATAGAGGTTGTAGATGAACTGAATGCCACAATTATTGAAATGGCAAGAGTTAAGCGAGAGAAATTTTTTATCGTTTTCATAAGTCAAAGTATTGAACAAAAACTCCTTAATATTTAAATCAGAGATTTTAATTTAACAGTTCCAAATCTTGTGCCAATTTAAAAGCAGTTTATTTGTTAAAGTATAAATTATACACTAGGTATTAGTGTAAGATCATTTAACAACTTGATAGGAAGTAGTTTAAGTGAAAAAGAAAACGGACGTTTTTTATCCAAATAGATGTGTGAAAACTTGTTCCATTTTAGAAACAGCTACAATCTCTATTTTATATTGTTTAGTATCTAATCCTTTTAGGTTATATGAAGAAATATAAATTTTTTCGAAGCCTAGTTTTTGAGCCTCTGAAATGCGTTGTTCTATTCTATTCACTGGTCTTATTTCTCCGGTTAGTCCAACTTCGGCCGCAAAACATACATTTTGGGCAATCGGTAAATCTTCGTTACTCGATAATACGG
Organism: Chitinophaga pinensis; assembly: GCA_945860225.1. Lineage (GTDB taxonomy): Bacteria > Bacteroidota > Bacteroidia > B-17B0 > Aurantibacillaceae > UBA4416. The sequence goes on along the minus strand of CAMAPT010000009.1, from coordinate 41,494 downwards.
CACATACTAGTGCTAAATCAATTCCCGGGTCTTCAACTTTTATTCCTCCCGCAATATTAATAAATACATCTTTGGCTCCTAATCGGAATCCGCAACGTTTTTCTAATACGGCTAGTAACATCGATAGTCTGCGTAAATCAAATCCGGTGGAAGAACGTTGAGGAGTTCCATAAGCTGCTGTACTAACTAAAGCTTGAGTTTCTATTAGTAAAGGTCGGTTTCCTTCTAATGTGGCAGCAATAGTAACCCCACTTGTTGCTTCTTTTCTATTGGTAATTAAAATCTCGGATGGGTTTAATACTTCTTTTAAACCATCTCCGTTCATTTCATAAATTCCCATTTCGTTGGTACTGCCAAAACGATTTTTGGTAGCCCTTAGTAAACGATAAATGTGATTTCTATCGCCTTCAAATTGTAAAACTGTGTCAACCATGTGTTCTAGTACTTTAGGCCCGGCCAAACTGCCTTCTTTGGTAATATGGCCAATCATAAAAACAGGCACATTGGTTTCTTTGGCAAATCTCAAAAATTCTGCAGCGCATTCTCTTACCTGACTGACACTTCCAGGGCTACTGTCGATATAGCTAGTGTGAATTGTTTGTATAGAGTCAATAACTACTAATTGAGGTTGAATGGCATTGATTTGTGTAAATATATTTTGAGTATTGGTTTCTTGAAGAATAAAACAATTTTGGGTTGTAACACCAATACGTTCGGCTCGCATTTTTATTTGCTGTTCACTTTCTTCCCCACTCACATACAGTACTTTGAGATTTTTAAGTCGTAATGCTAATTGTAGCATCAGAGTAGATTTTCCTATACCCGGTTCGCCACCAAATAATACTAAGCTACCAGGCACCACACCACCACCTAAAACTCTAGCCAACTCTTGACCCGGTACTTGAATGCGTGGGTATTCAGTTAATCCGATTTCTTGTAATAAAACAGGTTTATTCGATTGTTGATTGTTTTTATTCCCGGAAAATAATTGAAGGCGATCGTTTTTAGTTTCTTTATGAACGATTTCTTCCACAAGGGTATTCCACTCGCCACAGCTATGGCATTTTCCAACCCACTTGGCCGCTTGTGCGCCACAATTTTGACAGAAATAAGAAGTTTTGGTTTTAGACACGAGATTGTATTTATAGGTTCAAAATTACAATAAGTTAAGATTGTTCATTGCCATGTTTTGTAGCTATATGTATTTTTTAGTTGCCATTAGCTTTTAGGTTCATTGAGTTAGAATGATGTTTGCTTCTTTTTGTGTTTCGCCCTCGGTAAAGAATGAGTAATTTGTTTAATTTATCATAATTAGTATCGAGGTCATCAATTTGTAATTCTACACAACCATTGGGATAATTGTACTTGAAAAAATATTTCGTATGCTTTCCGCTTCCAGTACTAACCACATCTTCATATTTAATATCTTTCCATTCAAAAAAATTAGTAGAAGCAGTTTTAATGCCTTTTTCGTTTATAATAATTTGAGGTTTTGTATTGGTAGCATTTTTAAATTTTTTGTATCCGTAGTAAATACCAATTGCACACATAATAATTCCAAGTAAATAATTGTTATTCACTATAATGAGGCATATTCCTACAATTATACAACCGACGCAAATGGCCATTTCAGTTAAATTTTTACTCTTTGAAAAATAAATGATGGTTTCATTCGGAATCGTAAAATCATCAATAAACATATCTTTTTTTGAAAATTTGTATTGTAACGCATTCCATTTTTCTTTGTCAGCCATACTGCGTATTTCAGTTTTTTCAAAAAAGCTATCGTCCGGCCAAATTAATTTTTCGTGAATGGCTCTTTTTTTTAATTCATGAACATTACGAACATTATCAAAAGCCCACAGTCTCCATTTGGTAATCATGAAACTCCAGTAAATCCATGCAAAAACAAAAGAAAGAATAAAACCTAGAGGCACAATCCAAAATGGCATTATGTGTTGAATTCCTAAGTAAAAACAAATCCCAAGTGTTCCCAACATAATTGTCGTTCCGGGATAGTTCACTAAGCGCTTTCCCTTTTTTATGGCATCATCAACAGATATAGAATCATTCATTAGGTCTTTTAGATATATTGTTTTTTAAAAGTAAGACTTTTCAGTAAATTAATTTAGCACTTAAAAATCTGTTACATTTGTTGCATCTTGAAAAAAACAGCTCATCAAATTCATTTAAAGGAAACTATTTCTTTGTCCATTCCTTTGGTATTAACTCAAATTGGTCATATCATAACCGGCATGGTTGATAATATTTTTTTAGGAAATCTTGGAAATACAGAACAAGCAGCGGGAATATTGTCTAATAATTTATTTGTTATTCTACTAGTATTTAGTATTGGGATGAGTTATGTTTTAACACCAGCTGTTACAGATGCGCATGTTAATCAAAATGAAAAGGAGAAAGCTTCTTTGTTTAAGAATTCTCTTTTTATTAATATGACGGTGGCTGTTTTGTTATTTGTCATATTATTTTTTTCTTCACCTTTATTAACTTACATGCAGCAGCCAAAAGATGTGGTTGAGTTAGCGATTCCATTTTTTGATGTGTTGATTTTTTCCATTATTCCCGTAGCACTATTTTTTGTATGTAAGCAATATACTGAAGGGTTGAGTAATACGAAGGCGGCTATGTATATCAGTATAGCCGGAAATTTGCTGAATATTGTGTTAAATTATTTACTTATTTATGGTCATTTAGGGTTACCTAAATTGGGATACATGGGTTCTTGTTGGGCCACTTTTATAGCACGATGTTTTATGGGAATTGGCTTTTTGGTATTTGTTTTCAAACATCCATCGGTTAATTCATTTGCAGTATTCTATAAGAATGCCAAATTAAACGCCCAACAGTTTTGGCCATTATTTAAAGATGGATTGGCTTCGGCTTTACAATTTACATTTGAGGTAGCGGCATTTGCTATTGCCGGGTTATTTGCAGGAGTATTTGGTAAAGAACAACTCGATGCACATGGAATTGCTTTAAGTATGGCCGCTTTTACTTATATGTTTGCTAGTGGTATTAGCAGTGCAACAACAATTAGAGTGGGAAATTTTAATTCTTTGAAAAGTGTAAATGACATGAAATTAGCAATTCAAGCGTCGTATAAATCTGTCATTTTTACTATGGGATTGATGGCTATATTTTTTATTTGTTTCAACAAGTATTTACCATCTATTTTTAGTAATGATCAAGGAATTATTTTAATTGCATCTAAGTTATTATTAATGGCTGCATTTTTTCAATTGTTTGATGGAACACAGGTTGCTGCGGCAGGGGTATTAAGAGGCATGGATGATTATAAGTTTTCTTCTTATATAGCCTTTATTGGTTATTGGCTTATCGCACTGCCTTTGTGTTATATATTGGCCTTTGTTTTTGATTATAAAGTATATGGTGTGTGGCTGGGGTTGAGCGTAGGCCTAGGTTTTGTTTCCATAGCATTATTGTTTAGAATTAGATACTTATTGAAGTTAAAAACTATACTGTCACAAAATAAAGGCTTGTGAGCGTAAATAATCCAAATACTGTCAATAATCCATTTACTGTTAAATGCTTATTGACGACGTAAATTAAGAACCCAAGGCATAACGAAAATATACATAATGATAATTTTGGGTAAGTATTAATGTGCCAAAATGATTGATGTTGATCGATTAACCTAATTTTCAATATTTTCCGAAACAGTAAATCTTTTCCGATAAAAAAGGTTTCGAGTTCTGCGGGTGTTCGAAATAAAGCATTCGATTTTACAGGAATCACATCACCGTTAGTAGTTGTAACCGTAAATTCTTTAACAGCTCTTAAGAGTGTTTTCGGATTCTTATCTCCATAAAAACAATTGACTTTTGAAATGGTGGCAGTTTGCCAGTGACAAAAAAACAAAATTGTAAATAAGGTATAAGATAAAAAACAAGCAAGAATAATATTGATGCGATTGATTATTTGATAAAATTTGGTTTTTTTGAATCCCTCAATATGTTTAATCTTCTTTAATTCTTTAATTTTTTTTAGATAATACAATTCCTCAGAAGAAAGTGGAATACGATTTTTTCTTCTAGGTTGTTGTTCTTGTTCCATAGAGAGTAATTAAACCAATCAAGTCGTTAAGAGCAGCAGCTATTACAAAGTATAAAAATTAATCTTCCAATAGCCATATTGCTTCATTTAATTCACCTAGAGCTTTTATATTGTTTTGAGATTTTGCTATTGTAACTCCTTGTTTGTAATAATCTAAAGCTATTTCCACATTATTAAGCTTTTCATTAATTTGTCCCAATTGATAGAAGCAAGGTAGATAATGGGGATTAATGGATAAAACTTTTTTAAGTTGCATATCAGCTTCTTTAAAATCAGATGAAGCAATTTGTTCCATAGCCAAAGCATAATTCAAAAACACATCATTGGGTTCTTTTTCCAGCATGTGGAAAATCATATCTTTTCTGGCAAGTTTTTCCATGATTATTCGCCGGAAAATTGTTTTAAAAAGCGAACATCATTTTCAAAAAATAAGCGTAAATCTTTGATACGGTATTTTAGCATCGTAATACGTTCAATACCCATACCAAAAGCAAAGCCGGTATATTTTTTACTATCAATGCCACAATTATCTAACACTTGAGGATCCACCATACCGCAACCTAATATTTCTACCCATCCAGTATGTTTACAAACATTACAACCTTCTCCTTTACAAATAGTACAACTGATATCAACTTCTGCACTTGGTTCGGTAAATGGGAAGTAACTAGGGCGCATTCTAATTTTAGTTTCTGTTCCAAATAATTCTTTTGCAAAGAAATTTAATGTTTGTTTTAAATCAGCAAATGATACTTTTTCGTCAATATATAAGCCTTCTATTTGGTGAAATTGACAATGTGCGCGAGCACTGATGGCTTCGTTACGATAAACTCTTCCAGGAGAAATGGTTCTAATGGGTGGTTTTTGATTTTCCATTATGTGAACTTGCACAGAAGAAGTTTGAGTTCTTAAAACCATCTCAGGGTTCAATTCCACATAAAATGTATCTTGCATATCTCGAGCCGGATGGTTTTCAGGAGTATTTAAAGCCGTAAAATTATGCCAATCGTCTTCAATTTCTCTGCCATCACTTACTGTAAAACCAATTCGCGCAAATACATCAATAATTTGATTTTTCACTAAAGATAGTGGGTGACGGGAACCTATCTGAATGGTTGGATCTGAAGGTAGAGTTAGGTCAAGGTGTTTAAAAGCATCCTTGTTGGAGGATTCTTCATACTGATTTTTCAGTTCATTAATTTTATCCTGAGCTTTATTTTTTAATTCATTAAGTTTTTGGCCAACTTCACGTTTAATTTCAGGAGCAACTACTTTAAAATCATCAAATAAAGAGGTAATCTCGCCCTTTTTACTTAACCATTTGATTCGGTATTCTTCAACATGTTCTTTACTAGTTGCTGCAAAATCTTCTACTTCTTGTAATAGGGTATGTATTCTTTCTAACATAATAAGTTGATAATTTACCAAATTTAAGCATTTTTATACCAATTTAATCCCGAAATTCACGTTAAACAAGGACGGCTGAGTAAATTTATAATTACTTATTTTGTTGAATAGATGATTGAAATAGTCTGTTTAATGTTTTTTATGAGTACTTAATAAACAAAAACTTAATATTTTTGGGTTGAAAATTTTAAAGTGAGACATAATTTTTTGGCATATATTTTATTGATTAGCAGTTTGTTTTTTAGTTTTTTATTAAACTCTCAAACAATGCTAAGTTTTAATGTTTATGAAAATGATACCATAAATGTGGTGGATCATGACACCTTAAAACAAGGTGTATGGAAAGAATTTTGGTCTAATGGTGATCTAAAGAGTGAGGTAACCTATAAAAACAATAAAAAACAAGGTTTAGAAATTGCTTGGTTTGATGAACCAGATTGCTTAGAGCATGAGTCTTATTTTAAAGATGGGGTACTTGATGGGCCCTCCATTTATTATTCCAGAAGGTGTAAGAAAGATTTTTTCGAAACATTTAAAAACGGCGTTAAAGAAGGCTTAGAATTATCGTATTATCCCAATGGGAATATAAAAGCTGAGGGATATTTTAAAAAGGGAAATCTGAATGGTTTTTATAAAGTATATGATAAAAATGGAAAATTTGCATTTGAAAGTCGCAGTACAGAAAGTGAAACTAATTTAAAGCCAAATTTTAACGATACGAGTACAAATGTTGTTTATACTGTTTTTAAGCGAAATTCTCAATGGAAAAATAAGTTAATTGTGGCTGACTTAAGCGGAAGTATGTATCCGTATGCCTCTCAAATTAGCACTTGGCTTAAGTTACACTTTATTAAGGATAGTACCAGTCAACATTTTGTATTCTTTAATGATGGTGACAAAAAAAAGGATGAAAATAAAAAAATAGGGGCTACCGGTGGAGTATACCATTGTAGGGCAAAGGCGATGGAAGAATTAATTGCCACTATGGAATTGACAATTAAGAAAGGGCAGGGAGGAGATGCGCCCGAGAATCCTATAGAAGCAATTCTTTTTGGGTTAGGAAAAAGTGGTAAGGTGGATGATATTATTTTAATTGCAGATAACTGGGCTAAAGCAAGAGATATTAAATTATTATCTCGTGTTAAAGTACCAGTTCGTGTTGTTCTGTGTGGTGTTTATGAAGGCATGGAAATTAACGAAGATTATTTAAATATTGCTTATAAAACAAAAGGTTCTGTGCACACAATTGAACAAGACATTACAGATTTGATGAAACAAAGTACTGGTAAAAAGTTTAACATCAATGGCGTAGATTATATAATCAAGAACGGTAGCGTTAAAGTGTTCTAAAAACGCTTATCTTTATTTTTAATTTATTGAAAATTTACCATCACATATCCGAACTATCAAATCTCTCCAATTCTATTGTTACTATTGGAACTTTTGATGGTGTTCATTTAGGACATCAAAAAATTATACAACGTTTAGGAGAAATAAAACACAGGCTGGGTGGTGAAATTGTACTTTTTACCTTTGACCCGCATCCTAGAAAAGTATTGTTTCCGGATCAGAAAGATTTGAAACTGATTACAACAACGGATGAAAAATGTCATTTGTTAAAAAATTTAGGTGTTGACCACGTGTTGGTTTATCCCTTTACTAAAGAGTTTGCTCAGATGAATGCGAGCAATTATATATCGGATATTATTGTTTCGGCATTAAAAACAAAGCATCTTGTCATTGGGTATGATCACCGGTTTGGGGCTAATCGTGAGGGGAGTATTCATACTTTGAAAACGTTTGCTGAAATATATAAGTATGATTTAGAAGAAATTCCAGCTGAGGAGATTAATCAATTAAATATTAGTAGCACACGAATCAGGAAGGCCGTTGATGATGGAGATATAAAAACAGCGAATGAATTTCTCGGCTACCATTTTTTTATCAGTGGTAGGGTTATTAAAGGAAAGCAACTCGGAAGAACGATAGGTTATCCGACTGCAAATATTTTGATTGAAGATGCGGATAAATTACTCCCAAAGCTTGGAGTTTATGCTGTGAATGTGATAATTGGTCATCAAACACACAGAGGCATGTTAAATATTGGAATGAATCCAACGACAGATGTTGAAAAAAGCATTAAAGTTGAAGTTCATATTTTTGAATTTAATCAAGATATCTACGGCGAGCAATTGAAAGTTGAATTTGTAAAACGTATTCGGAGTGAACAAAAATTTTCTAACTTAGATGAACTCAAACGAGCCCTAGCCAATGATCAAATTGCTTGTGAAAATATATAGTCAACTATTCAAAGTAGTTTTATTCATTGGTTTATTTTGTCATTTTAATACATCCAATGCTCAATTATTAGATTCCTTAACTCTCGATACGTTAACACCTATTAGTAACTTAAATGACGCACTTAAAAATCCAGAGGCTGTTGTTAAGTTAGTGCTGAGAAAACAACATTTAAAGTCGTTTCCAAAAGAAATTCTGAAATGTAAGAACATTCAGTATTTGGATATTAGTAAAAATACAATTGCTGAGTTACCTGATAGTATATATTTATTGCAAAATCTACAGTATTTAGCTTGCAGTAAAACAGGCTTAAAACATTTGCCAAAAGAAATAGGAAAATTACATCATTTAAAATATCTCAATCTTAATCAGAATGATTTGGAAAGCCTTCCTCCTCAAATCGGAAGACTCGAGAATTTGCAAGTTTTAGATTTATGGAGTAATAATTTTGATGAATATCCATCTACACTATCTGATTTAAAATCCCTTCGCGTGTTGGATTTAAGAAATATTTTGATTAGCGACGAAGATCAATTAACAATACAAAATATGCTCCCGAATACCAAGGTACATTTATCTCCAAGTTGTAAATGTAAATGGTAAACTACTGATTCATCATTTTTAGTTGTTCTTCTAAAAATTTAATACCTTCAGAAAAACTATGTGGATTGTATCCTAAATCGCGCTTGGCTTTTTCAATAATAAAACCTGTAATAGGTGGTCGTTTGGCTGGTTGTTTGATATCTGTAGATTTTGATGGTTTAATGAGCGATTTATCTAACTGGTAATAATCAGCTACCTCATGAGCAATTTCTAATATATTTAAAAAATCTTTTCCTGAAATGTTGTAAATACCGCTTGCTTTTTTTTCTGCTATTAAAATACAACCATCTGCTAAATCTTCGGCTAAAGTGGGGGTTCTGTATTGATCATCTACAACATTAATAGTTTTACCTTGTTCTAAATTTTGTTTTACCCATAAAACAATGTTGCTTCTGCTCATATTATCCACAATGCCATATACCAAAACGGTGCGTGCTATGGCCCAATGCAATGAACTTGATTGAACAATTTTTTCAGCAGCCAGTTTACTCTCGGCGTAATAGCTCAATGGATTGGGAGTTTCATTTTCGTCTAACGGGCCATGAGTACCATCAAAAATAAAATCGGTTGATAAATGAATAAAATGAGGTTGGTATCCTGAGTGTTCTTTGGATAATTTTTCTAAAACTTTAATTTGATTTTCAACGGAAGTCACATTCAATAACCAACAATTTTCTTTATCTGTTTCACAGGCGTCTACATTCGTCATAGCAGCTGTATTGATGACGACATCAGGCATAAATTGGCTAAAAACAGATATTACTTGCTCGTAATTTGTGATATCCAATTCTGCAAATTCATACCCTGTGTTTTTGACTAACCTATTTTCGCCTCTCGCCGTTGCTATGCAAGTTATGTTAGTCTTATCTTTTAATTTGTAAACTAATTTTTGTCCTAATAAACCATTAGAACCTGTAATTAAAATTTTTTGCATATTTTAAGTATATAAATATCAAAAGGACAAATGCCTTATTTATCTTGAAAAATGTCCAGTTAATAGGGTAATAAATAGAAAAAATTAAATGAGCGAATGACGTTAAAACTCACTTTTTAAGTGAAATTTAATATCTGGAAATTTAGTTTGTGCCATTTCAAGTAACCAAGCCGACTCTGCTAAAAATACTAAACGACCTTCTTTATCATATGCGATATGGTTTGATTTATCAATTAAAAATTCATCTAATTTTTTCTTGTCGTTACATTCAATCCAAAGAGCTTTGTACAAATTGATAGAATCATAACCGCAAGAGGCATTATATTCAGATTTTAAACGATGTTGAATTACTTCGAATTGAAGAGCTCCGACTGTTCCAACAACTTTTCTTCCGTCTGCTTTTTTAGTAAATAATTGAGCAACTCCTTCATCTGTTAATTGCTCTAATCCTTTTTGTAATTGTTTAGTTTTCATAGGGTCAAGGTTAGTGACATATTTAAATAACTCCGGAGAGAAACTTGGTATGCCTTTGAAGTTGTATTTTGGACCCTCTGTCAATGTGTCTCCAATTTTGAAATTACCCGCGTCGTATAAACCAATAACGTCGCCTGGAAATGATTCATCAATCACTGATTTTTGTTGCGCCATAAAAGCTGTAGGATTACTAAATCGCATTTCTTTTTGTTCGCGCACATGGTGGTAATATTTGTTTCGTTCAAATTTTCCGGAAACTATACGTAAAAAGGCGATTCGGTCTCTGTGTTTAGGGTCAAGGTTGGCATGAATTTTAAAGATAAAACCACTGAATTTTGGTGATTCAGCCTCAATGTGTCCCGCCACATCGGTATCTCTTCCTTGAGGTGTTGGGGCAATTTCAACAAAACAATCCAATAATTCTTTAATACCAAAATTATTAACCGCACTACCAAAAAATACTGGACTTACATTGGCTTTTAAATATTCAGATTTATTAAAATCATCATATACACCATCAATTAATTCGATATCGCTTCGTAATTGATTCGCAAAGTCAGGACTAATGTATTGTTCAATTTCACTATCATTGACATTATTCAATACAATACTTTCTTCTACGGTCGTTTTACTGTCGCCTTGAAAAAGTGATAATTTTTTTTCATATAAATTATAAACCCCTTTAAATGATTTACCAATCCCAATGGGCCAAGTTAAAGGTCTTACTTTTATTTTTAGTTCTTTTTCAATTTCATCTAATAAATCAAAGGCATTTTGGCCTTCACGATCCATTTTATTTACAAAAACAATAACAGGTGTATTGCGCATACGGCACACTTCTAATAATTTACGTGTTTGAGGTTCCACACCTTTCACGCAATCAATAACCATGATAACACTATCTACAGCCGATAATGTTCGGTATGTATCTTCTGCAAAATCTTCGTGACCTGGTGTATCCAAAATATTAACCTTGAAATCTCTGTAATCAAAAGCCATAACGGAAGTTGAAACGGAAATACCACGTTGTTTCTCAATTTCCATGAAATCGGAGGTGGTTGATTTTTTGATTTTATTGGATTTAACGGCTCCTGCCGATTGAATAGCACCGCCAAATAATAATAATTTTTCGGTTAGTGTGGTTTTACCGGCATCAGGATGAGCAATAATGGCAAATGTTTTTCTTTTATGTAATTCTTCTGTAAAACTCATGGAACATTAAAAATAAGGTTGCAAAGATAGCCTTTTTTGAAAGACAAAAATAAATATGGAGATTAGTCTTGAACTAAAAAGAATATTTGAGTACTAAAATGGATATCCAATTCCAAAATTTAGGATGGTGGTTTCACGTAAGGGTTTTTTGCCAATGACCCAACGTTTTGACTCAATCATCTGAGGATCATGAATGCGAGTTGCGGCATCTAATCGTAAAACAAAGAAACTGAAATCGTAACGCAACCCAAAACCCGAACCTAGGGCAATTTCTTTATAAAATTGATGGATTTTAAATAAACCATTTGGCTTAGTAGGATCTATATAAGATAACCAAATATTACCGGCATCGGCAAACCAGGCGCCGTAAATAGATTTAAAAATATGAAAACGGTATTCAATGTTACTTTCAAGTTGAATATTACCTATTTTATCGTATCGGGCATTAATAGAATCTGGTTGCGAATAGCTACCTGGTCCTAAAGTTCGGGCACGCCAAGCTCTATTACTATTTGGTCCTCCGCCAAAAAAACTTTGTTCGTAGGGTAAAGTGTTTAAATTTTTTAATGGTTTGCCAAACCCACCGGCAAAACGATAAGCGAATTTATTGAGTTTACGGATTTGAGCGTAAAAACGAAAGTCTATATCTAATTTAACAAATTGCGAGAAAGGAATATCTTGAATTAAGTAGCGTCCTTGCGCATCCTGAGGTTGTTTCGTTGATGAGTAAATGCTTCTTAATAGATTGCCTGATGAACTGAGACTTCCTCTTAAAAACATCAAGTTTTTTTTCTTAACCATACCTTGATTATTAAATGTAGCTGAAATTTTTGATAATGTAGTGATGTGATCTTGAAATGAATTTAATAAGAAGAAGTCATTTAAGGTGATTAACTCACGATGAAAATTGCCAAATAATTTGGCTTTTACAATATACGCTTCTAAAGGAATAAGGTCGTAAGTTAATAAGCCATTCTTGTTTTTGAATTTAAACCCGTATGAAATATTTGAAATGCTTCTATTAAACTCTGGTCTCGACTGATAATTAATAGATAAATTGACCATTGTTTTGGGTTGACTAAAATAATTTTTTTCGCCAATATTTTTATTTAGATACAATAAAGTAAATGGAAATAATGGTTTAGGAAAATAAAAATTTAGTTCAGGACCAAATTGTACTGTATTAAATGTATTTTGGACATTACTAATATCGGTTGTTTGACTGGAATTGAATTGTTTTTGAGCCGTAAGAGATCCTTTTAATTTAAGTTCAATAAGTTCATAACCTTTAAAAGCATTTTTGTTTTGAAAAACTAAACTTCCGGCAATACCAAGATTACCTGAAGTATTAGTGCCTTCTGTCTCTATGGTTAAGGCTTGTCGAACAAGCGGCTGGCATACAATGTAACAATCCAGTTTGTCGGAAAAGTAAGGGTTTTTCACATATTGTATATACACGCTTTTAAATACTCTCAAAGTACTTAAAGCTTTGTAAGTCTCTTCGGCAAAATATTGTTGGTATAATTGACCTGGTGAAATGGAAATATCTCTTGTTAAATCTTTTTCATGAAATAACAAAGGATTATTATGAAGAATTTTTAGTCCGTTATATTCTAATGTATCTTTTAGATAAGCATCATTTGCTTTTCCTTTAAAATCAGGAATAGTTTCTGGAATAATAAATACATTTTCGATATAATAACGTGGATGGCTTGTATATATTAATGAATCATTAGTTTCGCTATAAGATTTTGAAAATAATTTAATCCCAATGCTTAGATTTACACGTTGTCCGGTTAAATTTGTATCTACTGAATAATTGATATACTCCGGAGCAAAATAAAAATAGCCATTATTTAACTGACTTTCTGTAATGCGTTCTCTTTCTTTTTGCAGAACATCCTCATCATATACATCCTGATATTTAATTAAAGAAGAGGTTGTGTCGTTTAATATAAAATAACTAATTAAGGGGTCTTCCATATCATAATTGATATGATTTATATAATAAGGGTTAGACTTGGTAATTGAATAAAAAATTTTGGCCCTTTTGTCTGCGCTATCTATTACTAAACTATCTTTAACCTTAGAGTCGAAATAACCTTTTGAGAAAATAAATTTTTGTAATTGATTTTTAGTTATTTTAGATAAGACAGTATCTAAAATAACCGGCGGCTCCCCAGCTTCTAAGAGACTTTCTCTGAAAGTTAATTTTTCTTTATTTTTAAGATGGGGTTGTTTTAATGCTTTACCTTTTGCAAGACGTTTTTTGTTTTTTTGGTCATTTTTTTTGATACGCTTCGCATTGATGTGGTCAAATTTTATGTTTCGTTGATCCTTTATAAGGAGCATTTTTTGCTGATTGACCTGATTGTATAACCATAAATTAAAGCGAACTAATTTTAAAATTTTTCGATTTGGTTTTTGTCTGATAAAAGCTTCCAACTCTGCATGGTCAATTTGAGTACCATTTTGTTTAATGGAATTTCGTATCAGTAAAAATTCATCTTTTTGGAGATGTTTATTGATATTACATGAACTCAATAATAAAACACACAATATAGCAAAACAATAAACCCTTTTCATCTCATGAGTTTGATTTAAAAATCTTCTTATATCCTGCAGATAGGTCAAATGGTTTACTTACATTTATAGCCTACTAATTTAAGTTTAAAATATGATTAGTAAAAATCAGATAAAACATGTACAAGCCTTGCACTCTAAAAAAAATAGGGAACATTTCGGCTTGTTTATTGTTGAAGGTGTTAAACTAGTTACGGAATTTATTCACAATCAATATTACGAAGTTAAAGAGTTATTTGCCGTATCTGATTATATTCATCAGCATAAAAAAACTTTAGATCATTGTCAGATTCGTTACACTGAAATCACCGTTGATGAACTTAATAAAATAAGTTTACTTACAACTCCTAATCAGGTTTTAGCTGTCATCAAACAAATAGAATGTTCTTTAGATGTTTCTTTATTAGATACATCTACAACTTTGTTTTTGGATGATATCAGAGATCCTGGTAATTTGGGTACAATTATTCGTATAGCCGATTGGTTTGGAATTAAACAGGTGATATGTTCGCCAAACTGCTCTGAATTATATAACCCAAAAACCTTGCAGGCAACAATGGGTGCAATACTTCGAGTTAATATAATAGCATTAGATTTTGAACAATTATGGCCTAATGTAAAGAACAAACCTATTTATGGTGCAATTTTAAAAGGCGAAAATATATATACTGAACGTTTGCAAAACGGATTGATTGTGATTGGTAATGAAGCGAATGGGATATCTGAATCGGTTATGAAATATATTTCTCATCACATCACTATTCCAGCGGCAAATGGCAATGGTAGCGAATCGCTCAATGCGGCTAATGCTTGTGCTATTATTTGCTCTGAATTTCATAGGCAATTAAACTATGGATATCACAGTTAATTTAATTTTAATTACGTCATGTCATTTGAAATAACTCATAAGTCATTTGGTCAAATATCTGAATTAGCAGATACTCTGATTATTGAATTGTCTAGTGATATCATATCGTTTTGTGAAATTCAGTCAGAACAAAATAAACCGCTATTCATTTGTCATTATCCAATTGAAGATAAAACTCGCGATGTTTTGGGTGACCATTTCATGAATGCGATTAAACATTTTCAGTTTTTTAGAAAAACATATCCTCACATATACGTCAATTATTCTAATTTGCAATTTACTGTTTGTCCAACTTCATTTTGCAACATCGAGCATAACCGCCTGTTACTTGAATTTAATACAGGTTCTGCAACTGATAAAATACTATTAAATGATGATGTCAATGCTAACATGACATTAATTTATGCTATCGAAGACGACTTAAAATCAATGATGGATCAATATTTTCCAAATCATCAAATAAGACATAAACTTACTATACTATCAAAGCTTATGCTTTCATCAGATGAGTTGTCAAAGGATAATATGATTATGGTAGTTAATCCATCTCATATTGAGATCGTTTTAAAGCAAGGGCATTCAATCGTGTTAATTAATCAATTCTCTGTAAAAACTCAGGAAGATATATTATATTATGTGTTATTTATTTTAGAACAATATCAATTAAATCCTTTAACTGTGACTATTACACTAGTTGGAAATTCGGAGGCTAACACAGGATTAATAAATTCTTTAAAAAAATACATCAAAAATATTCGTTTAGGCATAGGGCATAAATCGATAGATTGGACAGGAATAAAAGGGATGCCTCAACATTTTAATTATACACTTATAAATAGATTATTTTGCGAATAATAGCAGGAATACATAAAGGCAAACAAATAGTAGCCCCTAAAAATTTACCCGTTAGGCCCACTACTGATTTTGCAAAAGAAGGATTGTTCAATATCTTGAATAATAGAATTGATTTTGAAGAACTTACTGTTTTAGATTTATTTTGCGGAACTGGTAATATTAGTTTAGAATTTGCATCGCGTGGAGCAAAAAAAATACTGGCTATCGATAAACATTCTCCTTGTTTGTATTTTTTAAAAGGCACGGCAAAATCACTTGACTTGAATACTATTTATACTGAGAGAGCGGATGTATTCAAGTATCTTGAAAAATCACATACAAGTTTTGACTTAATTTTTGCTGACCCTCCTTATGAGTTAGAGAATATAGGGGTTATTTACGATTTAGTATTCAAAAATAAGTTACTTAATGATGATGGTATTCTCATTATTGAACATGGCCCGAAAACAGATTTAAGTCCAAAGCCAGCGTATTTGGAAACCCGTAAATATGGAAATGTTCATTTTAGTTTCTTCCATGCTATAAATGATAAATCTCAGTGAAAAATTTGTAACTTATGATATATTTGATGTTATAATTTCATTATGAGGTATTTCATCATTTTTATGTTAAGTTTCTTAGCAAAAAGCTATTCCCAAAATATCACAATTAGGGGCAAGGCTCATGCGTCTCATATTGGTAAAGAAATTGTATTGAGTGATTATACCGATTATATTACTTACGGTATTATGAAGGAAAGTGCAGACACCGTAGATAGTAATGGTTATTTTGAACTTAAGTTTCAATCATCGATTACAAAACCAATATTAATCAATATTGATAATCTAGTAGGTAAAATATATGTACAGCCAAATTTCGTATATGGCATTTATTTCCCTGAAAAAGACTCATTAACTAATAATCAGGAAGGAACAGAGACGATTGTTGATATTAGTGTATATGGAAAAGATAGTACTGAGTTAAATTCCCTGATTATCGATTTTAATACAGAATATAATAATGTGTTTATGAAAGTGAAGGATAACTATCTATCCCCTTCAAAATTAAATCCTTTGTTAGATACCTTTTTGTTAACTTGTAAAAAAAGGTATGTTTCGATTAAGAATACTTACTTTAAGAATTATATTGAATATTCTTTTGCAAATTTTTATTCAGCTATGTCGCGTGGTAGAAATTTTCTAAACAAAAATTACCTCGAAGGAAAGTATATTCAGTATGATAATTATGAGTATATGCAATTTTTTAATGCTTATTTTAAAGGGTATTTAAATGCATTTGCCTCATCCAAAAATGGAGGGAATATTTATAATAGTATTAATCAATTTTCGGATTATCAGGATTTGAAAAAACAATTTAAATCTGATAATATGATTTTTAATGACACGATTCGTGAATTGGTTATTTTAAAAGGGTTATTAGATTTTTATTATAGTCCTGGGTTTGATCAAATGCAGGTAAAAGGCGTCATTGAACAAATATATCACGAATCGTTGATTCAAGAACATAAAAAAATAGCTTCTAATATTTTACAAACTATTAATCATTTGCAACCCGGAGCAAAAGCGCCTGATTTTTTAGCCAACAATAAGACAGGAACTAAGACTTATTTATCAAGTTATACAGGAAAGTATATTTATTTGAATTTTTTCTCTACAGAAAGCGAAATCAGTCAAAAAGAAATGAAGAAAATGGTTGATTTAAGAAAAAAATTTAATGATAAGGTCACATTTATTAGTGTGTGTTTAGACGATAGTGTGAAGAATTACATAGAGTATTTGAAAGCAAATCCTAAACAAGATTGGATTATTTTACATCAAGAAAAAAATAGTTCAGCAAGGCAAGCGTATAATGTCAAATCTCTGTCTGGTTTTTTTCTCATCAATCCAAAAATGGAGTTAGTGCAATCGCCTGCATTGATGCCAAGCGAAGGAATTGAATATAAATTCAATGCCTTATTTCGACCACGAAAAAGAAATGTAGTGATTGGTATAAGGTGAATTTTTAGTTATTTAAAGCAAACAATAATCATCATTGTTTTATCAAACTATATTAATTATTTTTACTTATATGATAAAACAAATAGATACCCTGGTTGCTAAATTAAGTTTTCAGGAGGATGTATTAACAGTTTTGCTCAAAGAAAATTCAGAATTGGAACCCAATGAATTTAATGACTTGTTAGACCAAGCTATGGAATTTGTTGAATATAAAAAACATTACGTTATCATTGATACTAGATTAATATATAACGCCAGTTCGGAAACTAGAAAACTTTATGCAGAAAGTCCGCACAAGGTTTATCGCTATGCGGATGCTTTTATTGTTAACTCATTAGCTATGCGGCTATTAGTCAATTTTTATATTACATTCCAACGTCCAGAGATTCCTGCAAGGATGTTTAATGATGAAAAAGCGGCTATGATTTGGATTAAGGAATTAAAAAAATCAAACCATTACTCTGTTAAATAGACAGTTTCAGTTATTTATTGAAAATAAACCAGTCATCTATATTGATATTTACTAAAATTAAAACATAATAAGAAAAAAACAATGGCAAATATTTTCGAATTCAATGGGTATAAACCGGTGATAGATAAAACATCATTTATACATCCAAATGCCACTGTAACCGGCAATGTTATTATTGGGAAACATGTTTATGTTGGCCCTGGTGTTGCTATTCGTGGTGATTGGGGACAAATTATTATTGAAGATGGTTGTAATATACAGGAAAATTGTACTATACATATGTTTCCAGGCACAACGGTCTTATTGAAAGAAGGCGCCCACATTGGGCATGGCGCTATTATTCATGGCGCTACTATTGGTGAAAACGTTTTGATAGGAATGAATGCTGTTATTATGGATAATTGTTTAATCGGAGATAATTCCATAGTAGGAGCTTTATGTTTTGTGCCGGCTGAAACCATAATAGATCCAAGAAAAGTGGTAGTGGGAAATCCAGGAAAAATTGTAAAAGACGTCAGTGATGAAATGATTGCTTGGAAAACAAAAGGAACTGCCCTTTATCAGCAATTGCCGGCTGATTGTTATGCAAGTTTAAAACCATGTGAGCCATTAAGAAGAATGCCTGCTTTTAGACCTGAACAACAAGATGAGTATAAAACATGGAATGAAGTTAAAAAATCCCAAAAACCATAGTCCTGAAATTAAGTAAACGCTATAATTTAAGAGAAGTGATTAATCTTATTTTTTGTAAACCATTACGTTAAACACAAATGGTTGAATTTTTTTGATTTGTTCGCTACGTTTCAATCCCTTTAAATTTGATTTTTTTGTACTTAACAATAGCTCTTTTTGCAACGTGTCATTCTTAAGGTTTTCAATAGTTTGTTTGATAAAGTTAGATTTAATGGCAAATCCAGTAGCCTCTGCCGAACTTTGTTTACCACGAATAACTCCGATAACATTGCCTTGTTCGTCCATCAATGGACCACCGCTATTACCTGGATTAAC
Organism: Chitinophaga pinensis; assembly: GCA_945860225.1. GTDB lineage: Bacteria > Bacteroidota > Bacteroidia > B-17B0 > Aurantibacillaceae > UBA4416. The sequence continues at coordinate 22,688 of CAMAPT010000009.1, read as the reverse complement.
AGGAATTGAAATTTGATACATAGTGGTATCATTATTGAAACCGGTCATAGAACTTAAACTTCCTTCGCCATAAACAATATCTCTTCTAGGATAACCTAAAGTAAAAATTTTATCCCCGATGTCAGAATATTTTTCCTTAAAGCAAAAAGGGAAAGATATATTTTTTATGGCATCATAGTTTTCTATTTTGTATATAGCTATATCTAAACTAGGTTCACTAGCTACTAATTTTGCTGATGCTCTATCCAGCTCGTTGTTAGTTACAAATACCGAATCAGAATTTTTCACCATATGATAACTAGTAATAAAGTATCCTTTATTATTTAGTGCAAAGCCAGTTCCTTCGATATTAGCAGGGGCATATTGTTTTTTAAAACGTTGATTATTAGCATTTGTAATTCCTTTGATAAGTGCATCTTGTGAATATTTAAGCTCTGTAACATCTCGTTTCAAATCTGTGATAGCATTTCCTTGTTGTTTTAATAAATAACCACCTGCACTCAAGACGGTTATAGTACTCATTACAGCAATGATCGTAACCGAAGCTGCTACGGCAAACATTTTTCCATGTTTTTGAATAAAACTCTCTTTTTTGATAGAAAGAATTTTACCCTCTTTTCCAAATTCTTGCTGATGAATGGTATTTAGAATTTGTTTTAAATGCTGCCTTTGTTCGTGTTGATTAATGGTATCAATTAGTGTTTGATGTTTTTCAAAGGCGGCTGCAAAGGCAGGATCTGTTTTTAAACGATTTTCAAAATCTCTTTTCTCTTCTAGAGATAATTGATTAAAAATGTAATTATCAAATAAATCGGTTGCTCTCATGTCTCTCTCAGTTAATCATATTATTCATCAAAAAACGTACGTTTTAAACGCTGTAAACATTTATATTTTTGGGTTTTTGCATTATCAGAATTCGTATATCCAAATTTGTCGGAAATCTCCTCCATGCTTAGTTTGTAGATATAGAAATCTTTTAATATAGTTTTGCAGGGTTCCCCTAAATTTTCCATACAAACATTCATTTTTTCTATATCAGATTCTTTTTTTAGGTGATCAGTTAATTCATCTGAAACATCTACTAAATCATCTTCTCCATCCTCTTTAAATCGAGTTGTGTGGCCATTGTTTCTTAGTTGTTTTAACCACAAGCGCTTGGCAATTGAGAATATAAAAGTTTGTAGTTGGCAATTTAGTTGAAATGTTGGTTTTTGGACATTTTCATATAAAACAATTAATGTTTCCTGATATATGTCGGCTGCCGCTTCACTGCTACCACTGTTGTTTACAACATATTTAAGAACGAGGTTATAATACTTTTTGTATAAAGCACGTAACGCCGCATGATTATTATGCTTGAGCCCTTCAATAAATTCAAGGTCTGTGTACGTTACTTTAGGCATAAAGTCGATGTTAGCTTTTATACCTTAATTGGTTTAAGGTAACCCAAAAAGCTATTTTTTTATATGATTAACTGTATTTTTTGAGAAATTTTGTATTAAATCGTACAGGATGATAGATTATTTATCCATTAAAGCTTCAATTTCATCAGCTTCTAATGGAATGTTTTTCATTAAATCAAGATTCCCTGTTGGAGTGATAATAATGTTGTTTTCTAACCTAATTCCGAGGTTTTCTTCTGGTATATAAATTCCAGGTTCTACTGTAAAAGCCATATTAACTTGCATGGGTTCTGTAAAAAAACCAACATCATGCACATCTAACCCTATAAAATGAGAAGTACCATGCATAAAATATTTTTTATAAGCAGGCCATGCTGGATTTTGGTTTTTTACATCTTCGGCTTTTATTAATTCAAGTTGTAATAATTCTTCAGTCATGAAATCTCCAACAGCTTTATTGTATTTGTCAAAGGTATTTCCAACTTGAAGGAGGTTAGTCGCAAATTTCATAACGCGTAAAACGGCATCATACACTTCGCGTTGACGCTTTGTGAATTTTCCATTGGCAGGTATTGCACGAGTCATGTCACTCGCATAGTTTGCGTACTCGGCAGCTACATCTAGTAGGATAACATCCCCATCATTACAAGGTTTATTATTTTCAACATAATGTAATACGCAGGCATTTTTACCACTCGCTATTATTGGGCCATATGCAAATCCTCTACTACGATTACGGATAAATTCATGAATTAATTCGGCTTCAATTTCATATTCCATTACTCCCGGCTTGGTAAAACTTAATAAACGACGAAATCCTTTTTCAGTAATGTCGCAAGCTTGTTGCATTAATTCAATTTCAAGAGGATGTTTTATAGATCGTATACGGTGCATAATTGGCGCCGAGCGTTCGATACGATGTAAAGGAAATTGGCTTTGAATCGTTTTAATAAATCGCATTTCTGCTGTTTCCATATTGATGTAACGGCGAGCATGTTCATTGCTGTTTAGATAAAAATGTTCTGCTTGAAAAGCAAATGTTTTAAACACTTTTTCAAATTCATGATGCCAATATACGTGTTCAATTCCGCTAGTTTCGGTTGCTTGCTGTTTCGTTAATTTAGCGCCTTCCCATATAGCAATCAGCTCACTAGTTTCTTTTATAAATAATACTTCTTTATGTTTTCCGTCCTTTACGTCAGGAAAAATCATTAAAATGGTATCTTCTTGATCAACGCCTGTTAAGTAAAATAAATCACTATTTTGGACAAATCCCAAAGACCCATCTCCATTTGTTGGAAGAATATCGTTACTTACGAATAAGGCTAATGAATTTGGTTTTAGATGTTTTGAGTAATTTTTCCGATTATCAATAAATAATTCTTTTTTTATAGCTGTGTATTTCATATGTATATTTTTATTGCTTTTTAGTTGTCATATGGTTTAGCCAGTTTATCTTCATTTGTGCTTGTGTTTCGGAAAACATGGCTATTTCATACGTAGATTTTATTGTTTTTTAGTTGTCATATGGTTTAGCCAGTTTATCTTCATTTGTGCTTGTGTTTCGGAAAACATGGCTATTTCATAAGTATATTTTTATTTTTTTTAGTTGTCATATGTTATACGCCATTTATCTTCATTTGTGTTTGTGCGTTCAGCAAATGGCTATTTCATACCTCAATATTATTTTTTAGTTTAAATAGGGTGTAGTTAGTTTAAATGATCATGTTTGTTTTGTTAAACATGTTTTTTATATTTTGATATCATATTTTTTTAATCTTTACGGAGAAATAACGCATAACATTTAGTTATATGAAGTCAATCAAATCATTTTTTCAATGGCTTTTGGTAAATATTCAAATTCAAGTTTTTTTATTTTTTCTGACAAGGATATAGGTGTATCGTAAGCAAATACCTCGCATTTAGCTTGAAGAATGATTTCGCCTTTATCGTATTCTTCGTTCACATAATGAATGGTAATGCCACTTTCTTTCTCGTTATTATTAATAACGGCTTCATGAACATGTTTTCCGTACATTCCTTTTCCTCCGTATTGAGGTAGTAAAGATGGGTGAATATTAATAATTTGATTTGGAAATGCTTTCACTAATGATTCCGGTATATGCAACAAAAATCCTGCTAATACAATTAGGTGAATTTGTTCTGCTTTTAAAAATTCAATAATTTGACTTGTATATTCTCTCAAGGAAGATTTACTAATAATTTGAACATTTTTTTTATAACGTTCAGCTTTTTCAATGACGGCTGCCGTATCAGAATTAGTAAATACCAACTTGATTTTTACTCGCTTGTCGTTATTGAAATAATTAAATAGATTTTCAGCATTAGTTCCTTCTCCTGAAGCAAATATGGCAATGTTTTTCATGGTTATTAAGTTTATAGTTCTTTCAGGATAATAATTCTATTTACCGAGGGTGAAATTACACTTTTTATAGTTTAATAAAAGAGGATGTTTAGCCTCGCTCATGAATATAATATTTGGTGTTTAAGAAATTTTCTTGTAATTTTGAACGATTGTAAATAGAATAAAGAACAAGGGACCTGAAAAAGTCCCTTTTTTGTTTGGATGAAAATGATAAAAAAACAAACCATTATTGATTTAATAGAAGCTCATTTTGAAGGAACCGATAAATTTCTTGTAGATGTAAAGGTTTTGGCGGGAAATAAAATAGAAATATACATTGATGCTCCTAACCACATAGCTATTGCAGATTGTGTGGCTTTAAGTAGACATGTAGAGGGGTCTTTAGATAGAGAAAAAGAAGATTTTGAATTGCAGGTCTCTTCTCCTGGTGCTACCGAATCTTTTAAAGTCCTTCAACAGTATTTAAAATATCTTGGCACAAAAGTGAAATCGATAACTAAGGAGGGGGTGAGTTATGAGGGCGTTTTATTAAGTGCCGATCAAAATCAATTTATTATTGAGCAAACACGTAGAGAAAAAAAAGCCATAGGCAAAGGGAATCATACCGTTATAGAAAACATAACACTATTATATAATCAAGTTAAAGAAACAAAATCAGTATTACCATTTTAAAAAACAAAAACAATGGAAAGTGTAAATTTAATCGAATCATTCTCGTTATTTAAAGAAGATAAAAACATTGATCGCGCAACGTTAATGAGTATTATCGAAGATGTTTTTCGTACGATGTTAATCAAAAAGTTTGGAACGGATAAAAACTTTGACATCATTGTAAATCCTGATAAAGGAGATATCGAAATTTATAAAAACAGAACCATTGTGGATGATGATTTTGCTGAAGATTCTTTTGATTTCGATCCAAATAAACACATTAGTTTAACAGATGCTCATAAAATTGAGCCAGATTTTGAAATTGGAGAAGAAGTAACAGAATTAGTTAAATTAGATGAAATTGGCCGTCGTAATGTATTGTCTGTTCGTCAAAATTTAGTTCAAAAAATTCTTGAATTAGAAAAAACGGGTATTTATAATAAATACAAAGAACGCATTGGAGACATCATCAATGCTGAAGTGTACCAAGTTTGGAAAAAAGAAATTATGTTGTTGGATGATGAGGGAAATGAATTATTGTTGCCTAAAACTGAACAAATTCCTTCTGATTTCTTTAAAAAAGGAGACTCTGTAAAGGCGGTTGTTTATAAAGTTGAATTAAAAAATGGCACACCTTCGGTGATAGTTTCTCGTACAGCTCCTTCTTTCTTAGAACGTTTATTTGAGATGGAAGTGCCAGAGGTATTTGATGGGTTAATCACCATTAAGAAAATTGTTCGTGAACCAGGAGAAAGAGCTAAGGTGGCAGTTGAGTCATACGATGACCGTATAGATCCGGTTGGCGCGTGTGTTGGTATGAAAGGGTCTCGTATTCATGGTATTGTTCGTGAATTGAAAAACGAAAATATAGATGTTATTAATTATACTTCTAATGCACAATTATTAATTCAAAGAGCATTAAGTCCGGCTAAAGTTACTTCTGTTAAATTGAACGAAGATACAAAAAGAGCAGAAGTGTTTTTAAAGCCAGATCAAATTTCATTGGCCATTGGAAAAGGTGGGTATAATATTAAGTTGGCTGGCAAATTAACAGGATATGAAATTGATGTGTTCCGCGATAGTGAGGATGCTGTTGTCGATATTGAAGATGTTGATTTGATTGAGTTTTCTGATGAAATTGAAGAATCTGTTATTTATGCTCTTCAAAAAATTGGATGCGATACAGCAAAGTCTGTTTTAGAATTACAAGTTTCCGAGTTAGTGCGTAGAACAGGATTATCGGAAGACATCATTGAAGATGTAAAACAGGTTTTACAATCTGAATTTGAAGATTAGTCGAATAGATAAAAAGTTAGCTTTCTTTTTAAGAATAAAAAAAGCACATTTGCAATATAATAAAGACGAGAAAATAAAAATATGTCAGACGCAAAACAAATGCGATTAAGTAAAGTAGCAAAGGAATTTAATTTATCCTTAGGTAAAATTACCGAATTCTTGGCTGCAAAGGGTCGCCCAGTTGAAAATAATCCAAATGCCAAAATAGGCGATGAAGAATATGCTTTATTATCTAAAGAATTTTCTAGCGATAAGTCTGCAAGAGAAGAGGCGCAACATGTGGGACTTAGTCTTAATAAATTAAAACGTGAATCCATTGTAGTCGAGGATATAAAAGTCGTAAAAGCTAGAGAACTTGAGGAGCTTCGTGAAAAAGAGCTAGCTGCGGCTGCGTTAAAGGCTGTTGAAGAAAAAAAGCGCGCTGAGGAAGCGAAGCTGATAGCTGAAAAAGCAGCTCAGGATGCTGTTGAAATTGTACAGCAAGCACCTATTGTAACCCCTGAGCCGCCTAAAGTAGTTGCAGAATCTGAAGAAACTCCTATTGTTATTACTGGGCCTAAAGTTTTGGGTAAATTAGATTTAAGCACGTTAAATCAAAAAACTAAGCCAGATAAAAAATCTAGAAAAGAACGCGAAGAAGAAAGATTAGCAGAAGAAAAAGCGGCTAAGGATAAAAAGAAAAAAGCTGAAGAGGATTTAGCATTAGCTGCTAAATCGGCGGTAGTTGAAACACCAGTAATTGTTGAAACACCAATAGTTGTAAGCACTCCAACACCTGAAGTGGAAGCACCTAAAGAAGTGTTTCATGAAACAGTATATCAAAAATTGGAGGGGCCAAAAATTATGGGCAAAATTGAATTGCCTGTAGCTAAAGACACTAAAAAAACGACTGCTCCAGCAAATACTGCTGCTGGCGCCGATAAGAAAAAACGTAAACGTATTCGTAAAGGAGGTTTAAGTCAGGAAGAAATTAAAAAAGTTGGAACGGAACAAGCTCAGTTGGCAAAGGACAGAGCTAAAGAAAAATATGGTGATCCGCGTGCGAAGAAGCCAGCAACCAGAGAAGCTAGACCAGCTTTGACTGATGTTGAAATTCAAGCACAGATCAAAGAAACGCTTGCTCGTTTGAGTAGCAAGGGAGCTAAGTCTAAGACATCCAAATACAGAAGAGATAAGCGTGATGATGTAAGAGATAGGATTGCAGAAGAGCAAGAGCAATCAGATTTGGAAAAGAAAATATTGAAAGTGACAGAGTTTGTGTCGGCTAATCAGTTGGCTCAAATGATGAACGTTTCAGTTACTCAAATCATTTCAACTTGTATGAGTTTAGGTTTATTTGTATCTATTAATCAGCGTTTAGATGCTGAAACTTTAGCTATTGTAGCAGAAGAGTTTGGATACAAAACAGAATTTGTAAGCGTTGAGGTACAAGAAGCTATTGAAGAACAGGAAATTGAAAATCAAGATGATTTAGTTGAACGTCCTCCAATTGTAACAATCATGGGCCACGTTGATCATGGTAAGACGTCTTTGTTGGATTATATTCGTAAATCAAATGTCTTGGCCGGTGAGGCAGGGGGTATTACCCAGCACATTGGTAGTTACAATGTTAAAATGGAAAGTGGAAAATCTATTACTTTCTTAGATACTCCAGGACACGAGGCCTTTACAGCGATGCGTGCCCGTGGTGCTAAAGTAACGGATGTGGTTATTATTGTGGTTGCTGCCGATGATAGCGTGATGCCACAAACGAAAGAGGCCATTAACCATGCGCAAGCAGCCGGCGTACCAATGATTATTGCAATTAATAAAATTGATAAACCAGGTGCAAATCCGGATAAAATTCGTGAAGCTTTATCTACTATGAATATTTTGGTAGAAGAGTGGGGTGGTAAAGTGCAATGTCAAGAAATTTCAGCAAAATTTGGAAAAAACATCGATTTGTTGTTAGAAAAAGTGATTTTGGAAGCTGAAATTTTAGAATTAAAAGCAAATCCTAAAACAAAGGCTGCTGGTTCTGTGGTAGAGGCAAAATTAGATAAAGGAAGAGGACATGTGGTGGATGTAATTGTTCAAAAAGGAACATTACGTGTTGGGGACATTTTAGTAGCAGGTTGTTATAGCGGTAGAGTAAAAGCTATGACAAATGAACATGGTGTTCATATTAAAGAAGCCGGACCTTCTATTCCAGTGCAGTTGTTAGGGTTAAATGGAGCCCCTACTGCAGGAGACAAATTCAATGTGATGACTGATGAACGTGAGGCGCGTGAGTTGGCTAACAAGCGTTTACAGTTACAGCGTGAACAAGGTATTCGTACTCAAAAACATATTACGTTGGATGAGATAGGAAGACGTTTAGCAATTGGTGATTTCAAAGAATTAAATGTTATTGTAAAAGGTGACGTGGATGGTTCTATTGAGGCCTTATCAGATTCATTATTGAAATTATCTACTGAAAAAATACAAGTTAATATTATTCATAAATCGGTTGGAGCTATTAGTGAAACGGATGTTATGTTGGCAAGTGCATCTAATGCTATTATTGTTGGGTTCCAGGTTCGTCCGTCGGTTACAGCTCGTAAATTAGCTGAAACAGAAGAAATTGATATTCGATTATATTCAATTATTTATGACGCTATTAACGAAGTAAAAGCTGCCATGGAAGGTATGTTGGCACCTGAATACGAAGAGAAAATTGTATGTAACATTGTGGTTCGTGAAGTATTCAACATTAGTAAGGTTGGTACAATTGCCGGCTGTTATGTGTTAGATGGTAAAGTAATGCGTAATACTAAGGTGCGTGTTATTCGAGATGGTATCGTATTGTTTACTGGAGGATTAGGCTCATTGAAACGCTTTAAAGATGATGTTAAAGAAGTGACAACTAATTATGAGTGTGGATTGAACATCGACGGCTTTAACGATATTAAAGTGGACGATATTATTGAAGGATATGATATGGTTGAGATAAAAGCTAAATTATAGTAAACTGGATTTCGGAGATGAAAAATTACTACATTTGTCTCCGAAATTTTTAAAATGGGGGATTAGCTCATTTGGCTAGAGCGCTTGCCTGGCAGGCAAGAGGTGACCGGTTCGAATCCGGTATTCTCCACAAAAGCGGGTATATTATATTCGCTTTTTTTTGGGCAATTAGCTCAGCTGGTTTAGAGCACTACCTCGACAAGATAGGGGTCACTGGTTCGAACCCGGTATTGCCCACCCAAAGCAAATAAACCGCCAAATAGGCGGTTTTATTTTCATCTCTCTTTCTTCGTGTTATTTAGATGTTATTATAATGGTCGGTAAATGTTAGATTATATTTGATGATAGTAATTTTAAGGAATCATGTTACTTTACAGTAAAAGTTTAGTTAAATGAAGTATTATAAAGTCATCATATCTTGCATAGTTATTGAAATATTTTTGAATTGACAGATTTATAATTATTGGCTACAATAAGTACTTGGCTTTTGCTAAATAAAAATATGATTTGAGAAAAAAACATTTCAAAATACCAAATTCACAGTAGTCCTGTTTACGAAAACAAAAACGAATATAAACTGGCTAAACGATTAAATATATAAAAAATGAAATTACCTTCTTTGAACTATTTGATGTCAAGTGCAAAAACATCTTTTTTAAGATTTCCTTTGAGTATTATATCATCTCTAATGGCAAGCGTATTAGGAATCTATTTGCTTGAAGACAAAAACGAAACTTTAAATATTTTTCCTTACGTTAATTTAATGCTTTGTTTTGCCATAGGCATTCCATTATATTTTTGTGTAACCATATTGGTTGATAAAGAAAAATTAAATAAAAAAATCGCTCTTCTCCTTTTTTTAGTTTCTAGTGTTATTTTGGTTTTAATCTATTTGTCCTTTCCAAATAGTCAGTCTGCCCAAATAACAAGCCAACCTTATGCTAAATATGTTATCTATAATATTAGTATTCATTTGTTAGTTTCCTTTATCCCATTTGTATCCAAACAAAAACTCAACGGCTTTTGGAACTATAATAAAATTCTTTTTTTAAGGTTTTGGACCTCGTTTTTATTCTCATCGGTTATCTGCTGCGGTCTTTGCATGGCGCTATTTGCAGTCAATCAATTATTTAATTTAAAAATGAACGATCGGTTATATTTAGATATTCAAATATTGACCTATGGATTTTTCAATACCTGGTTTTTTGTTTCTGGTATACCCGAAAACTTTGATGTATTAGATGAGATTTATGAATACCCGAAAGGTTTAAAAATTTTTAGTCAGTATATTTTATTGCCTCTATTGATTTTATACTTAGCTATACTATACCTTTATGGAACAAAAATTTTATTTTATTGGAGTTGGCCAAGTGGTCTGGTATCCTATTTAATAATTTTCGTTTCAATCCTTGGTATTCTTACTTTTTTGTTAATTTACCCTTATGGAAATTCAACTGAAAACACTTGGATTAAACGCATTTCCAAAATATATTATTTTACCTTATTACCATTAATTGTCCTATTGTTTATCGCCATTTTTATGCGAATTAACGATTATGGCATAACCGTTTCTCGTTATTTAATTTTGATGCTTGGTGTATGGTTAACGGTAGTTTGCCTCTATTTTATTACAGGCAAAACCAACATTAAATTTATACCTATCTCATTAGCGACTTTGTTAATACTCATTTCTTTTGGCCCATGGGGTATGTTTTCGTTAAGTGAAAGACATCAAGTAAATCGCTTGCAGAAACTTTTAGAGGGTAATAACATGCTGAAAAATGGAAAAATATGCCAAGAAGCTATTTTAAAAAGTGACACTACAGATGGCTTCCTATTTAAAGCAGAGCACATAAATGAAGGCCTATTATCAGATTCTTTGCACAACGAGGTTCTGTCAATTCTTAATTACCTTGATAAACACCATGGTTTCGGTTCAATCAAGTCATGGTACAAGCAGGATATTGATTCAATATTTAAATTTAATACCTCAGTCCTCAATAAGGAAAAATGGGGTTATTATAGCGAGTCCGAATTATATACTATGGCACTTGGACTCACTAACGAATACCGTTATCAAGAGGAAGAGGAGGAACTGGTAAATGCTTATTACAACTATTCGTCCACCGCAAATAATGTAACCGCAATTAAAAATTATGATTACCTAATTTATTTTAATCAAAATAGAGAAGATGTGCAGCCAAATGATTCAATAATAAATTTTAAAATAGGTGGTACTGATTATAATTTTATGTATTCCTTTACACCTGCTGATACCCTTTGGTTAAAAACACAAGACATGTCTTTACCGTTACTATTAAATGACTTAGTTGTACGATTGAACAAAGAATTTGGCACCACAGATCAAACAATACCTGAATATAAAATGCGAATAGAAAACGATAATGATTTCATGGAGGTAAAATGTGAGTTTAGTAATATTGAATTAGAGAATAGAAAAGACACACTCAAAATAAATTCTATTTCCGGAAATCTATTTATTAAAATGAAGTGAGACGTTGTTTTTTATGGCGTTATTTTCAATCCTCCTAATATCATGTGGTATTTGTATTGAAATGACTGGTAACTTTCTGTTTTATGTTCTAGTTGGTATAAGCCATACAAACTGATGTGCTTATTGATTGTAAAGTTTACCAATGCCGAATATCTAGATGTAGTTAAATCGATGGAATTATTTACCAAGTAGCCATTGTCTTCCACTATGTTGTTAGTCGAATTGTGGAAATAACTTAATTTTAATGATAATTGATTGTAGGGTTGTAAATACACAAAAGGAGCCATTGCTGTGTGCATAGATGACTCATGTTGTAACTGATGCAGGTATCCCGTAGCTCCTACAATTAATTTCGAATTTCCAAATACCGAATAAGATACAAAGCCACTGTGAATATATTGCATAACGCCTCCCATGTTATATAGACTTGTTCCTAAAGAAAAAACATAAGACCTATAATTTTTTTGGAACGATAATGAACCTACTTGGTAATTAGATTTCGAATCGGTCGTAGTAGATACTGTGTGAGTTATTGTTTTTAATGGAGGGGCACCTGGTGGAGGCAATGAGTGAGCTGGAAAACCCGGAGGCCACAAGGTATCTGTTATACTTGTTATTGTTTCGGAAGAGAAGTTTGACTGTATGATGTGCAAAGCAGGGATAAGCATCCAGTTTTTTTTAAGAGGAACAGTAGCTTTCAGGTAATACTGCAGTTGGCTGACATTACCAATGTAATTTTTTTGTTTATAGTAGCTGAATGCGTGGAATAATGAAAAACAATTTTTCAGAGAGTGGTTTATTCCTATTTGAAAATAAACGGGCGGTTTGAAATAGTTGGATTTTGTTTTTGTGAAAGCATTGTAATAGTCACTACTATCTGTTTTTTTAGTGCCTCCTTCAATGATTATAAATTGGATGCTTGATGATTTATTGGTACCGGTTTTTTCTGCGAGCTCCGCACTAAACTTTTTGCTTAATAACCGAGCTTCTTCTTGTCTTCCATTTAGTAAAAGACTATAATATAAATATTCTAAAGCTAAGTCGTCGCTCGAATTAAATGTGATGGCTTTTCTGAAATGACTTTCTGCTAATGCGTAGTCTTTTTTTTCATAATAGGCTATACCAATTCTCATGCGCAAATAAAAATAATCCATATCATTTTTAATAGCATTGTTTCCAACACAAATCAATTCATCCCATTTTTTATCTAAATAAAGTTGGTAACTTTTTTGTTCAATCGATTCGGAATACATCGTTTCCTGCGCCATCACATTGAAAAATGAACAGGTAAAAAACAGAATGATATGGATATTTCTACGAAGTATCATGATGGGTTATTTAATTAGGCTAAGACCTTCTAAGGCAGATTTATCGTTGGGTGTGTATAACAATGTTTTGTTAAACAATATAGACGCTTCATTTTTATTGCCTAAAAAGTAGTTAGTCCAAGCGCTCATAAGCATATAATTGTAATTGAATGGGTATAAATTAAGAACGACATCAAATTGTTTTTTTGCTTTGATATAGTCTTTTCTGTAATAATAAATCAAACCTAAATAATAGTTTGCTTGAGTATTTTTTTGGTCTATTTTTAGTATAGAACCATATATTTTTTCGATTTCACTCCAGCTTTCTAATCTGGTTAATGGATTGATGGCACCCCACAATGGTTCGATGGCAGCCGGCATAATTTTACTTGCCTTTTCATAATAGTTAACCGATTCTTTATGCTTGCCTGCTAAATAATTTAGCCAACCCAAGCGCAAATTCATTTCATATGAATTTGCGCTATATTGGGCATTAATGGAGTTAATGGCTGCTTCATAATTTTTGGTCGCTTCTAATTCGTAAGATTGTATAAAGGCTGAATTTAGGGCCTTGTTTGTTTGGGCATTTGTTTCGATGCTTACTAATAAGATGGCTGATAAGAAGATAGATTGCAAGGATTTCATGGGTATTTTTTTTAGTTGTTAATGTGATTGAATAAAATAAGTTTCTGACTCGTGTTTATGATGAATGGTAAAGCGGTTTAGTTTATAATTTTTTAATTCAAGTTCAAAATAAATGCTTTTGAAAGGATGGTTAATCAGCCTTGTTTCGACATGAGATTGAATAATTAAATGTTGAGGAGCATAAGCGTTATCGGTATATGTAAATTTAGACGAGTAATTGGCCTTGGTAAATACATAAAACGGTGCCACGAAATCCTGAAAAAATTGTATCCAAGAATGATTGAAGTGAATTAATGGGACTTTATCTTCAATGGTTATATCGTCATAATATCCTAATAGTTGGCGATAAGCCGCTAAGTAGAAATGAAATAATAGCGAGTTTTTATTTCCTTCGAAATCCGTAAAATACAGCATAACGCCATCATTTACGAAATAGGCAAATGAATCAGATTCTTGACAGTAGATATACGTTCGGTTGTAAGCATCCGTTAATACTTCCCAATCAACAGGTGTATCAGAGTTTTCTTTCTTGAATGTGAGTTTTTGTCCGGGTAAAAACGAAAAACCAATTGTCAATAATTCGTTTACCTGAACATTGCTAATGAATGTGTTTTCCTTTGGTATTTCAGATATTTTTAGTTTTTTATCCGACTCATGTCTTTCAATAAAATATGAAATAGGATATTCTAATGTTTGCGCACCAATTGTAGGGATAGTTTGTAATTGAAAGTGAATGTGGGGTTCTGGCGAACGACCCGAATTACCACAAGTAGCAATGTAAGTGCCTTTAGTTACATACTGACCAATAAACACGCCAAAAGAATCTTTTTTTAGATGACTGATTTGGGAAAATAATCCATTCAAATGGTTAATGATGACGGTGTTCCCCCAATTTCTTTCAGTGTTCACATCTCCAATATCATTTTCTTCAACAGTGTTTAATATATCGTAAATGTAACCATCATAAGGTGCATACACTTCCTTGTTATAACAATAAAAATGTTCTCTGTTAAACCCCTCTCTCGAGCTGCTTGGTAGTCGATAGGTATTTGATTTAGAATCCATAATGACAAAATCAAGCGCTTTACTCCAATCACCCAAATGGGTGATTGTTCCGTTATAACCCTGACTCACATACCATTCTCCCGAAAAAGGCAGAGACAGTTTATACAAATGTTCATACTTAAATCGTTGAATTGAATTGAGGTATTTGTATATAGTTTTTTCGGCCGAAAAATATTGCAAGGTTACCACATTTAAGTAGTGATGACGCCATCGTTGATTTAGCGCATATAAAAAAGCCGTGCAAACTAAGCTGAATGAGAGAGAGTAGGCTTTTAGTTGAAAAACGCTTAGTATTTTTGCTAGGGACAATAAAATAATCATCAAGATGGGAATGAGCACGACGACGGTAAGATAACTATACGTGTTAGGAATGATAAAAAAGCATCCAATAGCAATGGCTAAAAATATAAAATTAGAGCCTATCAAATTATAGTTTAAATCATTCGCGTCTGCCCCAAATAAACCATAAAACCAATAAGCCAAATAAAATCCAATAATGCTTAATGAGAAAGCAATGCGTGAAAAATAAAGTAATCCCAAGGCAAGTAGAATGCCCCCTAATATGCTGGTTTGAAAAAATGTGCCGGCCAGTGTTTTAAAATAACTTAATAAAATAGGGTTTAAATGAATATGGTCGAGTGAATGAACGATGTGATAGAAAAATGAGGATTGATGGCGAGCAGTTTCATTGATGATATAAATATGTTGCTCATCAAGTTGAATATTAGAAAAATGAGAAGCAGCCAATGAAACAGCCCAATACGTTAGTATAAAAGGAAAGGAAAGAAAAGGTAAATTATGAATTGCCAACAAGCCTTTGAGCCATACGGTTATTAAAAGTAAAACCAAAATGGCACTAATGAATAACAAAACAAAGGGAATATTAAATGCAAATTCATACCCTAAAGCTAAGCCCAAAAACAAGGCATTAAAACCAAAAAGCCCTTTTTGAATATCATCTCTTTGAAAGCCTATAGCATATGCAAATACATTAATTAACGCAACTGCTAATAATCCACAAAACCCAACAGCTGGCGAAAAGAAAGTAACCAAAATAATAATGGACGCAAAAACAGGGTTTAATGAAAAAAACATCAAACCATAACTGTTTAGCATCGTTTGAATCCAATAATTGGAACTGATTTTATGGAGTAATGTTTTCAAGCAAAAAAGTAAATAGGGTGTTTTAATCTTTCTGTAAAATTAGAATTTAAATCACGGTTTTTTGTAGCACATTAGTTAGAAAGCTTAAAAATGAGGTGAATCACGGAAATGTTGCGCCGAAATGATAAGGCGATTTTAATTTAAAAAATGATCTTTACATAAAAATTAAACGGCTAAGACATCAGATGGTGTATGCCGTGCATAATCAAAAAGTGGTTCAATAAAATAAGGATAATTATGGGGTCAACGGTTAATTTAAAAAAGAGAATAAAAGAGGCTCAGTTAAAACAGCCATCTACATTCAAGAATTTTGTGACATGGTTTGAAATACCTGCTTATAACCATTATCGTTCGGTGGCATTTTTTAATTATATCTATGGTATTGAAATAACAACGGTTGAATTAAATGGATACGCGATGGGTTTTTTTCCGGCTGATAGCGGTATAGGAGGCGCTATTGTTACAGGAAATGGATGTATTCCGAGTGAAGTTGGTCCATTGATTTATCTCAATGGAGGTGAAGATTTAAACAACGTATTATCTAAGGTGAATGAAGCCGGCGGAAGAGTGTTGATGGGAAAAACATTTCTGAGCGAAACAGCTGGTTATTTTGCTTTATTTATTGATTCAGAAGGAAATAGATTAGCGCTCCATTCCAAACATTAAAAACTAGTGCGTATGAACTCGAAACATTATAACATCAATCAATTAAGAATTGATTTATGGAATGAACTGAAAGAAAAATCAAATCAAATAACCCGGGTTCAGCAATCGGCCATGGTGGAGAGTCGATTAACAGAATTATATGAAGCGCTCCAAAATTTATTAAGTATCGAACAATATTTTTCATTTCCGGGCGCTGCATTAGTTCGAAAAATTATTAAATCAGTTGATAAGCGGGAGCTAAAGGCTGTTAGTAATCAATTGTCTGAGATTGTGTATCTTTTGGTAAGTGATAATTACAGAACACATCCCGAAGTATTAAGTGAAAAATTTAATGGTGGTTATGCCAATGAAATTCCAAAAGAAAAGTTACAAGGCACGCTTAAAAAAAATTATTTTGAAGTGCTATATGTGGAGGATTTGTCATCGAGGGAAGAATTAATTCTTAAAAATAAATTCAAAGAATTTATTAATCCACATGGTTCTTTGACTTATGATATTGTTGTGCAACGTTCCTTTCAGGACGCGCTAATTTGTCTGTTTTTTAATTATAATATACAAGCCGCTTGTATTCGTTATGCACCCCTTCATTTTTCAACCAATATAACTAAGTTGATTAAACCATTTATTCAAAATGTTTTAAAAATCGATTTAACCAATGTGTCTGATGCTGATATTGGACCATTGTTAGGAAACTATATTCATCAATTCAGGCCTGAGTTAGATATTTATTACATCACAGATTCGTCGCTTACTCATTTGCATGATTCGACACTTAAGGCTTTTCGCCGCATTTTTTATCGGATGGAAGATGTGCAAGAATTGCATCTCAGTATCATCAGTGGTATTAATGAACGTTTCGAAACACCTTTTTACACCGCATTAACCGAGTATAGCAAAAAGCCAACCAGTGTTTTTCATGCTATGCCCATCTCTCGCGGTAATTCTGTATTTAAGTCTCGTTGGATTTCCGATTTCGGAGATTTTTATGGTCGAAATGTTTTTTTAGCAGAAACGTCGGCTACTAATGGCGGCTTAGATTCGTTGTTGCAACCAAAAGGTCCATTAAAAAAATCGCAGGAAAAAGCTGCAAAAGCTTATGGGGCCGAGCATACTTTTTATGTGACTAATGGTACATCTACCGCAAACAAAATTGTACAACAGGCATTAATTAAACCCGGAGATGTTGTTTTAGTAGATAGAGATTGCCATAAATCACATCATTACGGATTGGTATTGGCGGGTGCATTTCCGGCCTATCTCGATTCATATCCAATTCAAAAATATTCGATGTATGGTGCTGTTCCGTTGAGTATTATTAAGGAACGGTTAATTGCCCTGAGTAAGGCAGGAAGGTTGGATAAGGTTAAAATGTTATTATTAACCAATTGCACTTTTGATGGATTGGTGTATAACGCAGAGCGTGTTATGCAGGAAGTATTGGCCATAAAACCCGACATGGTGTTTTTGTGGGATGAGGCCTGGTTTGCTTTTGCAAGTTTCACCTACACGTATAAGCAACGCACCGGAATGTATGTGGCTCAAAAGTTATTTCATAAATATAGAAGTGCGGCATACAGAGCAGAATACGAAGCCCATATCGCTTCGTTAAATCCCGGAGAAATACCGATGATGCCAGATCCTGATAAAGTAAAAATAAGAGTGTATGCTACACAAAGTACCCATAAAACATTGTCAAGTTTTCGTCAAGGTTCTATGATTCAAATTTGGGATGAAGAATTTAGCAGAAGAGTGGCTGATAATTTTCAGGAAGCTTATATGACCCACACTACTACATCGGCCAATTACCAAATACTAGCATCATTAGATGTAGGCAGAAGACAAGTTGAATTAGAAGGATATGAACTGGTAGAAAAAAGCATCGAAATGGCGATGGTATTACGTTCTAAAATCCAAGACCATCCCCGTCTTAGTAAATATTTTCATGTACTTGGTGTGAAAGATATTATTCCTGCAGAATTTCGTACTTGTGGGTTAAGTGAGTATTATACAGAACAAGATGGATGGGACAGGATGGAGGAAGCTTGGGAGAAAGATGAGTTTGTATTAGATCCTACCAAAGTCACATTATCAGTAGGTAAGGCAGGCATTACAGGTGATGCTTTTAAAAATAATTACTTGATGGATCGTTTTAACATACAGGTAAATAAAACGTCCAGAAATACGGTGTTGTTAATGACTAATATTGGAACAACAAGAGGGAGCATTACCTTTTTAATTAATGCGTTGTTGCAAATAGCCGATGAGTTAGATGAAAGTATACGATCTTTAAATAAACGTGAGACTGAAATTTCCGAGAAACACATTACCGCTTTAATTAAAGACGTGCCACCATTGCCTGATTTCAGTTACTTTCATCGGTCATTTCAGGCATCTCCCGGTGTACCGGGAGGCAACATTCGCGAAGCTTTTTTCCTCGCATATGAAGAAGAATTATGTGAATATGTGCTATTAAAAGATTGCCTCAAGGAATTAGCCAATCATAAAGAATTAGTGTCCACTTCGTTTGTTATTCCTTATCCTCCGGGATTTCCGATATTAGTCCCCGGGCAAGTAGTAAGTGAAGAAATTATCCGGTTTATGATTGCATTAGATGTCAAAGAAATTCATGGCTACAGAGCCGAATTGGGATTAAAAGTATTTACGATGGAGGCCTTGAATAGAAAAAATACGATTTCTGCTATGGGTATGATGCATGCTGTTTCGGGTACCGATACAAAAATTAAATCGAAAAAATAAAGGATTATTACCATAAACAACAGCCTTTTAAACTATACATATTTACACGATGAAAACGTTACATACTTTATCAGATATAAGAGATTTTTTCAAATCAAATCGAACACCAATTTACTTTATTAGTGCAACTAATTTTAATTTATTGGGAATGGATGAATGGATTTCAAATTTCAAATTCATCAGTCATATTGATTCATATAATGGCCAGCATCCTAATGTGTTTTCTCCAAAAGAGGAAATGCCCCACGAAGAATTTACCGGGATAGAAGACATTAATAATTATTTGTTACAACATCCTGAAGTCATTCAGTTTATCAAGTCGCGCAGTGTTGATGGTGAAATGGGAAAGGCCTTATTTTTGATGTTTGATGAAAAAACCGAAAAGTTAGCAAGAGCTCTGGGTTTAGATGTTTGTTTTCCCTCAGCGCAATTACGTTCTTTTTTAGATAATAAAGTGAATACCAATCGAACGGCCGAAAAAGCCGGTGTAGCTTGCGTGCCTTATGTACTTTCTCCTGTAAATGATTACCATCATTTACGAAAGGTAGCAGATCAATTAGGTCAGGATTTAGTCATTCAAACCCCTTACGGAGATTCGGGGCACACTACTTTTTTTATATCTAACGAAGATGATTTTAATTTATATAAAGAAGAAATTATTGCTGAACGTGAAGTGAAAATCATGAAACGTATTCATTGTTATGGAACAGCTATAGAAGGATGTGTTACGAGACATGGTACTTTAGTTGCTCCTTTAATGACCGAGTTAGTTGGATTTAAAGAATTAACACCTTACAAAGGTGGCTGGTGTGGGAACGAAATTTTCGGTCATGCATTTAATGCAGATATTCGTGAAAAAGCAAAGCGATATACACAACAATTCGGCGATCAATTGCGCAAAGAAGGATACAAAGGCTATTTTGAATTAGATTTTTTAATTGATAAGGATAATGGTGAAATATATTTAGGAGAATTAAATCCTCGTATTTCGGGCGTGAGTTCTCTGACTAACCATTCAAAATTTGCCATGACGGATGTTCCTTTATTTCTATTCCATCTGTTGGAGTGGATGGATGTTCCTTATGAAATCAATGTGAATGAGCTAGTTAATCGTTGGTCTGAGGCCGAAAATATGGATAGTTGGAGTCAATTGGTGATTAAGCATACTAAAAAATCATTAGAATTGGCTATCAAAGTGCCAGAGTCGGGTATCTGGGAAATGAAAAAAAATGGCCATATTCAATTCAAAAAAATGGACGCACATCGCCAGTCTGTGGTTGATGATAATGAGGCATTTTTTCTTCAGATTACTCAAAAAGATGATTATTTGTATGAGGGAGCTGATTTGGGAATTTTGGTGATGCGAGGACGTTTGATGTCGGACGATTTTCAATTATCAGAACGAGCCAAACGTTGGCTAAAAGCTTTAAGGGCTCAATATGAGTCAGAAATTATTGATTTAGGAACATTAACCGAGGAAGATTTGTTTGATGCAGGAGGGTTTAAGGTGATGTAATCCCTCATAAATAATTCCGTAAAATTTTATTTAGAATCAATTTAAATATGATTTTATGACAATACGATGACACATAAAAGCATTGAGTTACCGAAATTTGTTATTGTATTTATGAACTCGTTCAAAATCATTTCAATTACTCATAAATCAGCTCCTTTAGAACTGATTGGTAAATTGCATTTAGATGAAAACCATCAGGCTGATTACTTGGGAGGTTTGAAAATCAAGATGGAATTGAAAGAGTTGATGTTTTTGAGCACATGTAATCGTGTAGAGTTTATCGTTAACACAGATGTTGAAATAACCTCAAAATTTCTTTCCGAATTGTTTCAGTCGGTTAATTCCCGTTTAACGGTTCAAGATTTGACATCTCTTATTGAGAAATCCTTTATATATGAAGGTGATGAGGCGTTAACCCATTTGTTTGAAGTATCTGCCTCCTTAGATTCATTGGTAGTAGGGGAAAGAGAAATCATTACACAAGTTCGAAAAGCTTACGAATTTTGTAATTTATTAGGACTTACCGGAGATACCATTCGTTTGGCTATTAAGCAAACTATCGAAACAGCTAAACAAGTATATACCGATACAGACATTGCTAAAAATCCGGTTTCAATTGTTTCTTTGGCTTACCGCCAACTTAGGAGTTTAGGCATTAAAAATAATGCCAGAATTGTGTTTATTGGCGCTGGCGAAACAAATGCCAATATGGCTAAATACTTAAAAAAGCATCAATATGCCAATTTTACTGTATTTAACAGAACATTGACTAATGCTGAAAAGTTAGCCAAGGACTTGAATGGGAAAGCATATCCACTAACAAATATTGAGGATTTTAAAGATGGGTTTGATGTATTAATTACTTGCACCTCAGCACAAGAAGCCATTATTACGGACGAAATTTATAATACATTGCTCGCCAACGATTCGTCTAAAAAAGTGATTATTGACTTAGCCATTCCTGCTGATATACACCCTAAAGTGATTGAGTTGTATGATGTGTGCTATATTGATATTGAATCATTAAAAAAACAAGCAGCCGAAAATTTATTGAAACGCGAAGGAGAAGTCGAATCTTGCAGAAAAATTATTGCTGATAAGGTCGAAGAATTCAAACAGTTGTTTCAAGAACGCAAAATAGAGCTTGCCTTTGGCGAAATTCCCCGACAAATTAAATACATTAAGGAAACTGCTTTAAACGAAGTATTTGCCAAGGAAATGAATAAATTGGATGCAGAAGGTAAAGAGGTTTTAGATAAAGTGTTGAGTTATATGGAAAAAAAATATAACGCATTAGCAATTAAAACGGCTAAAAAAGTTTTTCTGCAAGATGAGCTGTAATTTGTAATTGCTTCTTTTACCATAAAGTGAGCAGGAATAATATGAAGAAAACAAGGCCGTTATTATTCTTGATTTTAGTATTTTTCGGATTGACAGGCTTTTATCAAAAACAATCGACTGAAAATCTTGACGACTTCAAAAAGTATTACGACCAATTTAAAGTTGAAGGTTCATTTGTACTTTACGACCAAAGGAATGACAAGTTTACTTTTTATAATCAATCACAATTTAAAGAAAAATATTCACCAGCTTCGACTTTCAAAATTTGCAACTCGCTAATTGGCCTTGAGACCGGAGTAATTAAAGATGAAAATTTTGTTATTCCTTGGGATAGTGTAGTAAGACCTAACCCTAAATGGAACCAAAACCACGATTTGAAATTAGCTTTTAAAAATTCAACCGTTTGGTATTATAAAGAACTTGCAAGACGTGTGGGTAAAGAAAAAATGAAATTTTGGCTAGAAAAAGCACAATACGGAAATGCAGACACAACAGGAGGTTTAGACCTATTTTGGTTAAAAGGCGGTCTTCGTGTGACACCCGAGCAGCAAATTGATTTTTTAAAACGTCTTCGAAATAATAAACTTCCATTTTCCAAGCGTACAGTAGATATTGTAAAAAAAATAATGATTACAAAAGACACTTTAGATTATGTTATTAGAGCAAAAACGGGATGGTCTGATGAAGATAAAAGGATTGTGGGATGGTATGTTGGCTACGTAGAAAAAAATAATAATGTATACTATTTTGCAAATTGCATTCAATCTACTGACCTTGAAAATAAAGATTTTGCAAGAGCAAGAATTGAAATTACATATAGAATATTGAGCGACCTTCAAGTAATACCAATGTGAATAAATAATTAGTCCAATATTTGCATATTGGATTTCTTTTTATTATTTTTGGACTAAACATTAAATCATTATGTCTGCGCCAAAATCAATACAGGTAAAAGAGTCAGTTAATGAACTAAAAAAACTACTAAAAAGTA